>JBEKUD010000095.1:0-20013 GCA_049515395.1 Candidatus Sulfotelmatobacter sp. | reverse complement strand
CGAAACGCTTCACCAGAAACGTGGTATAGGGACTCTCAGCGAAGCGGAGGGGCCTGGCATCGGGGACCGTGATCCCCGCTTTTCTCGCCAGGCTGTGAGCGACCAGTTCCCATCCGCCCATATCTCGAGTGTCGTTTCTGCTGGGGAACTTTGCTATGCATAATGTCCCGGCTTCATCCCGCACGGATGCTTTCGGCCGGGCACCTCCCAGGGAAGATCCTGGCGCGAACAGTTGCGTTAGCCATTTTTCGTAGAGGGGATTGTCTTCGTCGTCGATATGCTTTTCGAACTGAAGACTGGTGGCCTGCAGCTCGCGCAGGGAAGTCAAGGGCGGGGCCGCAAATTGCGCGTCGCTGTCGATGAATGGTGTTTTGCTTGACTCTCGAAAACGCAATGAACCCAAGCGAGTTTCGTCGTGAACGCCGAGGAGGAAATCCCATTCAGTCAGGGCTCGGGGTTTGCGTTTTTCTCGGCGCGCGCGAGCGTTTTCGCGGCGCTGCATGAGCACCCTGCCCCAGCGGTCCGGTGCTGAATCGAGGAATATGCCAAAGTTCTTGCGCTGCGGCGCGGGGTACTGAGGACCGGCTGCCAGGGCAAGGTCCGGATCGAAGGAGAAGACTTCGGGTTGTTCCAACCAAGCGCGGTCGTATTCAAAGGAGAAGATTTCGCCCGAGCCGCTTTGCTGGCGATGCAGTTGGCCCATGAGAACTGGATGGCCAAACCGCTCCAGATCGATGCATACCTCGACCGTATCGAGACCTGCCATTAGGAGGTCTCCTTTGGCTTGTTCGCGCTGTCAACTGATGGACTCGAGGATGACGGACGTTTTGGAGCGCGGTGTTTCGGCGACAAGGCGGTGTCTTGCAATTTTCGACCCAGGGGGTCGTCCACGGCCAGTTTCGCGAGATCCTCTTCGAGGCGTAGCACCTGCATCACCCTGGCATAGATTCCGAGTGCAACTGCCGAATCTCCTTTTTCCACTCTCGACAAAGTCTTTCGGGAAATGCCGGCACGCTGGGCCACTGTTTCCGCCGAGTATTTGCGACGGAGGCGAGCCAGCTTCAAGTTCTCCCCGTAGCCTCGCAAGAGGCGAGAAACGCGAGGTAGCAGAGATGGTCCCGTCCTAGCCATAATGGGTATTATCTTACCCATATGTAGCCGATATTGCAACTGATATGACGCATTGAATATCCGTTGTTTTCTGCCTTGGAGCGGGCTGGTTCGCTCATAGTCGCGTCATCCAGATCGCGAGAATAGGCGAATGGCGGCTGGTCGCGAACGGAGTGAGAAACAGTTCCGGATTGCCTGAGGAGGAGTTTTCCAGAGCTGAGGGACGAATGTTACAAATCGGCCGTTCCGCGTCCGGCTATCTATGAAAGCACAAGTTGCCGGCCTCGTCACCGCGGTAACGAAAGTTTTCGAGGGTGATCAGGCCAAAGTGCTTAAAATCAAGGAAGGGTACACTCCGCGAGTGTTGCCAGCATGATGGGCAGCTAGCTCAGAGCGTGTAACAGGTACATCGAGAATGGGTACGCAACCATCATTCGACCCAGCTGAGCAGTATAGGAAACTTTCGCACGAATGGTTTAGGGATCAGAGGCCAGACTCGCCTTTTGTTGCACGCGACTGGGCAGACGATCTCATAAAGGGGGCCGCTGGCTGGATTGAGAGCAGTGAGATTCCCGAGTGGCTCCATCTAAGGATTGCAAATGTGCCCAACGTGCTGCTGCAGCTTCCGAAGCCGGATAACCGTTGGGTTCTGCAATTTAGAGGAGTTTTCTTAGGGCCCTTTGATTTTCGTTTGGCTGGTTGGCGTGACGCGCACGATTTGATCAGCGCACGCACAACGTCGCTAGCTGCCAAGGTCAAATTGGAACAGACTGGAATGGCTGGCGAGGCGACTCTCAGCGGTTCAGGCAGAAGTTGTGCGGATAGCTATGCAGAAGCCGTGCGCAAGCGAATTGAACGCTGGATGAAAATGCTGACCCGCCAGATGGCGCCGAGAATGGCGGAGAGTTTTTCAAGATTGTTCGTTTTGGAAAATGGTCGGTACACATTTAATGATCTCGGACAGTCAGCATGGATGACAGAACTGGGCGAAGTCCCGTTCGATGCAAAAATGACGCTCGACCGGGGCCGATGGATATTCGAGGTCCCATTCAGCGGCCATGAACTGGTTCTCTCCGCCGACAAGAATCTGAAATATTTGGCCCGGATCTTGATGTGCGGGAATATTCCGGTGCCTTCGGGACTACTCGTCGACGGACTCCTACTTAGTGAGTTCCAGAACCGGCCGCCCTACAGGGAATATTTCAGGCGCACGTTTCGCAAGTACATAATTCACGCTGGAACCACGGAAGGTGGAGAAACAGCGCAGGCGATCTGCCGGGAAATGCGTTTCAAAGATGGCATGTGCTTCACCGCCTCTGATGAGATCGCGATAGATTCACCGTTGCATCTCATTTGTGGAGTACCAACCGGACCGGTGACGTTGCTGCCCAACGGGATCCGGGGAGTGCTGGCGATGGTTTCCAAACAGCACTTCAGAATCGGCGCTGTGGCGCCGCAATTTCTTGAAATCGACAAGCACCTCAAAGCTGGCTTGATATGGGTCGCACGTTACCCGAGTCTACTCAGTCAAATTGAGGTCGCAAGCGAGCAGGCACGGCCAGCTGTGTCGATGGCGCTCCATCGACTCAGAGGCAGATTGTTGGATATGCCAAGGCATTGGACAACGCCTTATGACGAATTGGCCAGGTACTTCAAGAAGTTTGTTCGTCCCGGCAAGTTGTGCCGGTACACGGGCACACTGCGCTGGAACGTCGAAGGCCTTGAACCACTGCCTGACCCGGTTGAATTGGCGCTCGACCATATGGCGTTTAAGAGGAGGGCTGCGTATCAACAAAGGAGGCGCGAATACAAGCTGGCAGGTGTTGCTCCCTCATATGCCAAGCCCAAGCCTGAGATCAGCAAGCCTGACAAATGGAACGCCTCAATAC
This sequence comes from Candidatus Sulfotelmatobacter sp., assembly GCA_049515395.1. Taxonomy (GTDB): domain Bacteria; phylum Acidobacteriota; class Terriglobia; order Terriglobales; family Acidobacteriaceae; genus Sulfotelmatobacter. The sequence goes on along the minus strand of JBEKUD010000095.1, from coordinate 17,014 downwards.
GGGCTGAGTTGGCCAAGATGCAGGTGCAACCGAATACGTTCGCGGCATCCGCCGGTATGAACTCATTATGAAAAATCACAGTCGTGTTCTCAGTCCCAGTCGCTCGCAGGACGATGGCCGACATCTCTCAATTCGGGTGTAAAATAAAAGTTCGCTGCGATTTTGAGCCGCCCGGCGAATAGTCGCGGCAATATCAAGAGTTCGACCTCTTCCTCTTCAAACTAAGGGCCCGCGCATGATGCCCGCGCATGATGGATTCTTCGGAACCCATGGTGCGCAGGCCCTTTGTGTTTGCGGATGGAAGTCGTTGGCGAGGAGGGAAACTGATATGAAGGTCGCCACCTTTGATGCGGTGCTGAAGTCCTTGAATAGGCTCGACCCGTGGCTGAGATCTTTGGGCATTGAGCCAAAGAGCGACCGTTGGCACCAGGCCGTTCAGATGGTGCAAAGAGCGAAGGAACAACGGGAGATTGTCGAACGGGGCGGCGCCCGCGTGCATATCAGTAACTACATGGACGGTCTTTTCGAGGCTATGGAAATTCATGAAATCGTCGAGGCCTTCGACAGCGATTCATCGCCTGCCCTCAAGGCGAAGCTGATGCGCGCCTTGTGTGGCCCGATCTCGCCATTCAATGAACAGCCGAAAAACAGTGAAGCTCGCAACACGATGTTCGAGCTGTCGCTTGCGGCAGACTGGAAGAATGCGGGGAGCGTGGTTGAATTGGGAGAGCCCGATATCAAACTTCGTGCAGCTGTGGCCTTGTTCCAGACCGAGTGCAAGCGCCCGTTCTCGGAGAACAGCGTTCGCAAAAACATAGGGGATGCTGCTTCCCAGTTGGCGAAGGAATTGAACAAGCCCGACAGCGAAAACGACTACGGCATCATCGCGATTTCGCTAAGCCGGGTGTTTACGAAGGGCAATCTCGGATGCTATGCGCCGGCGGGCATGGGGAAGCAGGTCATCGGCGAGGCCCTTGCTGAAATGCTCGATGAACACACTGAGCAATGGGGTCTCAAGCGCTTCCGGGAAATGCACCCACGCATTGTCGCAGTCATGTTCCAACTCACAGCTCCGTGGGATGTAGGAGGCGAACGTCTGATCCACCTCTCGACGTCGAATTTCCTGGAGACAGGAAATGACGCGAGGGGTTGGAACACACTACGTAATCACGTCGAGAGCCTCGAACACGCCGTGGCGTAGGCCGGCCCAAAAGCAGGTGTACGCCCCCGTGCCCCAACCGTGCACTTATCGACCGTGTTCGAGCCATTTGGGTTCACTTTGAACGAGAAGCAGATTCCCCAAATTATTGAAAAGAATAAAAATCAAGATGCGAGATAGACGCGTTGGAAGGACTTTTTCTGCGCCCAAGGCAGGTGCGCTACCAGGCTGCGCTACGCCCCGACAGTCAACACTCTTTACTCATTTGAATCGATGACTCATCTGAATCAACGACTCTTCCGATTATAGACGACAGAACGCGCTATAATTTTTCCCTGTATATGCCGAGCCCGCGGTATGCGTTGGTCGCGTACGTCAAAAGTCCAGTGGGAGAGTTCGTCGAGAACCTCCGGCGGGAACTGCATCCCGCGCTGCCCCATCTCGCTGCCCACATCACGTTCCTGCCGCCGCGGCCTCTGCAAGGAACGGAGCAGGCGGCGCTGCAGATACTGGCGGGAATCTGCGGCCAGGCTGAACCCTTTGAAGTAACGCTCGGCGAGATGAACAGCTTTATTCCAACTACCCCAACGGTTTACATTCGCGTGGCTCGCGCCGGGTCGCGGCTGGAGGAGCTGCACGATCAATTGAACACTCAGGCGTTGGCTTTTGCAGAAGAGTGGCCCTATACGCCTCACTTGACCGTCGTGAAAATGCCGACTGAACAAATGGCCGAGCAAGCTCTAGAGATCGCCCGGGAACGCTGGAAGCAGTATTCCGGTACCCGCCGCGTCCTGCTTGATCGGCTTACCTTTGTGCGGGAAGAGGCGCCGAACCAATGGATTGATTTGGCTCCCGTTCCTCTCGGCGGCTCCCTGGTTTCTCCGTGATCTGGTTGTAATTTGGTTCGGCCGTAGAATCGCTCTGGCCCTACCCTCCGGCTGATTACCTTCGGATACGTTACCCCCGCTCTGCCATCATGGCCCCTGGTACATTCCCTCCCGTGCGTTGCGCCACTGTTAGGTGCGCTGTAAACAGAAGACAGGGAACTACGATATCCGCGCCGGCAGCCGCTTACGGCGTGGCTTCCATAGCGCCAGGAGCCAAAATGCAGATTGGAGTCTACGGTTCGGGATTCTTGGGTACGGTGATTTCGGCCTGCCTGGCAGATTTTGGCACTCCCGTTTCCTGCTGTCATCCCGATCGATCGCGCATGGTCGAGATGGCGCAGGGCAATATTCCTTTCTTCGAGAAGAACCTGAAAGAGATTATCCGGCGAAATGTACGCGCTGGACGGCTTGCCTATTCCACTGACGTTGAATCTTTTGCGCGCAAGGCGCAAGTAATTTTCCTGGCGGAGGATGGAGCCGAACATCTTAACGACGTGGTGATGCGCATCGCCCGGATGGCGCCGAAGCCTCCCATTCTCACCATCGTCACCCCAGTTGCGGTTGGTACGGCTGCCGCCTTGGAAAAGTGCTTGAAGGACGCGGGTCTTCATGGAACCATCGTCTCCCAGCCCATGTTTTTTACCGACGGTTGCGCCGTGGAAGACTTCAACTGGCCGGATCGCCTGATTTTGGGCTCCACTTCCAACGAAGCCGTGCATGTACTCAAACAGATTTTCCATCCCCTGGTGATGCGCGGAGTTCCGGTAATCGTCACCAACCAGGCCACAGCCGAACTGGTGCGTGAGGCTGCGACGGCCTTTGTGGCAACCAAGATTTCCTTCATTAACGAAGTGGCCGCGCTTTGCGAGCGCGTCGGAGCAGACGCCGTAAACCTTGCGCTCGCTCTCGGGCTCGATAAAAAGATCGCTCCACGCTGCCTGCAGCCAGGAGCAGGCATGGGCGGCGTGTTTGCCGAGTCGGACATGGATTCGCTGGCGCAATTGGCGCAGGACAATGGCGTTCCGCTGAAAGTGCTGGGCGCGGCTCGTGACGTCAACCACACGCTGGCGGATCGCCTGGTCGATAAGATCGCGATGGTTCTGAATTCAGTCGAGAATAAAGATTTAGGAATTCTAGGTCTGGCCTTCAAGCCGAATACGAACTCCGTGGCGGGTTCCTCGGCGGTGCGACTGGCGGAAACTTTGGTTGCGAAGGGCGCGCGCGTGCGGGCTTATGATCCGGTGGCGCTTTCCGATGCCAAGACACGCCTTAACGGATCGGTGCGTTACTGCGACTCGGCTTACGCGGCCGCCGAGGGCATGGATGCGCTGGTCGTGGGCACAGCATGGCCCGAATTCCGTGCTCTCGATTTTGAACGCATCAAACATTTGCTGAAGAAGCCCATCATCGTTGACACCAAAAACCTGCTGGATTCTACCCGCTTGCGCGCCATGGGGTTTGAATACGTTGGCGTGGGCCGAGGATAACTTGTTGTGCCCGGACCGTTCGTGGTGAAGCGGGACAAATTGCAGCCGTACGAAATTCGCCCCAGGTACTGTGAGCGTAGAATTTGCCAGTCCCGTCCCGCAATCCAAGCTTCAGAAGCTGTATGTTCGTTTCAATCTCCTGCTCTCGGGAATTCTTGATACCTTTTCTTTTTCGTACTTCTGCCTGTCCTTCTCGACGGTGTTTCATGTGCTTGGCAGCATGTGCTGTCGACTTATCGCTGAGCACTTCGCACCTTGTCAACCAGTCGAAGACACTGCACGTTCCCGGGAAAGCGATTCTGACATCTGCGAACGGCAATTGCTATAATCAGCGTGGTGGTGGGAATAGCTCAACTGGCAGAGCACCGGACTGTGGCTCCGACGGTTGCGGGTTCGATTCCCGTTTCCCACCCCAGATCTTCTGATCTTCTCTCTCGCTCACGCTTTAGTCGTCGATACGCTGCACCACCGAGAGAATCTTCCACTGCCCATCCAATTTTGAAAGCGTCATGTAGTCCACCCAGTGTGGAGTGACCAGCTTGGCGCACGCCATGTCTTCCGCAATATCCAGCACGCTGATCTGTTCCGTCTTCTGCTCTGGCGGAAGATCGGCGGGGCCGTGCGAGCGTACCTCCTGCACCATCTGGGAGCCAGTTCTCTCCCGGATCGGAATATCGCCGTGAATCATATGCTTCAAATAATGTGGGTGCAGGGTTTGCTGCATGCGAGAAGCGTCGCCCGAGTAATACGCTTCGATGTAGTTCCGGACGGTGGTTTGAACGACAGCCGATTCGTCACTGGAGGCCGGTTTATCTTGAGCATTGGTTACGACGGTAAACAGCAGCAACGATAGGTAGAAGCGCAGCGCGAAGCGTTTCATGATGGGTCATCTCCTCGGCGGCAAAAAGACTAAGCATCGCGATTCTCCCACCGAGATTCGGCTTGCACAACTACACCAAAGTCCATGTCTGCGGAAATTGGCGCCGACAACGAAACTTAGCCGCCCGCGATCGCACAGTTGTTGCCGCCTTTGAGCTTGCGAAGAGCCACCGCTGGAGCCCATTTACGAGTGATCGCTAGAATGCCACCCGCACGCCCAGCTGCGCGGCGAACGGAATGCCCACGGTAGTCCCCGGTCCGAAGAAATCTCCTAAAGCTCCCCCGGGCATGCGCAACTGATTGATGCTGGTGATGGGCTCCGTGGCAGTGCAGGCCGCATTCGTGCAGATATCGGTAATGTTGCCGAGCTGCGCTTGCCCGGACGGAACCGGAAGCAAGGCAATATTTGTAACGTAATTCGCACCCGGGTTGTTGCGGCTGAAGAGATTGAAGAACTCGACGAATGGCCGCACATCCCAACGTTCGCCCAGCCGGAAAGGTCGGCTCACCCGCAGATCCGTCTGAATGTAGGGCGTGCCGCGGACCTCGTCCAAGCTTTCGGGCACTCCGTTTACCGAAATGCGCCCAGTGTTCGTGGCAGTCGTAATGGTGAAAGGACGTGCGCTTTCCGCCTGTGTGATCGTCGTCAATTCGATTCCGCCGGGAATATGCAGAGTCCCGGCGAGAACGAAGCGGTCCGTAACGTCCTCACCGTCATCCAGGCGAAATTCGCCACGGTCTTCGCTGCTGGCCTCACGTTGTACGGAGGAGCTCGACAGCTGAACGACAATTTTGGCGGAAGAGATGCGTGCGCCCGTCGCGTCCTGAACCGTGCCGCGCAACGACCCTCGCGGATTCTGAGCGTGGACCGGGGGCGTAAGCAGAAGGGAAGAACAAGGCCAGGTTGAGCAGGAAGTTAAGTAGGCACGGAGGTGAATAAATTCTCATGGTTACGCGCAACTGAGAAGAGAGTGTACTTCGTGATTGTGGTGCTAGCTGCTGCCAAAAATTGTAGATCCCCGCCTCCGTGAAACGGGTGCGTACCGAAATTAATCCGACCAGCGCTGCGGCTTGCGGTCCCAGCGATGTTTTTTCAATTCAGCGAGCAGGCCGGAGTCGAGCGGCCCAGCATCACTGGCGGCGACGTTCTGGCGCACATGCTCCGGGCTGCGCATGCCGACAATCGTGGTGCTCACTGCGGGATGAGACAGAATAAAGCGCAGCGACATTTCGGGGAGCGTCATGCCGGCTGGCAGGATTTTATTCAGCTTCTCCACCCGATCGATCGTGTCCGCTAAATTTTCCGGGCCAAAATAGCCGGAGCGCCAATCGGTCTTCGGGAAGCGCGTCTCAAGTGTCATCTTGCCGCCTAGGCTGCCCTCATCCAACGGCACGCGTGCGATCACCCCAACCTTCAATTCTTGGCAGAGAGGGAACAATTCGTCCTCCGGCGCTTGATCGAAGATGTTATAAATTACCTGCACCACGTCAACAAGCCCCGTTCGTAGAGCCTTGACGCCATTCTCCGGTTCCCAACGGTTCAGGCTGAGGCCGAAGTGGCGAATCCAGCCGCCATCCTTGAGTTTTTCCACAGTAGAACGAAATTCCGGATCATCCGTCCAACTGTCATTCCAAACATGGAACTGCAACACGTCGATCGAGTCAACGCGGAGTTTCTTACGAATCAAGTCCGCGTACTTAAGGACGTGTGCCGCGCTAAAAACCTCGCTATATTTATATCGCGAAGTGGCGGGCCACCTCCCGTTGGCTGGAGGAATTTTCGAGGCAGCATACAGCCGTTTCTTGGGGTTGCGCGCCAGCGTCTCGCCCAGTAGTCCATCACTTTTGCCGTCACCATAAGCCCAGGCGGTATCGAAGAAGTTGCAACCCGAGTCGACCGAAAGTTGTAGGGAATCCAGCGATTGCTGATCGTCGGAACCGCTCCAGCCACTCATGCCCCACAAGCCGTAGGCAATGTCACTGACTTCGAAACCGGCCCGCCCCAACTTACGATATTTCATCGAAGGTCTTCCCTTACGAGCTTATGATTTCTCCAAGTAACTTGAAGAGACATCGTAACAGTTTTGGAAGAAGGCTCGAAACTTGCCAAAATCGGGGAAACTCCGCTCTGCGGGTTTTTCGATGCGGATCATCACGATTTTGCGGACCAGCAATCGTCGGTTCGGTGTTCCAATGGACTTGGTTCGTACAAATCCTAGGAGGTTCCCCCATGGAATCAAAACATCCTGCTTCCCCGATGCCGCCATACGCTCCCGAGGAGTTGAATGCACCATCGTCCCGATTGCTCGACGAAAAAATCTCTGACAATAGTGGTACAGAAGCGAAGGTGGACAGCGCGTTCGCGCCGGCCGGATTGAAAAATCCGTTCTGGAAGTAAGGGACGACTCCGCTAAGGCAAGATTGGTAAGCATAGGCACGGTCGTAAGGCAAACGACAACTCGGACATTTCTTGCAGCGCTGGATGCAGTTGCGCGTCGCGGCAAGGTTCCAGCGTGATCACGAATGGCAGCGCGTTCTTATCAAAGCCCGGCTTTTGCAGGACTGCATCAATATTCAGTTGATGAGCGGAGAGGATCGACGCCAAACCCGCAATAATGCCGGGCTGGTCGTTCACTACAAATCTCAAGTACCAGGGTGTTTCAAAGTCACAGCTCAGTTTGGGCGTAGCCAGTTGCAAGGGACGATGCGCCCGCGGTCCTGCCGAAAGGCTTTCCGCTACGAACCTCAAGTCTGAAACCACTGCTACGGCGGTGGGATTCCCTCCTGCGCCCGCTCCCAGAAAAGCCACGTCCCCGCCATATTCTCCCGATGTCAAAACCAGATTCAGATTCCGCTGCACTCGTCCGAAGGGCGAGGATGCCGGAACGAGACTGGGACCCACCTCGGCAAACAGCGTCGTCCCCTTCAGGTCAGCTCGCGAAATCTGACGGATGGTGCATCCCAATTCGGCGGCATAATCGAAATCCATCGCGTCGATACCGCGAATGGTTCGGGCGCGAATATCCCCCGGAGATACCCGCACTTGAAGCCCGGCCAGCGCGAGGATGGATAGTTTGGCGCGAGCGTCGCCGCCATCCAGATCTTCGCTGGCATCCGCTTCGGCATAGCCCCTGGCCTGCGCCTCCTCCAGAGCTTCACTGAAAGGAATGCGATCGGTTTCAATACGGCTGAGGATGTAGTTGCAGGTTCCGTTCAGTATGCCCGCAATGCCGTGCAGCCGATCGCCGCATAAGCCGGTACGCAGGGCCGGAAGCACTGGAACGCCACCGGCGACGGATGCTCCAAACTCAAGCTGGCAGCGGTTCGCGCTCGCCAATTGCAGCAAGTCCGGGCCATCACGCGCAATGAGTTGCTTATTCGCCGTGACCACCGATTTGCCGGCATTTAAAGCGCCTCGCACCAACTCCTGCGCCGAAGTCAATCCGCCGATCAACTCGATCACGATCTCGACGTCGGAGTTGAGAATGGCTTGGAAGTCGTCCGTCCAGATCACCTCCGCCGGCACCCAGGACTGCTTCTTGCGTTCGACGTTGCGGTTGCAGATATGCGTCAGTCGGAGTAATCCATCGCTGTGCTCGCAGAGAATCTTGGCCACGGCGCGCCCCACGGTTCCGAAACCGACTAGCGCCACGCGGTGCGCAGAGGTTTTCCTTTTGGAAATGGAAGAGGTCGCAGGCGGCCTGGCTGGCGGAGTTTTCGTCAAGGCTATTCTCGAGCGCGAAAGATCATGTTCATAATACGTGGGACCGGAGCCCGCGCGAAGTGGAAAGCGAGCATCAATGCCCGCTACGCATCAAGTGAGAAAAGTTCCTCGAAGCATCGTGAATGGTTACAGCAGTTCGGTCAGGCGGCTTGCGCGGCAGAATCAGCATCAAAGTTGGTAATATAATGCGATCCCGCCGCAAACAAGGCAATGCCTTCCTGCGAGGAATCACAAGCGGAGTCTTTACCAGCAGCGCCTTTCACGCCGGGCGCTACGGTCCGCCGCCACGCCCGGTTACGGGAGGAGAATGGATGATTGGAAAGTTCGCCACTGCCAGTGTGCTGTCGCTGCTGATTCTTACAACCATACTGGGAGGACTAGGGTTTGCCCAAGCGACGCCGTCTGGAGAATCTCCGTCATCTCCGTCATCTCCGGCCTCTACTCCGCAACAACCTGCTGCGCAACAACCCGCCGCACAGCAACCCGCCGCACAGCAACCTTCCAGTCAGCAACCAACTGCTCAGCCCTCTTCGAGTGACCAGGAAGCCTCCGAGGAAGAGTCTTCTTCTTCGCGGCGAAAGGCGAAGCCCCATGACTACAAGAACTGGAGCTACAATGTGGGCGCCGGCGCCAATGTGGATAGTGGCACAACCCGCACTTTCGTGAGAGGAGGGGGCGTCGTGGGCACGGCCGGCATCGCTCGCAACGGAAGCAAATATTTAGGATTGCGCGCCGATTTTATCTTTGCCAATCTGCCCCTTCGCGATTCGTCCCTGCAACTCGCCCAGGCCGGAAGCGCCTCGAGCTATCTTTTTGCCTTTACCCTCGACCCCATCATTAACGTTTCCGTAACCAAGACCTATGGGGGATATGTTTTGTTCGGGCCCGGCTATTATCATCGCTTTGGAACCTTGAACTCGGACACGGCCGTTCCTGGCTCATCTTGCAATGCGTTCTTTGACTGGTGGGGTGCATGTCCTACCGTGAGCCTCCCTCTCAGCGGCAGCTTCGTCAATTCCAGCCAGAATCACTTCGGCTACAACGTGGGAGGTGGTATTACGCGCAAGATGCCGAGTGGCGTGGAGATTTACGCGGAGTATCGCCTTACCCATGGATCGGGCAACGGCACCACCACGGACGTGCGCCCTATCACAGTCGGCGTACGCTGGTAAGAAGACATCAAGAATCAACCTGTGCGCTCTCGGCCTTCTGTGGGGATGGTTTGCCTCCTGCGTACTTATTCAGGATTCGTCCGGTAGCTCCAAAGCTCACCCGCACAGAGTTGCAACTGGACGAACGATGAGGCGGAAACCGGCTGAGAAACTGCAGCGCTGGAGTTGGCTTCGGCCAATGCTTCTTCGACGATGGGGTGCGCGGGCGCGAGCGAGCAGGCAGGATCCGTAGCAGTCGTGTCGCCGGTGAGCAGCAGCGCCTGGCAGCGGCATCCCCCAAAGTCGTCCGCGCGACGATCGCAACTGCGGCACGGTTCGGGCATCCATTCCTCTCCGCGAAAACGCTGGAACGAGGAGGACTGCTGCCAGATGAACTCCAGACTCCTCTCCCGTGTGTTTTCGAACGCCATGCCGGGAATCACTTCCGCCGCGTGACAGGGCAAAACTTTTCCGGATGGATTGATGAGCATCAATCTTCTTCCCCATCCGCCCATGCAGGCCTTGGGAAAACGCGCGTAGTAATCGGGGACCACCGAATCGATGCGTATGCGTCCGGCGAGGCGTTTTTCCGCGGCCGCTACTACTTCCACGGATTTATCGAGCTGCGCGCGCGTTGGCAAAAGTGCGGCGCGATTTTTCAACGCCCATCCGTAATATTGCGTGTGGGCGATCTCCATGCGTTCGGGAGCAAGTTGCTCGATGAAGGAAATCATCTCTTCGAGGTGATCGATGTTCTGCCGGTGTATGACGAGATTTGCCGTGAATGCGATTTTGTGACGCCGGATGAGGCGCGACAATTCAATCTTGTGCGCGTGCGCCTTGGCTCCCGCAATCCAGTTTGCCGCGCCTTCCCGTGAATCCTGAAAACTGATTTGAATGTGATCGAGGCCGGCATCCACGAACGCTTGCAATCGCGTTTCGCTCAGCCCGACGCCAGAGGTGATGAGATTGGTGTAGAGGTCCGCGGCGCGCGCGCCCGCGATGAGCCTCGACAGATCGGGACGCACCAGCGGTTCACCCCCGGTAAAGTGCGCGTGCAGCGTCCCCAACTTACCCGCCTGCTCGAAGACATCGATCCATTGATCGGTGGAAAGCTCCGAACTTACCCCAGAAAGCTCCAGCGGATTGGAGCAGTAGACGCAGTGCAAGGGGCAACGGTGCGTGACTTCGGCGATGAGTGCGAGCGGGTTGGGGACCATCTGCGCTGCTGAATCCTTCATCTAGTAATCCACGATCCGCTTGTGCTGCAGCTGTTCGAGAAACTGGCTGATGTCGTCGCGAATCTTCGCCGGATCGGCGACGCTGAACTGGGCCTGCAATTCCTGGATGATCTGGCCGAACGTGCGCTGACCGTCGCAACATCCCAGGACCTGCAAGCCCGTTCCTTGCAGACGAATCGCGCCTTCGGGGAACAGCACCACCCGCACTCGTTCGTTGCCAGCCTTGTTTTCTGGGCCCCAGCGGCAACCGGTGGCGAGGCGCGGCTGACTGGTATCTTCGGGAGGAGGCATGGCTAAGGTTTCCCGGAAGTAGATAGACGCAAGCTGCAGTGGAGCTTCACGCAAATGCAGGTTCCTCCACTTCGCTCGCTTCGCTCCGCTTCGGTCGGAATGACAGAGTGATTAACGGACCTCATGCTATCTGCCCTCGATGCGAAACGCCCCGGGCGGCGGCCACCCGGGTTGAACGTAGGCGAAGTAGAGTGCGTCGAGTTGCGCCCACAAAATATCGCACTTGTCACGCAAGGCCTGGATCGCCAGTTCCTGCTCGGGTCGGGTCTTCGCGTTGTCGTATACGTAGGTCACCGCGAATTGCGAATCTTCAGGCGCTTGATACAGTCGGGCCTCAAAATAATCCAGACCGCCCGCCAGCCAGGGATAATGTTGGCGAAGCTTTTCCACGCGCAAGGTGATCAGCTTGGCCGAGAATAATTCTGTGAGCGAGGAAGCCACCGCTTCCAGGAGAGACCGGCTGCGAACGATGTTCAGATACTCATTCACCGCGAACCGGGAGGCGGGAAGAATGCCTTTGCAGGCGCGAACCTCGCCGGAATCGAGTCCCGTGGCTTCTGCCAATTTTATCCAGCGTTTGATGCCGCCTTCGCTGGTCGCGTCGCCATCGTGATCGACTACCCGCTTGCGCCAGGCGCGGCGAAAAACTGGATCCGGACCGCGCGAAAGAATGATCGAGTCCTTAATCGGAATGATGCTTTGATAGTAATAGCGATTCAATGCCCAAGCCTGAAGCTGTCCGCGACTGAGCTTGCCCTCGTGCATCAACAAATGGAAAGGATGATTGTGATGATAGCGCTCCTCGCCCGTGGCTTGTAAGACCGCCCGTAGCTCCTCGAAGGAAAGCAAATGGCCGGTTGGCGATGCGGTGCTGTTTCCTACATTTTGAACTGCCATCCGTCCTCCGCCACATCCCAGCCCGCGTCCCGCACCTGGCGATATTGGGCGCTGGTCTCGTCCAGCATGGGATTGGTGTTATTGATGTGTATAAATATTTTACGCGGGTGGCGCACTCCCGCCAACCTCGCCAGTGTCTCTTCGACCGCAAGATGGCCCATCTGCTGCGCGGTTTGCCCGGCTTTCTCGCTGCCTTTCACGTGAATGAGTTCGTCGTTGCTCCAGAATGTGCCATCGAAAAGCAGGACGTCGCTCGCATCGAGCTCCGCCAGTAATGCGTCGTCGACCTTTGGCACGGCCGGCAGATAGGCTAATCGCGAGCCGGAATTCGAATGGATGAAAAAGCCCAGGGACGCCTCGCCCGCAGAAAGTTGCGACTGGCGTTCTGCGGCCACATAGGCGGGATAGTGAGTACTCAAGGACCACGGGCGGCAGCGGAGACCGAAATCCTCGCCTTGAGCATCGCACAAAGAAAATTCTTTTCCGGATTCAAAATCAGTCCATACGGTTTGATCCGGAGTACGATGCAGCATGCCGAACATCGAATTATCCTCGCGGAGAATACGGCGAACCGAAGCAGTGGCATGGACGCGCAGCGGCTGGAGTTCACGCAGCAAAAGGAGTCCCAGAACATGATCGAGATCGGCATTGGCGAGCGCTACGCCGGCAATCGGCGAATGGCGCATGCCCTGTCGCGGATGCAATTCGGGCGTGCCTTCGATCTGCGCGCGAAGGTCCGGAGATGCGCCCAGCAAGAACCACAAGCGGCGCTCCTCGGTGAGCGCAATCTGCGTTTGCGTGCGCGGCTTGCCATGGAATGTGCCTGCTCTCACCTCTCGGCAATTGCTGCAGGCGCAATTCCATTGAGGGAAAGCGCCTCCCGCCGCCGACCCAAGAATCTTTACCAGCATCTCTGCGAGTTTACAGCTTCGGAGTGCTCCTGTAGGTGATTTCCAAATCGATGGACGGTTTCATTTGGCGGGAAAGGAAGCTCTCAAGTTAGCCAGGTTGCTGGAACTTGCAACCTTCCTGCGATCTGGATGCACCAAGTGTGAAAGATCGTGCATCTTTATTCGAATTTGTGCTCGCCCGGCGTTTTCTTCTTGCCTTCGCTGCCCATGCGCCCCTATATTGGAACAATCCCGTTTCCGCTCGGGTGACAGCTCTCTCCCGCCCTCCCCATCCTCTTCCCTTGATCAACCCTCTCCGAGGGTAAAGCGAATAGCAGGGAGCTGAGTATCAGCCTTGTCCCACCGCGGCTGCGCAACGCAGCGGATCGACATCCCAAAGCATGACCTCCGCGGAGAGCTTCTCCAGTCCCACTTCCCCTGCCATTTCTGTTCCCGGCTTGCCGCACCATACGATGCGAAACTGAGCTTTCGTCCCTTCGTAGAGAACGTCCAGCAGGTCTCCTGGCCTCAAGCGGGCATCCACACACTGCAGAGTTGCGCCGTGCCGGCTAATGGTGCGCAGGCTGGCCGGCTGCATAAATGGGCGAGCAAAACTATCCATGCCCCAGATTTGGACAGGAAGATCTACGAATACACGCGACTGCTGGCGCCGGTCCATTTCGATGCTCCTTGGCCTCCATGCGAGGTCAAGGGATCGTAGGCGGGCACGGAAAAGAAACAAAGGTACCCTCAGTCACGTGGGAAAAGTTCCCAAAGTTTGCCGCCCGGACAGCGGAAGCCGCCCCAAGATTCAGCGGGTATCCAGGCTCTTTTCAGTCCATATCTCCAAGCGAGCACGCGCCAGGCCCACGAGGATCGCCGCAGGATCCGCAGCCTCCCCCCGGGGCGGACGTAGCAGAGGAGCCCTTGGCCGAGACGGCAAAAACGCTAAGCTGAGGGCTCAATTTCTTGCTCTCGCATTTGGGACACTTCGCCTTGTCGCGGCCAAAAACCAAGGTTTCAAACTCGTGCTGACATTCCTGGCAGATATATTCAAAAATCGGCATCTGGATCCTTCCCGTGTAGCGAACCTCTCCTATTAGAATCGCTTTGTGGGAACTTCGCAAACTGGAGCGGTGGGTCTTGCCATCTCCGTCGTCGGAAACTTGAGGACGGCTTGATCGAAAACGGGCCAGCTTTCGCCCAGCACATCTTCCGTCCACGCCGCTGGCTGCGAGGTGGGCACATGCAAACTCTCGCCGCCTTCTTTCTGTCGCGCCGCATTGCCCTGCCACCTGCCGAAAAACGTCTGATCGAGGTGGAGCCCGGCATCTCCGTGCTCTGCCATTGTCATTGGCAGAAGCAGCGGCGCAGCGCATTGACTGTGATTGTTGTCCACGGACTGGAGGGATCGAGCGAATCGCAATACATGCTGGGAGTGGCGGCGAACGGCTTGTCTGCGGGCATAAACGTGGTGCGCATGAACCAGCGCAACTGCGGCGGCATGGACCACTGCGCGCCCACGCTTTACAACTCCGGCCGGTCGGAGGACGTGGCCGCCGTAGCGCGCAACATCATCGAACAGGATGGAATTACAGGGTTCGTGCTCGTTGGTTTTTCCATGGGGGGCAATCTCGTTCTGAAACTTGCGGGGGAGTGGGGCAGCGATGGCCCTTCAGAATTTCGCGGAGTGGCAGCGGTTTGTCCGGCCATCAATCTGGCGGCTGGCGCGGACGCGCTGCATGAGCCCGCTAACCGGATCTACGAATACTATTTCCTGGTGCAATTGTTCCGGCGCTTTCGGCTGAAGGCGCGGCTGTTTCCTGAAAGTTTTGAGGTGTCCCGCCTGCGTGGCGTCAGGACGCTCAGAGACTTCGACGACCGCGTGACCGCCTACTACTGCGGTTTCACTGGAGCCGACGATTATTATGCTCGTGCGGCGGCTGCCAACGTGATCGATCGCATTGCACGTCCCGCTCTGGTAATCCATGCGGCCAACGATCCCTTCATCAGAATCTTGCCGGAAACTCGCCAGGCACTTCTTTCCAATCGCAACATCACGTACGTCGAAACGGAAGACGGTGGTCATTGTGCATTCGTGGGAGAGGGCGACGGCGACTCCACTTATGATGGCCGGTGGGCGGAGCGGGAGGTCGTCCGCTTCGCCAAGCAGTTTCAACATCCACCGGATTCCGCTTGAATTCCGTCGCCCCCTGCATGATGGCTCGCCTCTAAGCCTTACGCGTGCCCATCCTTCAATTCGCCGGTGCTGGACGCCTCCGAACCCATGCCAGAACCTCAGCTCCGCGCCCCTTCCAGCGTGTCCGAAGGAAAGCCAGGGCGAGCATTGCTAGAAAAATGACAAGCAAGCCGGCAGACGCCATCTTGATGCTCTGGCTGTGTTTGGGCAAGATCGATAAGCGTCCATATACGAATTCAATGTGCACCCAATACACCAGCAGGGAAGCCCGCCCCAATTGGATGAGTGGACTGAACCCCCACGGACCCGCCCCCCAGCGGCACCAAGCATAGCTTGCCGCCAGAATCACCAGCAGCATTCCCACACGCATCAGAAAAAAGTTGGGGCTCGTATGCCAGAAATCGTAGAAGGCATAGACCTGATGAGGCTGCGCATCGAGCCAGTGGCCTGCTTCCACGAGTACAACGCCTGCCGCACCTCCGAACCCAAAGATCGCCGACTCGCGCCTGCGCGCCCACTCGCATCGCAGAACGAATCCTGCGGCCAGTCCGGCAAAAGCGAATGCTGTCCAGGGAAAAATCGGGAAGAGCCATGCTTGCGGCGCGCCAAGATTATGAACCCCGTTGATGTAAGACTCGAGCGGCCACGGCAACCAGCGCGGCCTCCAGCTTGTCCACAAAAGAGGAGTAAGCAAGGAGATCAGCAAAGCTGCGCCGGCGGAGGATAGAACCAGTGCCATCCTGGTTCGTGTTCCGCGGTACATCGACAGCATCACCCAGCACATCACGCCCATCAGCATCATCGAGAGGCCAATGGTGTTGAGTATGTCTACGCGCAGCAGGTCACTCAGAGGCGCCCACCCCCAGCTAATCAGGTATTCCTGCAACCGAAAGAGCAACCCGAAGGCAAAGATTTCCGCGCCGCGACGGATCGTGGCTCGACCAATTTGAGCCGCTGGCAGATTCTTCTTCCGCAGTTTTTCGGTCACCAGGGCGAACGAAATGCCCGCTAGAAATAGAAAAAGCGGAGCGGGGAACGTTCCTCCCAGTTGCGAGTACATGAAGAACCTGCTTTGGCGCGCGCCGGGATTGAGCCAGGAGTCGTAGCAATGTGTCTGAAACATCAGGACGCACGCCAGCCCCCGCATCCAGTCGATGTATGCCAGCCGGGATGGAGCTGAAGAGGTCAATGCGCCACAGCATCATACCGCAGCCGGACGATGGGATAACTCTTGCTAAGGGGCGCGTAGCTCAAACGGATAGAGCACCGGATTTCTAATTCGTCCAACCGTGCGCAAGTTGTTGGTTGTTCTTGGTTGTTGAAGTGCAAAAAGGGTGTTCATGGGTGTTGTCGTGCACCTTTTGTACAGGCTCTCACGGGACTCGATCGCCAGCGAATAACGGGCAAAATTCAGTTCGCTGACGCTTGCTTCTTAATCCTTCGATTATTGCTCCGCTGTTGAAGCTCAGTTCACCGTTCGCCCCGCCGCAGCATTTTTTGTATTTCCTCCCCGACCCTCAGGGGCACGGATCATTCCGCCCACCCTTCGGGGTGCTGCGGCAATAGACGATACCGAGCCTACCAGTCGATGATCGTCGTTTCCTCCCGGTGCCCCTTGGTTTTAACGCGAAGCACACAGAACCCGCTATCCTCGTTGTGAAAGGTGACGGGCTCGATCACGCCGGAGATTTGCTCGGTTGCGAGTTGGCGCTCTGGGATTGCGGCGGTCATGCGTGGGGATTCATTTTGCCGCGGAGGGTGGGGGCTAGTTAGATGAGCCATCGGGGAGGGAATTTTGGGTAGTGTCCTAGATTTTCCTGTTAGGAATCAAACGCAAGAAACTGAACGGCAACGGTTTGCCCAGTGGAGGGCAAGACTCTGTACAGGTTGCACCTACCTATCCTCGGCCAATTCCCGAATCGTCACTGCTAGTTGACCCGAAGGGTCGTCGCTGCGAAGAAGGTCCTTTCTTGCCGCTAGTTTCTGAGCCGCTTTTGGTTTGGCGGTGTGTCTCTTGCAACGGAATGCCCGAACACAGTCATACTTACAGAATGCCCTCGCTGCCCGCTGTCCCAACTCCGCCTCAATTTCAATCTGCGTTCTAAGCCAGACACCGAGTTTGAGAATCCACTGAAATTCCTCAGGTTCGTACAACCGCCGATAGCCGCTACAGATCGAATGAGCGGGAAGATAGTCGTCTATGGACTG
>JBEKUD010000094.1:0-20134 GCA_049515395.1 Candidatus Sulfotelmatobacter sp. | reverse complement strand
GCCGTTCGGTTTATGATCGCTCGTCGTTCGCCTACCGAGTTCTTGAAAGTCGGACTGCTCATTGCGGCTCCAGAGAAAAGCCGGTGAACCGATGCCCGACGTGCCGAGCAGTCCGTTCTCTGTAGTCCGGCTTGTCTACGAATAATCGCGAAATACGGGCATTCTTCGCGTATTTCAGCGCAAGGCGAGCGGAGTTTCTCTGCAGTCCAGACTGCGTGGCGGAGAGGTCTGGATTCGAACCTCCGGTACAGGTCTGAGTGGCGCAACAGCCGATGTTTTGCGTAAGTTACAGGGACTCAATCGTTTATCAAGAGACAGAGAACCGGTGGTGCTTCGGCATTGTGTCAGAGCAGTGCGGGTTCTAGTCTCAGGAAAAGGCGAATGGCTGGCGATTCTGTCCTGAAATGATCACTTTGGGGACTCCACACGCGTTCAAATTCGTTCGTTGTGACTGCTTGCCCAGCGGGTCACAGCTGCTGCACAAAATGTCAGTTCCTTGTAAAAACTGCGTCGTACACCGTATGTGGACCTTGACTTTCCGCAGTTGCCGGTGAGAAACTTCCGTCCCGGACCGGTTGCGTGGCCCAATAAGTGGCCAAGCAGAAAACTCCTCCCCTTCCATACGAGAAAATCTCCACCGCAGTTTGTCTGCTGCTGCGTAACGAAAAGGAGAATTTCATGCGCGCGCACGGTGCAACGAAGTTTCGATTTTGTATTTTCGAAAGGGGTATAGTATGTCTCTCACCAGATGTCTGTGGAAGATGGCTACTGCTGCACCGGCCCTCGCGCTGGTGTTGAGTTTATTGCTGCCGTTTGCGGGCGCCTTCGCGCAACAGCCAGCCGTCAGTTCGTCAGATTCGAAACCCGCCAGTCCACCCAGGGTGGCGAAAAAATCAGTTTCCAAGAAAAAGGTTGGGAAGGAAGCCAACGAGCAGAAGAAGGAGGCTGGCGAGACGGAGAAGGAGACATTGCCTCCGCTGCTTTCCGACCGTCTTAAGAAATTCTCGCAGGCGGTTCAGCCCGATGGCGGGCTCAGCAATCCGGGAGGATTGGCGCACCAGGAATTTATGCACCGCGCCTATCCGGATACGAAAATTCCGATTGAGCGGATCCTTGGCGAGCGGGCTGCCCACGCCAATATTGGAGGGCGCAACTTCTTAAGCAACAGAGCCGGCCAATGGGAATCGTACGGTCCCAGTTATGCACTTTACCCGTTTACACCCCTTCGCAATTTCACCTCGTACGTTCCGAACGCCTATCCAGCCGCCAGCCGTACCACCTCAATGGCGCTGTCTCCGGTTTGCACGCCTGCGAACTGCACGCTGTGGGCAGGGCCGGCTGGTGGGGGTGTCTGGCGGACACATGACCCGTTCGACAACCCGCCGAACTGGACGTACTTGTCCTCCGTATTCGGAATCAATTCCATCGGTTCACTTGAACTTGATCTGAATGATCCCAGTGGGGAGACGATCTATGCCGGGACCGGAGAGGCAAATGCTTGTGGCAGCGGTTGCGAAGCCGGCATTGGCCTCTACAAGTCGACCGACGGCGGCGACACTTGGATCGGACCGATCGGGCAAGCGGCGTTCAATGCTCGTGCTATCGGCAGCATCGCCATAAAGCCCGGAGATCCGAACACCATTTATGTTGGAACCACACCGGGTCTGCGCGGCCAGTCTTCGGTTTGTTGCAATGGCACCGTGGATTTGATTCCCGGTGCACCGAGGTGGGGTCTGTATAAGTCGACGGATGGCGGTCGAACCTGGGCTTTCATCCACGACGGGTCCACCAATGCATCGCTGTGCACAGGGGATTTGAAGGAGTATGAGAACGAGGCCCCGTGCTCGCCATTTGGTGTACGGCGGGTGCTGCTTGATCCATCGAATCCGGACATCGTATACGCCGCATCGTATGCACGCGGGGTATGGCGCTCTACGGACGCTGGTACAACGTGGGTGCAGATCAAGAAATCATTAGACTCCACGAACGCCGCGATGCGGCCAGAGATGACCGTGACCACTTTGCCGAATGGCAAGACACGAATCTATGTGGCCGAGGGCGCCTCCGGGCCAGTGCCAACAACTGCGCCGAACGATTTTTCCCAGCTTTTCCGCAGCGACGACACGACCACAGCCCACCCAACGTTCATCGCCTTGACAAGCTCCAATCCCGCAAACCAGGGATACGGTTCGTACAATTACTGCGAGGGCCAGTGCTGGTATGACAACTTCGTCAAGACGCCGCCAGGGAATCCGGATATGGTGTACTTAGGCGGGTCGTATGCGTATGGCGAAACCGGGAACATCTCCAACGGGCGCGGGGTAGTGCTTTCCACCGACGCCGGCGTTTCCTTCACGGATATGACCATGGATGCAACCAGCGCGATACATCCGAACGGAACCCACCCGGATCAACACTTCATTGTAATCAATCCGAACAATCCGTTGCAGTATTGGGAATCATCGGACGGCGGCATGATGCGTTCCAGCGGAGCGCTGACGGATATTTCCACGAACTGCGCTTCCCGGGGGATAACTGGCGTTACCCTCACGCGATGCCAGCAATTGCTCTCGCTCGTACCGACTAGGCTTACCAGCGTCAACAAGGGGTTAACGACGCTACAGTTTCAGTCCCTGTCGGTGAATCCCTTCAACTCCAATGATGTCCAGGGCGGGACGCAGGACAACGGAACCTGGGAAACCACGGCGAACCCTTCGCAATGGAACCAGACCATATTCGGCGATGGCGGCCTGAGTGGTTTTGATTTCGCGAATCCGCAGTTCCGCATGCACACTTACGCCGGTCCTGAACCGGATGTGAACTTCTCTGGCGGTCTGCTTTCGGACTGGAATTTCATCGGCGACAGTTTTTTCCTTTCCGGTGAGCCGTCGGAATTCTATTTCCCGATCATCATGGATCCTGCGGTTCACAAAACAATGTTCGCGGGCATGGCTCATGTGTTTCGGACAAAAACGCAGGGCGTTGGAAACCGGACTCTCGCCGCATTCCGTGCCAACTGCAACGAATTCACGGGCGTTGATCCTGACGGTACATGCGGCGATTGGGTGCCGCTCGGCGACCCATCAGCAAATGGAGAATTAACCGGCTCAGATTACGGCAAGGACCGGGCCGGTATTGACGTTGCGGCGGTGGCTCGAACTCCGCAGGACCTGCACACGCTGTGGGCAACCACGGCAGCGGGCCGCGTCTTCATCAGCAAGAACGCGGATGCGGAACCAGAAACTTCCGTCGTGTTCACGCGGCTGGATTCACTGGCACCCAACAGTCCGGGACGGTTTATCAGCACCATTTTCGTTGATCCCTACGATAGCGACCGGGCATGGATCTCATATAGTGGATTCAGCGCTTCCACTCCCGCCACGCCGGGACACGTATTCGAAGTGACGTACGATCCCGTCGCTGGCACGGCAACGTGGAAAGACCTGAGCTTCGATCTGGCGGATATCCCGATCACGGGTCTCGTGCGCGACGGAGTAACGCACGACTTGTTCGCATCCAGCGACTTTGGCGTTTATCGGCTTGTTGAGTCCGAAAGGAGCTGGAGGTTGGCCGCGCCGGGCATGCCAAACATCGAAGTTGCCGGACTCACGCTTGTAGAGAACGCGCGCAAACTCTACGCTGCTTCGCACGGTCAGGGAGCGTGGTTGCTTAGACTTCCGGATCACGGGGACGATGACGGCGGCACAGTAGCGCTCGTCAAACAGTAACGATCAAGGGGGCCTCTCCAGTGGCTCCCTTCTCAGTAGCCGGCTCAACGACCCAGCAAAGGCCTCGATCGTCATGGTCATGCAACGTTTGCACGGGCTGGACGCCACTGGATGCTTGCTTGAGCAGGCCTGGCGTTTGGACTCACGTTCGCATTCCGCTCGGGTCCGAGGAGGACGAGACCTGGACGTGACCTGGACGTTTCCGATCTCGGGGAGAATAGTCAGCGCACGAAGGGCGAAATCCTAATGCCGGAGCGCTTTTCTCCTGACACGGTCGAGGAGTTGAAGGGGCGGCGCTCTCGTAGACGTTTACAGATTCTTCGCCGTTTGTAGCTTCTGCTTCAACTCGTTGGGCGAGAGCCTTCAGATGAAACCCGGCCAGGAACCCAATCGCATTCGGGGCGCGAAGATTCAACCGTCGGAACAGAGACTCCAGTTGCCCTTCGGCGAACTGCAGCTTGTTCGAGGTCGGCTCTGAGTCAGGATTACTCGCATTCTTACTCATCCTTGCTGCCTCCGTGGTGACACTGATCTTGCATGCATGAGAACAGGTCTTTTCCTCCCGCGCCCATGCTTTCGCATCGGTCCTCGCCGTCAAGGGTGCGCTCTCGCCGCGCCAGAAAACGGCGCGCCCTCGACCGCTGCGACCGGCTCCGCTAAGGAGGAAAAGCAAAAATAAAAAGACCTCACAGAGTTTTCTTCGTAGGGAGGGTCTTCTTCTGGTTATGTGCCTGGGTTCCGTTTTCCACCAGAAAATGTTGCGCCAGCTTCGCCTAAGAACGACGATCTCCAACTCGGTCGACCCCTAGCATCCCCCGTTTTGCCCGATTTCATTGCACCACCTGCGGAAAGCTCAACTTGGGTGCGAGATATCTCTCTCCATAAAACGCACCCAAGATCTGCTGCTTCAGGCCTTCTTCCATGGCGCGCCGCAGAACTTCCGGGCCGTGGCTCTGCAGAATCTGGTTCAGCCGATCGACATCCTCGTACCACTGCCGTGGTCGGCGATGAACGATCTCGGTGAGATAGCGAATCGCTGGCTCTCCCAGTTCCAACAACTGCTGCCGTTTCAGATAACGCTTGCCGCGTTTCCCTGAGACCGCCGCAACCATCGCCGCGCGATGCTCCGGCAATGAGGAGCTCTCCTGCGCACCAAACTTTCGGGGATGTTCGACTTCATACCGTGCCGCCACAATGCGCACTCGTTGCGCATACAAGTACAACGTGGCCGGCATGCTGATCGCTTCCGGTGGCATGGAATACGCATGGCCGTCGTGCAGCACCGTTCCGGTGGGACCGACATAGACCGGAATCCGTAGAGCCAGTTGCTCCGGCTGCACTTTCAAAGCACGCAATCGCGGTGCTTCTTCCGCCAGACGCAAGGCCGGAATGATTCCGGTTGCCCGGCATGGACGTTCCTGGTTCACCTCGCGATGCCAATCGCGCAGTTGCTGACGAAGATCTTCCTCATCGTGAAACCGGCGTACTTTAAAGAAGGAAGACTTTACGAATCCGACCAGGTTCTCGACACTGCCTTTTTGCTGGGCTCGATACGGCCAGCACAACTCCACCCCGACGCCCATCTCCAACGTGGCATAGGCAAAGACCGGATTCCATTCCGTCACCTCCCCGTTCTTGCGCCACTTCAGAGCGATCGTCTTCGGTCGATCAAACACACACAGCAGGGGACGTCCGCCCCAGCTGGCCAGATGCTCGGCCAAGGTGCGCACCAAACTTTCCACCCCCTCATCCGGCACCAAACTCACCCGTACCCAGCGCGAGTACTTCAACCGGGAAGACCGTGCTGGGCCGGCCGATCTGTCGTTGGGCACGCTCCCTCGCATCATCGACATGCCCCACGGGTCCCTTCCGCGATGCGTTTTACCGAGCGCAGCGATATGCCGCTCAAGCGCGCTACCTCGGTCTTCGCATGACCGGCCTTCAGCAAAATCTCGACTTCGTGTCGTTTTAGCATCCCCAACACCCTCCTCTCTCCGCTTCCGGCACAGCCGGAGCATAGGGAGTTTTCTAACGCTTCTGGAGGTTCTTAGGCGTGCCAGAATTTCCGGAATCAAGGGGGTCAGAATTTCCGGAACCGACAAAGGCGAAGGGCTGGCGATTCTGTGGCTGAAAGTGGCCTCTACGACGGCCCACAAGCGGCCAAAATTGGTTCGCACCTGACTGCGTGCCTGCCGCGCAAAGTCAAAAAGCGAAACAGGCACCTCCGACGCTGAAACCTCTATATTTAGAAAAAACTTGACATCTGATATAGTGTTATAGTTAACTATATAACTAGGATCAGGAGTGATCGCTTGCACAAGAAGCTTTCTTAAGGAGAACAAACATGAAATCCCTTCGTTTTATGCTGTCTCTGGTTCTGCTGTCGCTCTCCACCCTGGCTTTTGGCCAGTCCGACACGCAAAAGTCCTTCGACAAACTGAAAACTCTGGCGGGTTCCTGGGAAGGCAACGTGACGACCGTCCCGCAGGATGCCACCATTGAAGGAAAGCTCACCCAGGTCTCGCTTCGCGCGACTTCTATGGGTAACGCGCTCATGCACGAGATGACGATGGGTGGAAGGCCCGATGATCCGATCACCATGCTTTATCTGGACGGGGACCGCCTGCTCCTGACCCATTATTGTGACGCCGGGAATCGGCCCCGGATGGCAGGCAAGATGTTGCCGGACGGAAAAACAGTGGAATTCAATTTTCTCGATGTCGCTGGTAGCACGCAGTACGGACATATGTACCATGCGGTCTTTACTGTGATCGACGCGAACCATCACGCCGAAGACTGGACTTTCATGATGCCTGGGGACAAGCCGATGCACGCGCACATGGATCTGCAGCGGACCAAGTGACGGGAGGGTATTTTTCGTAAGCTCTACCTGGAGCCCATGATGGACCGTGAGTGGAACGACAGTCAGCCGATTTACCGACAGCTTCGCGACCGTGTCGTCGCCATGATACTCGACGGCGTGCTCAAAGAAGGCGATCCGCTGCCGTCAGTGCGCAATGTCGCGGCCGAATATCGGGTCAATCCGCTCACGGTTCTGAAGGGCTATCAACAATTGGTCGACGAGCAGCTGGTCGAGAGTAAGCGAGGTCGCGGCATGTTCATCAATGTGGGGGCGCGCAACCTCCTGCTGCAGGGCGAACGCCAGAAGTTTCTTGCCGAAGAATGGCCCAGAGTCTATGCAACCATTCAGCGGCTCGGCCTGGGGGCGGAAGAATTGCTGGATGCGGCAACCAGCCAGTCGTCTTCGGATGCCGCACAGTCGAAAACCACCGAGTCGAATCTCCCCGAGGAGGAGAGCTGAAGCCATGGCATGCATAGAAGCACGCGGTCTCCGTAAGGCATTCGACAAAACGATCGCACTGGATGGTGTGAATTTGCGTATCAAGGAGGGCCGCATCGTCGGACTCATCGGCCCCAACGGCGCAGGTAAGACGACCGCCCTCAACGCAATTCTCGGCCTCACCTCATTTCAGGGAGAACTGAGGGTGCTCGGACGCGACCCCTGGAGCGAGCGCGATCGGCTGATGCGGGATGTCTGCTTCATTGCCGATGTCGCCGTTCTGCCGCGCTGGATCAAGGTTTCGCAGGCGCTCGACTACGTGGCCGGCGTGCATCCGCGATTCGATCGCGCGAAGGCCGAAGGTTTTCTTGCCAAGACCGACATCGGGAGCGCCAGCAAAGTTAGGGAATTGTCGAAGGGCATGGTGACCCAACTGCACCTCGCTCTGGTCATGGCCATCGACGCGAAACTGCTCGTGCTGGACGAGCCTACGCTTGGCCTCGATATCCTATATCGCAAGCAGTTCTACGATTCACTGCTGAACGACTACTTCGATCGCAGCCGCACCATCGTCGTGACCACACATCAGGTGGAAGACGTCCAGCACGTCCTCACCGATCTCATGTTCATCAACCGCGGTCGCATCGTACTCGATTGCAGCATGGAAGAATTCGAGTCGCGCTATCTGGAAGTGACAGTGCATCCCGAGCGTGTTGCCGCAGCGCGGGCGCTCAAACCGATCTACGAGCGCCAGGTGTTCGGCCGCAGCATCCTGCTCTTCGATCTAAAGCTTGAGCGTGTCGATCGTCAGCAACTCGCCGCTCTTGGCGACTTGCGAACACCCAGCATCACCGACTTGTTCGTTGCCCTGTTGGGAGATAAGCCGGGCAATAAAGCCGGCGAGGCACAAGGAGTAGTGAAATGAATACTCAATCGAACGCCGTGCCCGAGTCTCCCCTCGACCCGCAGGCAATCGCACCCGCCGCCATGTCGGCGACTCGGCCCATGTACTGGTCGCTGCGACGCGAATTCTGGGAGAACCGTTCCATCTATATTGCTCCGCTCGCAGCCGCCGCCGTCTACTTGTTCGGCTTCTTGATCAGCCTGTTTTGGGTGCCGCGCAGCATGCGCGGAATGGCGGCGCACGGACCGATGCCTCCTGTCATCGTGCTTGCTATGCCCTACAGTCACGCTGCGATGTTGCTTACCCTGACCGCGTTCCTTGTCGGGATCTTCTACTCGCTCGACGCGCTGCACGGCGAACGCCGTGATCGCAGCATCCTGTTCTGGAAGTCACTGCCGGTTTCCGATCTTACGACCGTGCTCTCGAAGGCGAGTATTCCGCTCGTGGTTCTGCCGCTGCTCGCCTTCGCGATCACCGTTACCCTGCAACTCATCATGCTGCTGCTGAACACAGCCGTCCTGCTAATGAGCCATGCGAGTACCGCGACGCTGTGGGCTCCGCCGCTGTTCGAGATGGAATTGGTATTGCTCTACGCTCTGATCGTGCTTGCGCTATGGCATGCGCCAATCTACTGCTGGTTCCTGCTGGTCTCCGGCTGGGCGCGGCGCGCGACATTTCTATGGGCAGTGTTGCCGCCGCTGGCGATTGCCGTCTTCGAAAAGATTGCGTTCCGCACTTCGTATCTCGAATCCATGCTGCACGACCGGTTGTTTGGATTCACCGCGGCCGCTTTCGACCTCAAGGACAAGAATGGCGTGCCTATCGATGCGCATTTTATTCCGCTGACGCAACTCGCTGCCAGGAGGTTCCTGAGCAGCCCGGGTCTGTGGCTCGGACTGATAGTCGCCGCGGCATGTCTTGTTGCAGCGGTCCGGCTGCGCCGCTATCAACGACCCATCTGATTCGCACTTGATTCAGTCGCTCGCGAAGGGAGGAACGAATATGAGCATAGCTGAAATGAAGGAACGGATTGCAGAAGCGTCACCACGTTTCCAGTCCAGAATCACCGGTGTCTTTTATTTGGTCACCATAGTGACGGGAGGAGTCGTCCTCTTCGTTCACGGCAGGTTGAGTTTGGTAGTCGACCTCATCGTGAGCGCTTGCTACATCGCTGTGACGGCTCTCTTCTATGAGTTAAGCCGGTAGCCGGAGCCTCTCTTTGCTCGCGGCATCCTGGCCTGCGGCCTGAATGTCCAACGATGGAAGACGCAGGCCATCGCAGCGGGGATGGCGATCGTAAGCCGTCTCTGGGGCAAAGCAAGGTCGGTTGATCAGAATCGGCGGCATCTCGGATGACAGTAAGCGATCAAAACCAGTCTTGGCGGCTGACGCTACTCGCGCATCGTTGCAAAAAGCCAGGAGCACACCATGGCTGACAATTTGGTCGGTGCTAAACGAATGGGTGAGGCTTGTGTAGACACCACAGTACGGCAAGCCGTCGCCTGGGGGCATTCAATTTAGCATGCTAAACCTAGCGATCCCCTCGGAGGTTGACATGGATGAGCCATCGGTGATTACCAAGGGAGATCCCATTAACAACGCTTCGGTTTTCACAATTATTCCGAGTCGTCACCAACGTGTCGACCATGCTGCGAACCGATCTGCTTTTCAATTGTGGTTTGGAGTTGGTGTCCCAACCTACGCCTTGATCGCGCTGATCTTGGCATTTTTAATCAACCGCTGGTACGGTGTAATTACGGGATTGTGGTATGTCGCTCGAATCCTCGACACGGCGGAGACGACGTGCACCAGGTGCCCGAACTATGGCACGTGGAACTGCGGCCTCCCCGGCAAAGTAGTACCGTTGGTTGTCAAGAGAAACAAGAAGGCTATTTCGCAACGAAGATTGAAGATCCACTATTATGTGGACTTATTAGCGTTCTTGTATGCTTGGTTTCCATATTCGATATACGCACTCCATCATAACGGCTTTTGGTCTCTTCCAGTTTTTGCCACTTTATATCTCATAGGTTGCTGGGAAATCGTCTTCCGTAGGAAACGCTATCATGGTTTGCTATTTAGGTTGCAGTAAGTGTGGTTTCTTCGGTCTAAATCCATCAGAGTGGAAATGAATTCGCGAAGCGGTTCATCGTTTTCTCCCATCGATGGCCCAGCTTGATTTCTTCTTGGTTCGTGATCGGTTGCTGGTTTCGTGAGTCCCGAATTATGGCGTCCTATAAACTTTCAAGTGGCCCTTTGTGCCAGGCCATCGGCAACATGGTGCGCCCAGGCCGCGATCGCGAGAGACGGAGGCGTCCCAGCCGCCGCCGGCAGCGCCGCCGCGTCCGCAATGAACAGACCCGGATTTCCGTACACTTCGCCTCTATGATCGACGACGCCGCGATCCGGAGTTGGGCCAAGGCAAGCCCCACCCCATGCGTGAACGGTAATGGGTTTCTTGATCGCCCAGGTCTTCAGGCCGGTTTCGGTTTCCAGCATGCGGAAAGCTTCCCGTACTTTCTCGAAGATCGGCTGTTGTTTTGCGTCGTAGTCCACTACCACGCGCCCGTTTTCGAACCTTGCCGACGCCGCTCCTGTGTCCGCTCCCATTCCAACGAGTGGAACTGTCTTCGCTAGCTTCTTTTTCCAGCTGGGCAACAGCGGCACGGTACCGATGCCGGCCAAAGCCCACATCCCGGTAAAAGGAGTGTCCTGCCCGTCCACCTTGAAGCGGCCAAGAACAGGGACGGTCTCGAACATGGGAGGTTGGGCAGAATTCTTGAACCAGGTGCCAATTAAATCTCCGTTACCGCCAAACGTACGTCCCAAGGGCGGCATCGGGTTGAGATGCCCTGGCCCCAAACTGCTGGCAAACAGCAAGCGCAGCGTGTTCATCGTTCCAGCGGCAAGGATGACCCGCTTGGTGCAGACTATTTCCTTTTGCCCATCGCGGAGACCAGAGAAATGCACGGCGTACTTCGCCGGACCAGCACCCGAGTCTCGAACGATTCTGGAAACCTCGCACATGTCCCGAACGATTGCACCTTTGTTGAGCACGGGAGCCAGATAGATGAAATCGACCGACGCCTTGGCCCCTCCCCTCGATCCCAGAAAGCCGTCCCCGTCAAACGCGCACGTCTGGCGCTTCACCCCTCCATCGCCTTCGGTTACTTGCCCGACTTCGCTTTTGGAGTGGGGGACCTTGATCGCCATGCAGGGCTGCGGGGCGGCCGGGAGACATCGGTCTCCGGGCGACGCGGGCAGTTCCTTCCAAATCGAGTGAGGTAGGAAAAGGTCTTGGGACAATGGAACTGCCCCCATGTCGGCCAGGATCTTGTCGTAGTATTTCTCTATCTCACCATGGTTCAAATCTGGATGACGACCTGTCCAGTAAGCCGGATCTTGCGGTGGCACGAGTATGCCGAACCAACCATGACTGCCCCCGCCCACCCCCGAAACCGCAAAGACATCGATCCCTGGATAAGAAAACACCTCGTACAGGCCGGACTTGTTTAACGTCAGGTGCCAACCGCCGGAATGAAAGGTTCGCAGCAGATGCGTGACAACCTTCATGCCGTATGGAAAAGGTGCTCGTCTGTCAATTCCTATGGAGCGGACTGGCAGCGAATCACGCCACGGTCCGCGTTCCAACACCAGGACCTTAAGGCCCGCCAAGGCCAAGCGGTTGGCTGAGATACTACCGCCGAACCCGCTGCCAATAATGACTACATCTGCGTCGTAGGTGCTCATTACGCCCTGGAAGTCTCTGAAATAATAAAGGTGCGATAGCACTCTCGCCAGGGGAACGGGATCCTTTGTTCTTTCTCAGAAGGCCGACGCGGTAGCTTGTGACGCCCCGCGAAACGACGCACGAGAGCTCGTGGAGGACTTTCGGGGTCAGTATCCAGACGATTGGGCCAACATGCAGAATCCGAACTCGGAGCCTGTTGATGATTGGGACTCGCGGATTCGGCAGATAGACGATCCAGCTGCATTGCAGACGGAAATGGATTCGCTTGTAGTTCAGTATTCACAACTGGTGGCCTCTTCGATTCGCCAACGTGTTCGGTTTTTTCCTTCCTCTTTGTCAGCTTGCAATAGAAACTCTCGGCTTCCACCATATGCATAAGCGTCCTCTCGCTACATTCTCCGGTTTCGGCATCCACAAACGCGATTTGCTGAAAACTCGGGTGATAATCTACGCCTAATATAACAATCATCACGCTCGGCTCCTTCCTTCCGAGCCCTTGATCGGTGATACACCAAAGTCTACTCAGTTCGAGGGAGCCGACCCGTTTATGAAATCAGTTTGAAATCCACAGGAGTAGCAATCAGCTCCAGCCTGTGGGAAACTGTCTACATGGGGAAAGCACAGATAAAAGCGGCGGGTCAGGTCGTAGTTCTGGACGGCATGGTCGGAGTTTACAGGGTTGTGGGAGTTTCCCCAGACGGACAAACGGCGGATATTGAGAAGTTCGATGTATCGAGGCAGAAGTCACTGGGCGACCCTATTCGCTCGGTTGCGATGAACAAGCTGACCCCATACAAGGAGGATGCCAGGCAAACGACCGCTAGGATCGTGAGGGAAGCAACTACTGAAGATTAGATCGGTCGCAGCAATTAGTACGGAGGATCACTTCCGGAGACTTCCTGCGCGCGCGCGGCTCTCTGAAACGGGGAACCCAGTTTCAGCCTATAGTGATTTCGGAAATTAGTGCCTTGCCCGGCAAAGACTCTGTTAGGGCGTACAGACGTAGCTACGGGAAAGAATACCGTCCTCTCCATTTCCTAATCAGGCGTCCGGCACCCCAGGAGCCAAGGCCCAGTCCCAGCATAAATGTCGAGAGAACGATCGACACAAGCGGGGTTGTGACTCCATATTGCGCCATGGCCAGCCGAAGCCAAATCAACTCATAAAGGATGCTGCAGAAGCCTGACACCAAGAAAAAGAGGAAATACCACCGCATCGGGGCTCCTCGTTTTTTTGATTTCTTGACCGACAGATCGCCCATTCCATCAGAACCTGCATCGAAAGGCAATGCAGCTCTGAATTCGGTAGTGTCCTATCTGCCGAGTTCATTCGTCGCTCCCGCGCGTCAATTGTAAAACGATGCGGTCTCCAGCCTGACATCAGCACTCTCGAAGTCGGATGATGAGCTCATCGCGGCGGAGAAGGGAAAAACTCAAAATCCGCACGCCTCGGTTTTTTTGGCTCTGGAGGACTGACGCTGAGCCGGTCGCGAACCCAAGATGCCTCGTAATAGATCGTGAGAAAATTGGAGCACAAAGCGGAGCACAATAAATGCCGAATGAGAGGCCCCGAGCCCGACTCAGAGGTATCGAGTCCGACTGTAAGTGCTTTACTACTCCAGACTTTGGCGGTGTGGGCAGTTCGTCGATCGACTCACCCGGGACTGGCATAGCGGTGGCCGGGGGAACAGTAGCTGTCGGTTTTGGGTAAAGTTGGTAGACGCGGTCATCAGGGTAGAGAGGGACGGCACCGTCCTTTGCATCGGGAGGCGATTCGCGTCGCAGGCGTTCAAATAAGCTCTCGTAGACACATACATCTTCGGGTTTTGTATGTCCCCTTTACTCCGCGCACTGCAGAGGTGGCTAGATCGATAGTGGCAGCATTTTTTTAATGCCGGATGAGTTTTTTTGACCGGCAAAACGATGAAACCGGATACCGATCCCCTTGCAATCGGCGAGCGAATTCTAATCAGCAATGGCAAATGCGCCGCTTGGATCCGCTTTATGATGAAGAAACCAAACCATCGACCAACTCCCTGTGGGATCATTGAGCAGCCCTTATGATGTGTTGATCACAGATGCGGGCGGAGGTCCCATTTTGAAAAGAGTCGGGTCTCGAGCGCTGTTGATCCTGATGGTAGTTAGCGTGTGCGTGAGTGCGGCGCGGGCACAAACCTCGCGCTGGAGCGAGCAGAAGGCGAACGCTTGGTACGCGCAACAACCTTGGTTTGTCGGCAGCAATTACATCAACAGGTCGGCCATCAATCAGTTGGAAATGTGGCAGGAAGCGAGCTTCGATCCGGAGCAGATCGACCAGGAGTTAGCCTGGGCCGAAGCGATGGGCATGAATACTATGCGCGTTTTCCTGCACGACCTGCTGTGGCAGCAGGACGCGGCCGGTTTTCAGAAGCGCATTAACACCTTCCTGACCATTTCTTCGCGGCATCACATCCGCCCACTGTTTGTCTTGTTCGATTCCTGCTGGGATCCAGTGCCTCGTTTGGGTCCCCAGCATCCGCCGATTCCGGGAGTGCATAACTCAGGCTGGGTGCAGAGTCCGGGCGCGCTGGCGCTGACGGAAGAGAAGCAGTATCCGCGGCTGAAAGCCTACGTCCAGGGATTATTGGGGACTTTCGCGAAGGATGATCGCATTTTGGGCTGGGACCTCTGGAATGAACCCGGCGCCGAAAACGATCGCAGTTATTCCGCGCAGGAACCGAAAGACAAAACTGCCCGAGTCGCCGCGCTCTTGCCGCAGGTTTTCCAGTGGGCCCGGGAAGCGAATCCCACGCAGCCCCTCACCAGCGGCGTCTGGGCCGTTGACATTTCGCACGGAGAGAATCTGGGTAAACTACAGGAAATTCAACTGCGCGAATCCGACGTCGTCACATTCCACAACTATAGCTGGCCCGAAAACTTTAAGAGCGAAGTGAAATGGCTCAGACGATACAACCGGCCGCTGATTTGCACAGAATACATGGCGCGTTCCGCGGGCAGCACCTTTGACACGGTGTTGCCGATTGCCAAGCAGGAGCGTGTGGGAGCCATCAATTGGGGATTCGTGGCGGGCAAGACGCAGACTTACTTACCCTGGGAATCATGGGAGCATCCTTACATTCTGAGTCAGCCGCCTGTGTGGTTCCATGAAGTGCTCCAAGCGGACGGCACGCCGTACCGCGAGGCAGAGGTGGATCTTATTCGGCAACTGACAGGTAAGCCGTAGGACCGCATTGCGAGTTGTCCGAATCGCATCTCTGCTAGGGATAACCCTGCTGGTTGTGCGAAGCTAATCGGCGTATCCGATCTCCATGAGGCGAACCTGAAAGTCCGCGGGAAGAGCGTGGCTGGCGCAGTCATGGAAGATGCCGCATGCTGAGTGAGGTTCACCGGCAGGCGGTCCGCGGCGGGAGTGCTGGCAGTATTTTCGAGAATCGGGAAATTGTTGACGATGAATTGGCCCGCGCCAAACTTGTACGACCCGAGCAATACTCCCGAAGCGTAGCGCCGGGGGTCGAACACCTCGTGGCGAACGCTGCGGCCATCACTTTATCGGCGAGGTGACAAAGCAGAATACGCGTCGGATACATGATCACCACCGTTAACGGCGCTTCCACCCCGAACGTGCGCGATGTAGTTGAGGCGAATCGCTGATCTCCCGCCACACTCGACCATCGTGACTTTGGGCTATCTTTTCAAAACCAACCTAGCCCTAATGGGGAAAGAAGCGGAGCTGGTGGTTTGCGCCCGTTGCACAGATGCGGGGAAAAGAATCGAAGCCTTTTTAGCCTTTTCCACAGTTGCGTTTGCTGATTCTCTAGACAGTTTGGGCCACATGGAATCGAGCGTCCGTTGGGGATCGGACTCAGTTCGAATCTCTCCGCTGGCACCAGATTTTCTTATTGTTCGAGCTTCGCGCAGGGCGGGCAATTGGCTGCCCGCCCCGACACGGTTCATTTGAGCGTCGCCGTCTGCTCCAGGGCGCGGATGTACTCGATGACTGCCTCGCTCCAGCCATCGATGTGTGTCCACTTGCCGTAGCCAACGCCGTTCTTGAATGACGCCACGTTCACCAAGTAATTGTGCTTCCCGAATGCGTTTGCCTGAGCGGGATTGAGCTTCAAATCGCAATCCTGCTCGTCCGTAAACACAATCACACGATCAGCGCTCTTCTCCTGCTTGACGATGTGATCCATCGCCTGCACGAGGAAGATGCCTCCGACACCCAGCGGCCCTGCCGACTTGCGGATGGCATCAGCCAGCGCGAACCCCCTACGAGCAGGCACCTGCTCGGTTGCGTGCACACGCGTATGGTCGTTGCCGGCAGTCGCGTACACGACGACCTTCTCGCAGATCTCACGCGCAAGAATCGCAAGACCGGCGGCAGTGTCGATGCGGTCAAGCTCGGAGTTGCGAGCAAGGCGGCCTTGCATCGAGCCCGAAACGTCAACCACGAGTACAGTCTTGCCAGCGAGCTTCGCCTGCGAAGCAAGACACTTCAGCATCGCCTGCTCAAGCGCTTCCTCCCACTGCGGAGCGTGACGAGCCGCAGCCAGGAAGCGGAACGGCAGCACGCGCGCCGTGCTCATCGAACCAAGCGCGGAGTGCACGAGCAACTCGTCCACTCCGCCCTCGCGCATATTGCGCAGGTTGCGGAGCAGGGCGAGCGCGCCGAGCTTCTCTTCGCGAAGCAGACGCTCCCACACCTCACGCTTGCTGGCGCCGGAACTGAGGGCGACCTCCCACGTGTCGGGCGTGGAAAGACGTCCCGCAACCAGCTTCTTCCAAACGTCGGCCTGTGCCTGGTCGCGCGGCTTGGCGTGGCAGAGAAAGAGCACGTCCCGCAGCTTGATGGGCCCGCCGCGGTCGTACTTGGCGAGCTGGTACTCGTCAAACTTCGGAAACGCCGCTGCCAGTCCCTTCTTCACCTGGCTGGAAAGAGGCACACGTCCGTCCTTCCAGTAGATGGCGACGAACTCGGCGAGCTCGTCGGCACGGTAGATGATGCGGGCCAGCGTCTCCGAGACCAGCGTGCGGTGCGTCTTGTGGCGAGCCATCTCGCGGACGAGCAGAAGGGGCGCATGACGCAGCTTCATCACCTCGCGCCCTTCGATCGCCAGAGCAGCCACCT
The DNA here is from genome assembly GCA_049515395.1 of Candidatus Sulfotelmatobacter sp. GTDB lineage: Bacteria > Acidobacteriota > Terriglobia > Terriglobales > Acidobacteriaceae > Sulfotelmatobacter. The sequence continues at coordinate 3,323 of JBEKUD010000094.1, read as the reverse complement.
TCTCAGACGCAACCTTTGGAACCAGCTCGGCGATACGGCCGGCGATTTCGACTCCGTCCTCATAGAACTGGTTTTCCCAGAAGCAAACACGACAGTACGGAGCGCCGCAGCTGCAGCTCCAGAGAAATGTGACGCGCGGCCGCACCCTCGTGCGTGCGAGGTCCGAAGTTGAGATTCAGCAGGTTCAGTCGGGCCATTTATGGCCTCCTTTCATTTTCTTCCCCAGCCTCCACTAATTGGTTAGACGCTGGGGCACTTAGTAATTGGCCATTAGCGTTGTGACTAAGTCCGGTTTCGCTAGAGACTCGCCAATAAAGCGACGACGGTATTTGTTCCGATGCTCTACCAGTGAGCTACATGACCCAAGGCCATGGCAGGAATCGAACCTCCGACTTTGGGAGTTCGAAGTAACCCCCGTCTTCACCACCGGCGAACTCTTTTATGTTCTGGCCGACGATCCAGTACCAGGAAGTTTCTGGCACAGCCCTCAGCCATACACTCACGCCACCGATGATCATGAGCAGCAGCCCGCCGGAGGCGAACTCGTTCCGGCCAGCCAGCATACGTTTCAGAACTTGAGAAACATATTCATTTTCTAACCGGCACAAAGCTGGAGTTGTTTGGGCAATTTGCACGCGATACATTCTTGGCCGGGGAATAAGCGACAACGGAACATGAGGCGCTTTACCGTTTAGCTACGCGGCATAATTCCCGCAGCAGGATTCGAACCTGCATCTCCCGCTCCATCGGCGAAGTAACCGTAGTCTTCACCACCGGTCAAACTTGATTCTTCACAACTCGCCGGGGAACCAACGAGAATAGCCGACTCGGGGCGCGACTTCTCCAGGTACCTTTTGCTGCGGGACTATGCCCCCGTCCCTTGAACTATGATCCCCCGCAGGGCCGCCGCCCCGCGCGTCGTTCATTGGTGCAAAGTATCTCTCCTCTTCACCGCCGGCGAAACTCTTACCGCAACCGGTCGTTCCACGCTCTGTACAAAGATTACTTTGGTCAGGGAACAGGCGGCCACGGCAGGGTTTTCGCCCACGAGGATTCGAACCTCACAGCCCGAAGGCTGTTTCACCCAGAGAAGTATCCGTAGCCAATCACCACCGACCGTTGTGAGCTAGGCTGGGGGAATGAGTGGCAGCGGTGGGTCGATGAACAGTCGAAGTACCCGCGGCCTGCGCCACCCAGCTAACTTTGATTTTGCGGAAGAGCGATGAAGGTCGACTAGCGCGACTGGAGTGACGCCCTATAGCAACTCAGCCAAGTGATTGGCCGATGTTGCCCGCGTATCGTTTTATTGGTCAAATTCGACAATTTGGGCGTCCTTTCTCTGAAGAATGCTAAAAGATGCCATGATTCCAACTTTTTTGCAACATGGAAGTTGCGAAATGGAAGTTGCGAACTTTCCAAATAAATCTTGGCACCCTATGAATCGTCCGTTTTTGAGTGCCCGATAATATAACGCAATTGCCCCCGGATGGTTCAACTCACACCTGTCCAAATTAGGTTTCTGAATTGAGTGCAGGGATGAGTGTTAAAAGGCTGAACTCTGATAAGTTGGCATCCGGTTCACAACCGAAAACAACGAAGGAGGATCAGCCTTTTGACTCGAGTCTGCAGCATTTTCTCACAAATCTTGCAATTGATTCCGCGAGTGGAATTTGAAGCGACGGTGCGCAAGTATCGCAGAGCGGCACGCGCGCGGGTTCAGCAGTTGGGGTCAGTTTGTGACGATGTTGTTCCGTCAGTTAGGCCATGCCAAGTTTTTGCGCGAAATCTGTGGGGGGGTTGGCGGCCAGCGAAGGGAAACTTCGGCATCTTGGAGTACCCACGGCGCCGAGCCGCTCCACGTTGGCATATGCCAATGAACATCGGCCTTGGCAGTTGTACGAAGCGGTGTTCGATCAACTGCTGGGGAAGTGTCAGGCAGTGGCCTTGAGCCGGAGGGATCACACCCGGAAGTTTCGCTTCAAGAACAAGCTGCTCAGTAGGGATGCCACGGTGATCGATCTGTGTGCCAGTGTGTTTGATTGGGCGCGCTTTCGCCAGACCAAGGGAGCGGTAAAGCTGCATCTGCTGTTGGATCACGACGGCTACCTGCGCGAGTATGCGGTGATAACGGAGGGCAAACGGCATGAGGTACGGGTCGCGCGGAGTGCGGGCCCTTTGAGCGAGTTAGAAGCCGGCTCCGCCCGGCGCGCGTTGATGGCGTGCGCACGCCCGGACCGACCTCATTTTTCCCAAGGGGCAGCGCGAGCTCTTCAAGACCATCCTGGAGGAGGAAAATCTTCGCTCCGACCGCGAAGGCCGACCGCGTCCGGCATACAGCCTACGGCACACGTATATCAGCCTGCGGTTGATGGAGGGCGCCGACATCTGTCAAATCACTAAGAACTGCCGCACGAGCGTCGGGATGATCGAGAAGTATTACGCGATGCACATCAAATCCTCGCTCGATGCCGCTGCCATCATGAATTGCCTCCGGGTTGATGTCCACGGCATAAACCGTCCCCGAGCCCGCAGTAAGGGGTTGCGAGCCTGGCGCCACATAAATCGGAAGACCACATAACGCAGAGCATTTTTAGCTCGGCGGCGCGGCTGCGGTAAAGCGCGAGGGTAGGGAAGAAATCGTAGAGCCGTGCCGGTGAGCTAAAAACTAACGCATCAGATGTGCTGGAACACATCTGATGCGGGAAATCTGCTAGTCCGGTTCGATGAGCGGGAACAGGAAACAGAACCAGGCCAAACCGGACTGAGGTGACGCGGCGAAAGCCCAGTCAAATAACCACCGGGAGTCTACAGTCACTGCGCCTGTTCTCGACTCTACTCCCGATTACATTAACCCCCTGGTGCATCTGTGGGAGCGTCACAGAGCATTGCTCCAGGCCGCTTAACGTTTGCATTGCGAGTAAATATCCGGATCAGGTTGATCCCCCCGCCTTCCGAGATGTCTGTTACCTTTTGTGTATGAAGACGGCGTTGTACGGACGGATCGTCTTTGGCGCGGCGGCGGTTTTGTTCGGCGTCATCGCACTGATGTGGCACGACGCTGATACCTGGCAAAACTTGCAACATATCTGGAGCCTGCCTTTCGGCACCTTAATTGGCGGGTGTCTCATGACCGCTCAAATTGCGGGTGGGATTGGGATACAGTACCCGCGCACCGCGCGTTTGGCTTCGGTCGTACTTTGCGTTGTCTATTTGTGTTTCTCGCTGGCTTGTATCCCTGACATCATTGCCGCATCGAACATCTATGAGCGATACGGTGGGAGCTTCTTCCTGTTCTTTTCCTTACTCTGCGGCGCGATTGCGCT
>JBEKUD010000093.1:0-20487 GCA_049515395.1 Candidatus Sulfotelmatobacter sp. | reverse complement strand
GCAACCTCTATGATCACAATTTCTTCCTGGCTGGTCCTTCCCGGCCGGCGGACACAGCCGCGCAGCGTTAAAGCGTAAAGCTCGCAAAATGGAAAATTCCTGGTGTTCATCACCAGGCCTCCCAACGGAGGCCTTCTTGTTTTGCGATCTCAACCCATCAGCCACGTGGAACGGTAAGAGATTTCTAACCTACAGATCGCAAAACGCGCCGATCTATAGCGTCGGGCTTCTCGAATCAGCGCTGCAAAGTCCGGAGCGGCAGTCGAGGCCGCAACTTCTACGCCGCGCAGCCCGAGAGCGCAGTTTGAACCGCCAGAGATGGATTCAATGACGGCAGTAAGCGGCCATGACGATTACGGCTTGGCTGTGCTTTCCGTTGTTCTGGCCATGTGTTCGTCCTCGGCCGCGCTAGCTAGATCTGGCAGGTCGCGTGACGTCCGCGCAAGGCCGCGTTCGGGCCGCGTGGCTGAGTTGTGCCGCTATCGCGATGGGCTTGGGGATCTGGGCGATGGCACGATGTCGGCATGCTCTCCTTAATTGAGTTTTCCGATGCCAGTTTTCCATCATTCTTCCGACCGTTTCTGGCACAGGTCACTTGACTTGAAATGTCACTTTTTCCGTGGGTGTGGCAGCTTTCCCCGAGCACGGAATGTCGCTGAGAGAATTCATGGCGGCGGCCGCCGCACTCGATGAGGCCGAGTGCGGACGGACGCGATCGAGTGGGTTGGCGTGCGAGAACAGTGACGGCAAGATCGAAACGCGTGCTTCCGCGAATTCCGCCGCGCCGGCTGGCATTCGGTCTCGGCCATCATCCCGGAAGCCCCACGCAGCCAAGCGCACCAGCCTTTGGCCTGGACAATTTCAATACTGAGATTTATTTTTTCTCTCGTCGCGCTCGACCACTCCATCTTTAATGTTGACCACGCGGTGAGCATATTCCGCGATGTCATGCTCGTGGGTGACCAGCACGATCGTGTTGCCTTCGCTGTGCAGGCGGTCAAACAGCGCCATGATTTCGCCTCCGGTTTGTGAATCGAGATTGCCTGTAGGTTCGTCTGCGAGAATAATCGAGGGTCTGTTCACCAGGGCGCGAGCGACGGCCACGCGCTGGCGCTGTCCGCCAGAGAGTTCATTCGGTTTGTGGGTCATTCGCGAACCCATGCCTACCGCTGTCAATGCCGCCTTGGCGCGTTCGGTCCGCTGGTCGGTCGGAACGCCCGCGTAGATCAAAGGCAGCTCAACATTATGCAAAGCGGTAGCCCGAGCCAGCAGATTAAAAGTCTGAAAGACGAATCCGATTTCCTTATTGCGGATCCGCGCCAATTCGTCGTCATCGAGTTCGCTCACTAACTGGCTGTTGAGCCAGTACTCGCCTTTGGTCGGTGTGTCCAGGCATCCAATCAGGTTCATCAGCGTCGATTTGCCAGAGCCTGAAGGCCCCATAATGGCCACGTACTCCCCACGCTCAATGCGCAGGTTGACGCCCCGCAGAGCATGAACCTGCTGTTCGGAGCCCATGTCGTAGGTCTTCCAAAGGTCCACGGCCGCGATCATGCAGGACTGCGGCGGCGCCGCGACGACGGTAGATTGCATGCTAATTACTTGGGCGGTAGCCATTTTTTTCTCCTGCTCCGGTGCCACTGAGTTCTCCGTGGATAAAATTCGATTCCCTGGGCTCCGTTTGTCGGTAGTGCGAGACCGCTGGTTTCACATTGCCATTTGAAGCTTGTTTTGTGTTTCCGGCTTCTCCTTTGACGGCCGAAGACGGCGAACGTCATGACGACTCTTCTTCCTTCTGGGGAACCGAGTTATCGATTTTGACGCTACTTCCAGAACGCAGCGTGCGCAAAACCTTGTAACTGCCGGTGATCACTTCGTCACCTTCCCGCAAACCACGCAATACCTCGATGTCGCCGGTCCCGGTGATTCCGGTGGTGACGGGCACAAACTCCGCCTTCCGGTCCCGGATAACGAACACTCCCTGCACATCCTGCTGCTGGTCTTTGCTCTTAGATGCGCTTTCGCTCGGCGCGGGTGCCGCGGCGTGCACCGAACCGGGAGCTGACTTTTCTTGCTCGAGCTGGGCCTTGCTGCGAACGGAAAGCGCTTGAATTGGAATCGAGAGCACGCTCGTCCGGGCTGCAGTCGTGATTTTGGCCGTGGTCGAAAGTCCTGGACGCAGATCCTGCGGAGGGTCGGTGACGGTTACGACTACTTTAAAGTCCTTGGCTTCTTCGCTCGCGGTAGTTTGCTGCGAAGTGGCAACGCCGGTAGAACGCACGATCGCATTGTCTCCAATTTCGGAAACTGTGCCGTGGAAAACCTTCCTTGGAATTGCGTCGATGGTAACTTCGGCGGGCTGGCCCAGGTGCACAGTGACGATGTCAGTTTCATCCACTTTTACTTCGGCGGTAATCACCGACATGTCCGCCAGAGTCATCAGCGTACTTCCCGGAGAATTCTGAATGCCGATCACGACCGTTTCGCCCTCGCGCACCGGAAGGTTGGTAATCACGCCGTCGAAGGGCGCGGCGTAAGTGGCTTTCTGCAGGACGTCGGAGAAGCGAATGAGCGTCGCCCGATTCTGGGCAATGTGCTGGTCGGCGGAATCCTTTTGTGCCTTAGCTTGGGCCACTCGCGCCTCGGCCTGCACCCGACCGGAATCGGCGGTTGCCCAGGCATTCTTGCGGCTATCGAAATCGGACTTGGAGATTAAGCCATCTTTGAAAAGGTTCTCAGCGCGCTCCCAGTCGAGCTTGTTGCGGTCATAGTCAGCTTGGGCGCGCTGCAGATCGGCATCAGAGGTTCTGAGCGCGGCGTCGGCCGCCAAGGCATCGGTCTCGGCAGCCTGCAGAGAAGCCTGATTGGCGTTGACATCCGCCGATGATTGTACGTTTTCCAGTTGCGCGAGCAATTGACCCTTCCTGACGTGATCCCCTTCTTTCACAAACAGATGCGTGATTTTGCCGAAGGCATTGGCCCCGATATTGACGTAGGTCTTCGGCTTAATTTCTCCCGAACCGCTCACCAGGGAAGACAAGTCCTGGCGTTGGACCCTCCCCGTTTGCACAGTTACAACATTCTTCCCGCTCTGACGCACCGCAATCGCGACAATGGCGGCCAAGACGACCAGTATGCTGGCGCCAATCGCGATTTTCTTCCAGCGCTTCATTGTCTCCGTCACGGTCCGGGGCCCAATCAATTGCTAGTTGGCCCTGCGGCTCATTCCCGCGCAGTCGGCTCCTGCCGGTTTAACGGACACGCTCCGAGATACGCTTCCAAGTGCAGCAAAGTTCCATTCCAAAGGAAAGTTCCATTCCAGAGGTGCCTTGCTGAATCGATCGGGAATTCAATACCTGAGGGTCCAGGACCAGAATCTCAAATTATAGCTTGCTCGCAGCCGCCCAAGCCCCCAAATCTGGATAGGAAGGCTCTGGCTATTTTTTCCTGTTCAACAGACAACTCGGGACGAAAGGCGGAGCTTCCAATGACATGACTGGCGAAGGGCGTCAGACCATTCTTTTAATGTGACTTAACCTTGCTTTCGCTGGCTCGGGAGCCTAAAATATGGCAAGCTGAGCTTTACCGTTGTAGGAGTCCCTCTCATGGTTCGGGTTGGTTCACGTTGTATGTCGTCTCTCGTTTTCTTGGCCCTCGCTGCTGTTTTTGTCGGTCCGGCCACGGCGCAAACCGACAAGCCCGCAGCCCCAAGCCAACCCGCGTCCAATCAACCCGCTTCCGCGCAATCCACGTCCAGCGCGACCGTGACCGATTCTCAGGCGCAACCCTCCGATGAGGTCGACCCGCTCAAGCGCAAGCCCAATGAGAAACAGAAGAAAGCGCAAAAAAGAGCTTTGAACGTCGAACTCAGCAAGACCTACAAGAAATGGCTGAACGAGGACGTGGTCTGGATTATTACGGACCAGGAACGAGCCGCGTTCAAACAGCTCTCCAATGATGAAGAGCGCGACAACTTCATCGAAGCTTTCTGGCAGCGCCGCGATCCCACTCCTGACACCGAAGAGAATGAGTACAAGGAAGAGCATTACCGTCGCATCGCTTATGCCAACGAGCATTTTGCAGCGGGCATCCCCGGCTGGAAAAGCGACCGCGGCCGTATTTACATCATGTATGGTCCGGCGGACGAAGTTGACTCGCACCCATCGGGTGGATCTTACGAGCGGCCCATGGAAGAGGGCGGTGGCGAAACCTCGACGTTCCCCTTCGAAGATTGGCGCTATCGCTACCTTGAAGGCATCGGCCAGGAAGTGATCATCGAGTTCGTCGATACTTGCATGTGCGGCGACTACCACATGACCATCGACCGCTCCGAGAAAGATGCTTTGAAGTACACTCCCAATGCCGGTTTGACACTCTACGAGCAGATGGGTATGGCTAGCAAAGCGGATCGCTTCAGCAGCGGCGGTTTGGAGCAACTAGGCGCTGGCCCCATGAGTTCGCAACTGCAGACCAAGGAATTCGACCGCCTTGAGCAGTTCGCCAAGTTGCAAGCGCCGCCGCCGGTTAAATTCAAGGACCTGGAAGAAATCGTCAACACGAAGCTGATCACCAACCTGATGCCTTTCGACGTGCGGTCCGACTTTGTGAAAGTTACCGGCGATACCGTGCTTGTGCCGATCACAATCCAGGTGAAGTATCGCGATATTACATTTGCCAACAAGGATGGAGTGCAGCGCGGCACGGTAAATATTTTTGGACGCGTGAGCACGTTGACCGGCCGCATCGTACAGACCTTCGAGGACACCGCGCAGGTGGATGTTCCGGCGGAACTGCTGCCGCGCACCGCGGAGAATTCGTCAATCTACTGGAAGGCGCTTCCGCTGCGTCCTGGTCGTTATAAGGTCGAGATCGCGGTCAAGGATGTAAACGGCGACCGCAAAGGCTTGTGGAGCCGCGGTATCGTCGTGCCGGAGTATTCCGACGACAAGTTGTCGACCTCTTCGCTGATCGTAGCCGATCAGATGGAAGCGGTGCCCACCAAAGATGTGAGCACGGGTAGTTTCGTGATTGGCGTGACCAAGGTTCGCCCGCGCGTGGCTCCGGCGGACGGCAAGCCTGCTCTTTTCAAAAAGGATCGTGACCAGAAGGTAAATTTCTGGATGCAGGTCTACAACTTGGGGGTGGACGAGAAGACGCACAAGCCTTCGGCCACCTTTGAGTTCGACATCGTCAACATCGCGACGAACAAACCTATCGTTCAGAAGATGGAATCCACTGACCAGATGGGCAATGTAGGTGAGCAGGTGACCCTGCAGAAATCGATTGCGTCGGCAAACCTGCCGCCCGGTGTATACCGGATCGAAATCAAAGTGAACGACAATGTGTCGAAACAGACAGTGGATCCTTCCGCGACCTTTGCGGTAGAGTAAACGGCGGTCTGATTTTCCCGGGGGTGGGATGAAGCTTCGCCAGCTCAAGACTTGGGCGGTGATCGTAGCGTTATCGCTTCCTGCGTGGGCCGCAGAGCAGCCGGGGGCGATCTCCGGATACGTGCGTGACGCCTCGGGTATACCGCAGATGGGCGCAGTGGTGGAGATTATTGGAACCGCAGCCCGCACCTTGACCGTCTTTACCAACGGAGCCGGCTTTTATTCCGCGACCAATTTGCTGCCTGGCTTATACACCGTCAAAGTTTCGGCAGCGTCGTTCCTGCCCGCCTGGTATGACAAAGTTGGATTGCATCCGGGCGCCAGCACCCACCTGAACATCACATTGAACACTCTGCTGAATGCCATGCGTGTAGGTCCGTTGCGCGGCACGCCAGATGATGACGATTGGAAGTGGACGCTGCGTTCGGTGGCGAATCGCCCGGTTCTGCGCGTGTTCGACGATCCAGCATCGGGCGAGGAAAAACAGGATAACGACTTAAAGGGAAGCCTCTCATTCCTGGCTGGTTCAGCGGCCGGGGGATACGGCAGTGGGTCCGACATGAACACGGGCTTCTCGGTGGAGCGCAACGTTTTTTCCGTAGACCGGATTGGGCTGAAGGGGAATGTCGGTTATGGAGATGGCCTGCCTGTTGCGGCGCTGCGCGCGATGTATGCGCACCGGCTGCCCGATGGTTCAGGTCCGTCGATGGCGGTTGCCATGCGACGATTTGCGCCCTCGGATCCGAATCTGCACAACGCTTCGCTGCAGTCGGTGGCGCTCGCGGGTGCCGAGGATTTCGCGGTTGGCGATGTGCTCGAGGTGAAGCTTGGCAGCGAACTGCAGACCATCCAATTCCTCGGACGGGTGACTGCTTTCCGGCCTTATGGCTCGGTGGCCTTTCACGTTTCCCCGAACACGGTCGTGGGTTACAACTACGCGACTGCATTGCCCAACCCGCGGGACCAGGAAGTCAGCGCGTCGGCGGACGCGGATTCCAGCGAAGCCGCTCCGCGCATCAGTCTAGCTAACTTTGCCACCAAGCTGGAGCGCGCGCAGCACCAGGAACTGAATGTCGCGCGGCGGATGGGCAATACCAATCTGCAAGTGGCGGTGTTCAACGATCGCGTGGACAACACTGCGCTGCTCGGTACGGGCGCAGTGACGGCTGCTGCCGGCGATCTTTTGCCGGACGTTTATTCCGGCACCTTCACCTATGCGGGCGACAGGCTAGACACGCCCGGCCTTCGCGTGGTCCTTGAGCGCAAGCTTTACTCAGATCTCACAGCGACGCTGGACTTGGCCTATGGTGGGGTTCTCGATCTCACCAAGCCTGACGTCGCGATTCAGAACGCGAGCCAGTGGATCTCAACCGAACGGCGGGAAGCTGTGGCAGCCAAGCTTAGCGGTACCGTGCATTGCACGCATACCCGCTGGATCGCATCCTACCGCTGGGCGAATGGTTCAGCATTGACGCCGGTAGATATGTATAACGCCTCGCCGGGACAGAGCGATCCCTTTCTGAACCTGTTTATTCGACAGCCCATCCCCACTCTGGGCTTCTTGCCGGGCCACATGGAAGCACTGGTTGATCTGCGCAATCTACTGGCTCAAGGTTATGTTCCAGTGATGGGTCAAGACGGCCAGACGGTATATTTTGTTCAGTCTGCGCGTTCGGTGCGCGGCGGCGTTACGATTAATTTCTAAAGCCTCTTACAAAAGCCGTTTCTCACAGTCCTGCCCAGTTCCTCGAAATTGAAATCAACCTACTCCTACTTCCGCCAAACCCTTTGCGGTGGGCATCCATAAAATCTATCCTCTGGATCGCAACTCAGGGTTGACTGTGGGGATTGCGTTTCGATAATGTTCTGTGTGCGGTCGGGGGCGCTGCAACCCATTCGTCTGCAAGGAATTGCAAGCTTCCCGGTGACGGCCTGAAGCACCGGCCTGCCGCATGTACATCACTCCCTTAGAACGAATCCAGCTTCAAGGAGATTTTATGAGAGCGCGCATGATCTTGGCGTTTGTGCTGCTGGCGGGTGTGAGCCTCTCGGCGCAGACCTTTCGGGGCACGATTCTGGGCAGCGCAACCGACGCCTCGGGCGCAGTCGTTGCCGGCGCCAAGGTCACCGTGAAGAACGTGGCTACGGGTTTGGAGCGCACAACCGAGACCAGCGCTGACGGCAGTTACGCTTTGCCCGAATTGCCGATTGGTTCCTATACCGTGACGGTTGTTCTAACTGGCTTTCAGACCTTCGAAGCCAAAGGCGTGACGGTGGACGTTTCCACAGAGCGCCGAATAAACGCCACCCTCAAGCCCGGCGAGGTCGCGATAAGAATCGAGGTCGAGGGAGATCTGCTGCCTCAGGTGGAGACGACGACAAATGATCTAGGCGGCGTGCTGACCCAAAACGAAGTCAAGGATCTGCCAATCAATGGGCGCGACTATACGAAGCTGATCTTTCTGAATCCTGGCGTAGCCGGCTCTCCTGACCAGATTTCGGACTCTCCCGGCTCGTATGGTGAATTCAGCATGAACGGAGCGCGCGGGCGCTCCAACAACTACTTGCTCGACGGTACCGATATGAACGACGGCTACCGCAACGATCCGGCCATCAACCAGGCTGGAGTTTTTGGGACTCCGTCCGCCATACTGCCCATCGACGCGATTTCCGATATGAATGTGCTCTCAAACTTCGAACCGGAATACGGAAGGAACGGCGGGGCCATCGTCAACATCGTCACCAAGAGCGGAACTAACGCCTTCCACGGTGACCTTTTCGAATATTTCCGTAATGATGCTTTGGATGCCCGCAATTACTTCGATCCAACGTCGTCTCCAAAGGCTCCATTTCACAACAATCAGTTCGGGGGATCGCTCGGCGGTCCCATTGTGAAGGACAAGACCTTCTTCTATCTTGACTATGAAGGGCAGCGCGAGAGTGTAGGAGTGGTCTCCTTGGCCTGTGTTCCCACTCTGGCTCAGATTTCGCAGGCCACCGCAAATGTGGTTGGCGCGGGAGGAACGGTAAGCCCTGTGGGCTCGGCTCTTCTCAACTTCTGGCCGCACAATTCAGGGAATTACATCCCGGGAGCCACATCGAGCGACTCCGGCTGCTTCAATGCTGGCGGCAACTATGCCCCCGACTATACGGCGATTGCTCCATCTTTCAACAATCTAAGCAGCCTGATCGCCAAGATCGACCACTCCTTCGATTCGAGCAATAACATCAGCGGCCGCTACTTCTTTGGCGACAGCACGCAGCAGTTTCCCCTGGCGCTGAACGCGACCGGTGGCCAGCTTCCCGGCTACGATACCGTAACTCCGACGCGGGTTCAGTTGGTGTCGCTTTCGTACGTCAAGATATTCTCGGGCACGAAGGTGAATGAACTGCGCTACGGCTGGAACCGGTTCGCAGAAGGATTCTTCCCGCAGGACAGAAATTTTAACCCGAGCTCGATCGGGCTTTGCAACGTTCCTGTGACCTTTGCCTCGTGTGACTCTTCGGGCTTACCCATTCTTCTGCTGGCTCCGACGCCGACCGGCGGCTCAGGATTTTTCTCGCAGGTAGGTGCGACCTCCGGCGATCCCCGCCATCGCGTCGATACCAATAATCAGATCATCGACAGTTTCTCGTGGAAGATCAACAAGCACGATGTGAGGTTTGGCGGCGAATTCCGCAGGACGAGCATTGAACAGTATCTAGATAAGTATTCCCGCGGCCGCGTCCGCTTTAATACGGTCGAGGACTTGCTGCAGATGATGCCACAGACATCGTCATTTGGTACTTTCGATTACACCGGCAATACTCTGCGTCACACCTACGAGAACGGCTTCGGCTTTTATGCGCAGGATGCCTACCATGTAACGCCCCGCCTGGTATTGAATTACGGCATGCGCTGGGATTATTACGGCGTCGTTGCCGAAAGGAGCCATTTGTTCTCAGATTTCATCCCATCGAGCGCTACTCTCGAACAAGTCGCATCGGGCGGACTCCCGAATCTCTACAACCCGGACAAGAAGGACTTTTCGCCGCGCGCCAGCGCCGTGTGGGATGTAACGGGCAAGGGGAAAACGGTTGTCCGAGCAGGGTACGGCCTCTTCTTTGACGCCTTCTCGCAGGACATGGCGCTGGGCCACTTGCCATATCCCACATTCTTTGCTCCTGGCCCCGCATACAACAATATCGGGCCGGACCCAATCCAGATGGCGAACATTAACCCGGCTGCAATTGATGCCTCTGGGGCTTACATTCCCGACACCCCGCTCTATGGAACTCCGGGCTGCACGGTCGAATGTGACATTTTTTCGTTTGACCGAAATATTAAGACGCCCTATATGGAGAATTACAACTTGAACTTCCAACAACAACTTTCGAGCAAGGTGGTGCTGCAAGTTGGATACGTAGGATCGCAGGGGCACAGGCTGTTCCGTTTCTTTGATCTTAACCAGCCGAGCCAGGCGGCCATTACGGCGGCCGATTGTCCGAACGGCATCGCAACCTGCGCCACAACGGGCGCGATCCAAGATTTCGCTGTGCCGCGGAATTTTGGCTTTCCTTACGGAGCAGATTACATTTTCCAGGAGAACTCTACTGGCAAGTCGAACTACAACTCGATCCAAACCAGCCTGCGAGTGACCAACTATCACGGCTTTATGTCGATCGTGAATTACGTTTGGTCGAAATCCCTGGACAATTCGAGCGACGGCGAAGATTTCATTCCCAACGCCGCCCAGCCTCAGAACAGCACGAATCCGGGAGCTGAATACGGACCGTCGAGTTTCAATGTTCCGCACCGGTTCGTCTGGGTTGCGGGATACGAGCTTCCCAAAAAAGGTGGCAACATGGCGCGCTTGAAGGATGGCTGGGGTCTTAACAGCTCGATAAACCTGCAGAGTGGGCAGCCCTTCACCTTGAATTACAACGCCGAAGACGACTATAGCGGAGGCGGCGATGGATACGACCGCCCAGACGTGGCCGGGCCCATAACCTACGACAAGAGTAACCCGGCAAACTTCCTTCAGCTCGGCTCGTTCGCCATGCCGTGCACGAACAACGGGTCTTACTCCGGCTTTGCTTCCGACTGCGTTCCTGGTACACGTCACTACGGCGACTTGGGCCGAAACGCTCTGAGTGGTCCGACGTACAAGCAATGGGACTTCGCAATCTACAAGAACACCGCGATCTCTGAGCGAATGACCCTACAAATTCGTGCCGATTTCTTTAACATTTTGAATCATCCCAACTTTGCCAATCCGGTGCTCCCAGCTTTTATTGCCGATCCGGCCGCCAACATCAACACAGCGTGTGGATGCGGCTTTGCGCCGCCAGGCAATGGCCGCGAAACCGGCAATGGCGCCTATCAGATCACCGCCACCGGCGACGTGGGTATCGGCAACCCCTTCCTCGGCGGCGGCGGTCCACGTGGAATTCAACTGGCGGCCAAGTTCACCTTCTAGACGTCTCTCAGTTCCAGCCCCTGCCTCTGGTGGCAGGGGCTTTTGAGTCGGTGCATCTGCGGGGAGAACTCCTCAGTAGTTGCGGAATCCCGGACAGGAGTTTCCGCGCCACGTAGGCCCTTCCCGCTCGTCGTGTGACTTCGGTTACTAGGTAACCGCATTCCGGCGATGCTACGCTGCTCTCATAATTCTTCCAAAGCGAATGTTGCGGAGACCTCAATGCGTCGCTCCATCTGCGCGGTTCTGATTCTTGGCGCCTGCTGTACTGCGCCCGTTTATGCTCACCACCTCAAGCAGTCTTCTGCTGCTGCAATGCCGATCTCTACGTCATCCGCGAAGGCTCGCGCGCTCTACGAAGCCGGCATGCGGGATTACGAGAACCTCTATCTGGACCGCAGCAATGACGACTGGCGCGCTGCCGTAAAGGAAGATCCAAACCTGGCCGTGGCCTGGGCATGGATCGCCTTCAACAGTTCCGATCCCAAGGAAGTAAGCGCGGCCCGTGAAAAGGCCAAGGCACTGGTGACCAAGCTGACGCCGGGCGAGCAGTTGATGATCGAATGGATCGCAAAAGTGCAGGAAGGCGACTTCATTGGCGGTATTTCCGCGATGAACGACATGCTCGAAATGTATCCCAAGGACAAGCATCTGTTCTATCTGGCGGGCAACTGGCTGATGGGAGAGAATGGCGACGAGCAGGCGCAGAGATTCATGGGAAAGGCTCTGGCACTCGACAAGAATTTCCCTGCCGCGCTGAACGATCTTGCCTATCTCGATGCGCGCAACCGTCAATTTGCAAAAGCATTCGCGGCCATGGACCGTTATGTTGCGCTGCTTCCCAACGAACCGAATCCGCATGACTCCTACGGAGAGCTGTTGCGCATGGCGGGGAATTTTGGGGGGTCTCTACAGCAATATGGCACCGCGTTAAAGATCGATCCTGATTTCGTAACCTCCCAGGTTGGATTAGGAGACACTTATGCACTGATGGGAAATCAGGAACAAGCGCGCGTTGAGTACGAAAAGGCAATCCGCTCCGCCCACAACCAAGCGGACCGCTTGAGCTATCGGATGCAAGAAGCTATGACCTGGGTCCGCGACGGCAAATTCGCGGACGCCGACAGACTATTTCTCGAGGTTGCCCAGGCTGGTCATATCCAGGAACAAGACTTTCTGGAAGCGCAAGCCTACCGTCACCTGTCCGAGTATCAAGCCGACGACACGGCTGCATTGAAGTATCTGCAGAGCGCCGAGGAGGCGCTGGGACATAGAAGCACAATTTCTGAGTCCGACAGAACTGAAGAATTGTCCCGCATCCTGCGCAACCGCACGGTGCGCGCCGCCCATGCTGGCAATTCGGTTCTGGCTGACAAGTCTCTCAAGCAACTAGAGGCGATGGCGAACGCCAGCCGCAATCGCGTGATCCAAAGCTCCTACAACGGCGCGGCCGGAACTCTCCTGATGGATCAGAAGAAGTTCGAGGAAGCCATTTCCTATCTGCAAGAGGACCAGGACAATCCCTTTACCCTGGAACTTCTGGTGCAGGCGTATTACCAGACGAGAGAGTCCGCCAAGCTGGCTGAAGCCGAGGCCAAACTGCGAGGCACCAATGTTCCCACCATGGAGCAGGCCCTGGTGGTCCCCGCCGCACGCTTACGAAGGCCGGAAATCTAAGCTGTTACTTACCCCACTGGGATGGAGTTGGTCTATACTGACGAACGCCCGCGGGAAGGGAAAACGCATTTCCTGGCGGTCTTCGCCTTTTCTTCTTTTTTCGGAAGACGAGTGAACTCTAACAATGAAATCCAAGATTGATCGCCGTACCCGCCAGAGAGTCGTTACGCGAGTTCCCGTCCGGGTGAAAAGCGCTGCGGGTGGCGCGGAACTTGCCGCCGAGACCCGCGACGTGAGTACGAATGGTGTATTCCTGTATACAACATCCCGAATGGCCGAGGGCTCAGACGTCGAGTTGGTCCTGATCCTCCCGCCCGAACTGACCTCCGGCGAGAAATGTTGGGTCTGTTGCCATGCCCGTGTATTGCGAGTGGAGCGTGGCACAGGCAGAGAGTTCGGTGTTGCCGCCGAAATCCGCCGGATGGATATATTGCCCGAAATTCCCGTCTAAACGTAGTTTTCATGATCCAGCGAGTGGAAGCCTTTATTAAAAGCGCAAGTTTGTCTTGGGGCAGAATTTTGTCGAAATCCACAGCAGTGCCGCTCTAAAGCAAGAATAACGCGGAGAATTCCCGAAACGGTCAAGAAAGTGCTTTCCTTGCCCCCGACCTTGGTGCAATAATGGCGGCCCTAGACGTGCTCCGGCCAAACTCAGTAGCTAGGCGGGCCTATTTTATGTGGATCGATAAATTGGCGGACGGTGTGGTGCAGGTACAGACTCCAATCGGACCGCGATACTTAATGCCTTCATTCCTCCAACGCGTGTATTTTGTGTGGATGTTCCGTCACTTTCCCATACTGCCCCATGCCGTGCTCACCTCTTGGCAGCAACGTCTCATCGACCGCTTATGTTCCGAGCAGAGGTTCGTCTCGATGGCTTATGCCGATGGAATGGAAGATGCTCCGGTGATTGGAACGGTGGAGAGGCGTCAGGCAACGGGGCCGGAACCTTTGCGCTCGCGTCGAGCGGTCGCGAGCGAAGAGTCCCAAGGGTTGGCGGGTGAAGTCCGGCAACGCTCTTAAGCGGATCGATCTGACTGTCCGCCCCACCCCAAGAGTCTAGATTGAAGCCAAGTAGGATGCTGTGCGCTGAATCGGTGGCTTCATCTTTACTTCTGTTCACCTACTCATTCATACGCACGATGACCGCCAAAGGCGGGAGATGCTACAAACACAAATTGGCCCGTCGCAGCGCGTAGTCGGCTCCCCCAGCCACCCCAAGCGCCAGCTTGCCCATCGAAATCCTGCCAGCGGTTTTTGGAACAGCCTAGCGTGCCTTTCCCGGCGCCACTCGACCCATCATCCAATCCCCCAAACGGACGGTTTTTGGTTGTAGACGAACAAAAGGCGAATATGGTAGACTTAAGCTGGTAACCCAACGCAACCGTACCGTTGCCTGAGGTTCCATTGCCCCACCAGCATGGACGAAAGCCGCAAACGTGTGATCGGGTTGATGGCAGCTATTCTTGCGAGCCTGCACATGCAGACGGCAGATGACCTGTTCGGAGGGCCGCAAGGAAGCCCCCGTAGTGACAAGTTGATTGCTGCTTCAGTTCAATGGGCAGAGGCGATCATGCGCAAGATTGATAATGTATTCTCGGGCTGACGGTTCAGTTCACCGTCGCCCGTCGCAGCACTCGCCCCGGCCTTGTCGGATGCGACCGGAAATACTGGTAGCACCCATGAGCCCAGACACGATGAGCAGCAGCCCAGTCGTAAGGTGAAAGAGCGAGAGAGGTGCGGTCAACAGTCCTGCGAAAATGAGTGTTAGTTGCTTGTTTTAGGGTTCTTGCATTCGGGGTCATCGTCGACGCAAATGACCGGACCGGGAGAGGGTAATGCATCGGCGATTTCTATCGCTTTCTTGTTTGCTGCTTGTATGGTGTGGCCCCAACCCTTAAATTTTCCGACCCGATGGGACCGCCGCACGTAAACAAGCGTTGTATCCCATACATCGTCCCCGAGGTTTTTCATGCGAACCTTAACCTTATGGTTAAGCGGAGTGGTTACGGTGATTTCCTCGTGTGCATGTTTTGGTCCGTCTAACATCTCGATCACGCCCTTATCAACAGTAGTGAATCTCCCCTTCTCAAAGTGGCTTCTCACTTCGGTATAGCTCATCAAATTCCTCAGGTTTTCCCGTGACGACTAGAGCGTTTTTCTCCCGCATTGAGTTTAGAAACCTGTCCAATTGCTGTGCGGGAGATAATATGGGGGACGGAGGCGGTCGAGTGAAGAAGATATCCCTTATTGTCATAACCCTATGATCCAGCCTGCAATGCTTTCCCAGATGCTCACTATTGACCAGTTCGTGACCATTGTTCCGCTTCCCCTCTAGGTTTACGAGAACGAGTATGGGAAGAACGAAACATGACCCCGAGCCTCTGCGCGCCACCGACCGGGAGCCCGATTTGCGGGGATTTTGGCTGCCCGGACAGGGTTCGGGTCAGGTCGGGCGTTTCAGAGGTGTAAAGCAGCCTTTGGGTCAAGCTAAAAACCACCTCAGGGAAACGTGGCGACCGGGCATTGAGGCTCGATAGGCGCTGCTTGCATTTTCGCGAGGGGATAGACCGCATGAGGGCGCTGCTCGTCCGGGATACGCTGATGGGGACTTCCGCGAGAGCAACGGCCCGATCTACGTGCGCTCTGCCTTCGACCGCGTGGCGTGGATGCAATTCGAAACACTCGGTCTGTGCTTCGTCCTGCTTCTGCTCGCCCTCCCTAAACAACGTTTGCCCGAGCCCGCAGTTGAACTGTTATATGAAGCGCGTGAAATCAAGGGTAATCCGTGCGGCATTTGAGTTTCTGCATCCGGCTGCGGGACTATAGGAAGGAAGGTCTGTCATGCAGGTCGCAGCAATCTACGATATTCACGGGAACCTTCCTGCGCTGAAGGCTGTACTCGAAGAGATTCGTCAAGCAAAAGTAGACCACGTCGTAGTTGGGGGCGATGTGGTGCCGGGGCCGCTGCCGCGTGAAACACTCGCGTGTTTGCTGGACATCGGCATTCCCGTGCAGTTTATCTATGGTAACGGCGAGGTCGCGGTACTCGAACAGATGGGAGGCAAAGAGCCAGCCGCCATCCCGGAACAGTATCGACCGATCATACGCTGGACGGCACAGCAGCTTCATCCTGAAGACGAGCGGTTGTTAGCTGGCTGGCCTAAAAGGCTCCGCGTCCAAATTCCCGGATTAGGCGAGGTGCTGTTTTGCCACGCTACCCCGCGAAACGAGAATGAGTGTTTTACTCGGTTGACGCCTGAAGACAGCCTCTTACCAATCTTTGAAGGACTCGACGCATCTGTGGTCGTCTGCGGTCATACCCACATGCAGTTTGACCGAATGATCGGAAGGGTTCGAGTTGTAAACGCTGGCAGTGTGGGAATGCCGTTTGGCGAATCGGGTGCGGATTGGCTCTTGCTTGGCCCCGACATTCAGCTTCGGCACACGCCCTACGATTTCACGAAGGCTGCTGAGCGCATTCGAGAAACGACCTACCCACAGGCTCAGGATTTTGCAGAACGGTACGTCCTGCGACCTCCGTCAGAGGAAGAAATGCTCAAAGTATTCAGCCGCATCGAACTGAAATAAGAGCGACAGGAAGCAGGCATTCAAGGCATTCAGTTCACCGTTGTGCTTCTGCAGCATTTCTTGTATTTTTTCCCCGACCCACAGGGGCACGGATCATTCCGACCGAACTTGGGAGCGGTGCGCCGATTTATCGGGTCTCCCGACTTAGCCATTCTCAATGTGCGTCGGACGCCATTCTTCCAGTGCTTGCAGCAGGTCGGCAGGCTGGTCTCGCGCCAGCACCAACCCACGGTTCTCCGGCTTTAGGAACCGCTCCTCGACCGCATGGTCGAACATCGCCAGCAGTGGCGAATAATACCCCAGCACATTTAGGATTCCGCAGGGCTTCGCATGGAGTCCCAGTTGCGTCCACGTCACCACTTCGCAAAGTTCCTCCAGCGTCCCGAATCCGCCCGGCAGTGCGACGAATGCATCCGACAGATCGGCCATCAGCGCTTTACGCTCGTGCATGGAGCGGACAATGTAGAGTTTCGTAAGCCCCTTGTGCCCCCCTCCAGCGCCATCAGGTGTTCCGGGATGGGAAAATTATGACTCTCTGGCAGCGGAAGCAGCGAAAACCGGGCTCTGGATGCGAGGGTTGCTCGCTGTTTACAGCACTTATGGTTGGCGACGATCTGAACCGCTTGACGAACTGCGCGTTAAGCAAGTTGACCTCTTGCAAGGGACTATCGATCTGAATCCCGGGGCGACGAAAAACAGAAATGCCCGAGTCATCAAGATGACACAGGAAGTGCGTGCGATCATTTCGATGTGTATCGCCGGGAAGAAACCAGAAGATCGCGTCTTCACTCGTGAAAATGGCAAGCCAATCGGAGATTTTCGGAAAATGTGGTACAAGATGTGCTGCGCGGTCGGACCAGGCAGGATGGCGTGTCGCGTTTGTGATCGAACGGTAATAGGGGGCAAGTGTGAATGCGACCGTGCCGTCCCCCGCTACATTGGACTGCTCGTTCACGATCTCCGCAGAACCGGATGCCGAAATCTACGCCGCTTAGGGGTGCACGAAAAAACGATCATGAAGATCGGCGGATGGAAGACAAGGTCGGTGTTTGACCGCTATAATATCGTGGACGAGAAAGACCTCGCTGATGCTGCTGTCAAACTTGATCGCAAAGCGCAGCAGCGAAAGTTGCGGCATAGTAGTGGCACAGTGACGCCAAAATCCAGCGGGAAGGACGAGAACAGCAGCGTTAATTAATCCAACCAAATCAATAACTTATCCCCACCGTGGGGCGCGTAGCTCAATTGGCAGAGCAACTGACTCTTAATCAGTAGGTTGGAGGTTCGATTCCTCCCGCGCTCACCACTTCTGTCCAGTATCCATGGCAGTTTTATGCGTCTCCCTTCTTCCGGAGTTATTCGTTGGAGATTCTGTGTCCGTGTGGTGTCCGCCTTTGGCGGACAGCGGTACCAGGTAGGGTGCACTCGTTTCTTGGGCTGACCGAGGGCTTTGGCCGCATTCACGGGCGACTGTGGAATTCAGATTGAATTTTTTTCTGACGCGACGCTCACGCAAATTGTGCAGCGGACGACGGGCAGATTCCGAAGAGAATTAATCCGCGAAAACTTTGTTTTCCGCGTATCAGCACAAGGCCGCATCGGACTGCTCTGCCCCAATTCTCGTGATGTGATTTACCCCCACAGCAAAACAATTTGTCAACGATTTGCAGCTGATTGCAATCGCCCAAACTGGCCGCGTTGCTGTCGCGAGTCTCAGGTCACGTCCTTGTCGCTGAACGGTCAGAATAGCGGTTTTGCCCAGATTGACCTGTTTGGAGGAGTTTAGGCGGCTCAGGCGTTTCAGAGGTGCAGGCAGCTTTTTGTACCACCCTAGACCTCAGGTAAGGAACCGCTAGGACCGAGCATGCTGCCCAATTGTGCTTTCGTCCAGCGCTGCAGCTGAATCCGGGATAGATAACCTACGATCATTTGCCTATCTGTTCAGATCCAGGACAGCGACCTTATTCACTCCACTGCATGCCAGATAGAGCCGACGATCGGGAGTTGCCACCATGTTGCGAACAACGCCGCCTCCGGATGGGATCGGTTTCGTACTGAAGTTTTCGGAATTGGGGTTGAACCTGACCAGGGTATTGGGCTTCACACCCGATTCGCTATACCAGACCTCGCCATCATTCGTGATGGCGATTCCATACGGTTCCGACTGCGAGCCGCCCGGCGACATCCATTCTTTCAGCAACTTTCCGCCGGACGGATCGAAGTGTCCCAGATACCCGCGTGCGAAGTCCGTGTAATAAATTGTGCCGTCGGGCGCCACCGAGGTTCTGCTGCGTGTATCACAGAACTACTGTCATCTCCCTGTCAAAATCGATCTGCTGTTTGTCGATGCCAAGTGCTGTATGTATCCCGTGGAATTGAAGGTTGTTCGGATCGCGAAGAACGGCGGCGTTGTCCCCTACGACTTATATGAAAGGCAGATGAAACCCTATGTCGAGTTCCTGAATGCGACTCGACACCTTGGTGGCCTCGACCGCCAGTACGTTTCGTTCACTAAGAGATTTAATGGCGCTGCGAGCCGCCTCGTCGACGATTTCGCGGCCAAGTTTAGCCGGCAGCCGTGTGATAATGCTGCCAGCCCAATCCGCGAAGTCTACGTCGCGGAGGACTTTGACACGTATGCTCTTGAATGCTTCAGTGGCAAGTCAAGCACAGACGGGCGCAGCGTGCGACTAGTCTCCTTGAAAGACTGAGCATTTCCCGCTCTCTACAATGCCCTTGATCGCCTCCAGCTCTTCACTGCTCTCAACAAACGACCAAAGGGCAAAGGGGAATTGATGGTCATCCTCGATCCTAACCGCATACAAGAAATATCCGCCTGGAGCAAGACCAGCCAGAATTAGCCGGAACGGTGCTCCTCTGATTAGGTACTTCAGTGTCAAGGATGTTGACTTGATTAGCAAAGTGGGCTCAAGTCCATCCGATCCCTCTGCTAGAGCAAACCGCACGAGTTGGCCGGAGCTTGCTAGCTCTTGGTAGTAGCGATCAGATGGGAAATGGAGCATTAGTTAACTCGCGCAGATTGTGTGCCACCTGAATACTCCAAGCCATGATTACCTCCCATCAATGTTTCCTGAGACGAGGGACAGCTGGCATTGAGAGGAGATCCATTTCCAAGGAATCGTTTAGGTTCTTGATCCTGATAGTTAAATTTAGATTCAGCTCTTGAGAAACTTTAGCAGTCTCGCAACATAAACGTCCCTTTCAATCCGGCATTCCCAGATTGTGATCGACTTCCATCCAAGTTTTCGTAACTCGCGACGTGCTGTCTCGTCCCTCGCGCAGTTGGCTTTTAGTTTTGGTTCCCAATATTCGAGACGCGATTTCGGCATGTGTCCGCTTCTGCAGTATCGGTGCTGATGCCAGAAACAGCCGTGAATAAAAATCGCCTTCTTGAGCGTCGGAAAAACGATATCGGGCTTACCCGGAAGGTCACGCCGATGCAGCCGGAACCTGAACCCCGCTCGATGCAAAAATCTGCGGACCTCCAGTTCGGGCGAGGTATTCTCGCTCCTTACTCGGCTCATTACCCGACTCCGGGTCTCTGGAGAAAGAAAGTCCATGACAAAGGAAGACGACGTTGTCAATCTGATGATTGGCGGTTGGATGTGAAGACGGCGCTTGCGATTCGTTCCCCAGCGGAAGGCAGGCTATCGCCAAGTCTTGCACGCTTGGGTACGGTTTCAAGCCGCGTTCTTCGCATCGTGGTAGGGGGGCTTCGCCCCCTTGCAGCACGTCTAAGGAAAAAATAGAAGCCAAACCCGAAAACCTAGAACTAACTACAAAACCAACCCCGGTCCTGGGTATGGCTAAGAAGACCAATGGACAAGTGAAGAAGGCTAGGTATGCTCCAGACGGGACCCCTTGGCCCGTGCTCTTTAATTCATGGACAAACGGTGAGCGGCTTAATTGGTTAGCAGCGCATGGTTGGAAGCAAGCCAGCATGGTGGAAAATTCATCGCAGGAAACCCCGAAGTCGGTGGTGGGGCAGGGGAAACCAACCCCAACCGCAAACTCCTTGCACGATCCCCCCGATTCCGCGACACCCCCCATTCCCAACTGCGTCCGATGCCATGAGCCTTGTGCAACGCAACAGGGAGAGTGGGTTTGTCACTACTGCCATCTACGACAGCCAGTTTTACCGCTTCCCTTTTCCGAACTGGATAATTGGGACGAACTATAGGACTAAGTATTGAGACTATAGTGGGCAACTTAAAGCCCTATGGGAGATTCATGACACCAGATGCTTTAACGTTTGACCTCGTTGACAGATTGGCCGCCATCTCCGTGAGCCGGGGACGTGTAAGTTATCTGCATGAGAATGACCTGTATGACATTACCAACACCAATTTTGG
>JBEKUD010000092.1:0-20885 GCA_049515395.1 Candidatus Sulfotelmatobacter sp. | reverse complement strand
CTGGCCGGATTCCGCGTCGCGCTGGGCCTTCTGGGCGCGCTCCATGGCGCGGTCGAGCACGGCCATGAGCTGGGCGCGGCGGCCGAGGGAATCCATTGCGCCGCTTTTGATTAATGACTCCAGCACGCGCTTGTTGAGCAGCCGGAGATCGACATTCTCGCAGAACTGATAAATCGATTTGAAACTGCCGAGTTTCTTCCGCGCAGCCACAATCGATTCAATCGCGTTACCGCCAACATTTTTCACTGCGGCCAGGCCGAAGCGGATGGCCTCTCCATGAGGCGTGAAGTTTGCGTCTGAGACGTTGCTATCCGGAGCTTCGACAGAAATGCCCATCTCGCGACATTCGTTGATGTATTTCACCACGTCGTCCGTGCTGCCCGTGACAGAGGTCAACAGGGCCGCCATGAATTCAACGGGATAGTGCGTCTTCAGATAGGCGGTGTGATAAGCGAGCAGCGCGTACGCGGCGGAGTGGGACTTGTTGAAGCCGTATCCCGCGAATTGCGCCATGAGGTCGAAAATCTTTTCGATTTTCTTGGGTGGAAATTTTCGCTGGGCCGCGCCTTCGACGAACCGTTCGCGCTGCTGGGCCATTTCTTCCGCTTTTTTCTTGCCCATGGCGCGGCGCAGGAGATCGGCTTCACCGAGGGAGTATCCGGCGAGCCGGTTCGCGATCTGCATCACCTGTTCCTGATACACGATCACACCCAAAGTCTCTTGCAGAATCTCTTTAAGTTCGGGAAGTTCGTATTCGACTTTCTTGCGGCCGTGTTTGCGGTCGACGAAGTCATCGATCATTCCGCCCTGGATCGGTCCGGGGCGATAGAGCGCATTCAGCGCCGTCAGATCTTCAATGGAGTTGGGCTGATACTTGCGCAATACGTCGCGCATGCCGTGCGATTCAAACTGGAAGACGCCGGAGGTTAATCCTTTGTGGAAGACCTTGGCATAGGTTTCTGCGTCGTCCAGAGGAACGGTTTCGAGAGTGATCGGAGTGCCGCGCGTTTGCAGGATCAACTTTAGAGCATCGGTGAGAATGGTAAGCGTGGTCAGCCCGAGGAAGTCCATCTTCAGCAGGCCCATCTTTTCAATGGCAACCATGTCGAAGGCGGTAACAATTTCGTCGTTCTTGGTTTTGTGCAGCGGGACGAGTTCGGTGAGCGGGCGCGGCGAGATCACGACTCCGGCGGCATGCACGCCAGAGTTGCGGACCATCCCTTCCAGCTTTCTCGCCGTCTGCATCAGTTCACGAATCTGGCCATCTTTCTCCATGGCCTCACGCAGTGGAGGCGAGTCTTCGATGGCCTGATCGAGCGTGATGTTCAGTTGGGTGGGAACCATCTTGGCAATGCGATCGACATCGCTGTAGGGGATGTCCATGGCGCGGCCTACGTCCTTAATTGCGGCCTTGGCGGCCATGGTGCCGAAGGTGATGATCTGGGCGACGTTGTCGCGGCCGTATTTCTGGGTGACGTAGTTGATGACCTCGCCGCGGCGGTTCATGCAGAAATCGATATCGATATCGGGCATGGAAACGCGCTCGGGATTCAGGAAGCGCTCGAACAGCAGTTCGTGTTGGAGAGGGTCGATATCTGTGATGCCAAGGGCGTAGGAAACCAGCGACCCGGCGGCCGACCCCCGGCCTGGCCCGACGGGAATGTCCTGCTCTTTGGCGTAACGGATGAAATCCCAGACGATGAGGAAGTATCCGGGAAACTTCATTTGCTGGATGATGGAGAGCTCGCGCTCAAGACGTTGCTCGTAGTCGGAAATCGAGTGCTTAAGTTTGCCTTGCTCGTGCAGCGGGCGCAGGGTCTCGAGGCGGCGGGCAAAACCTTCGCGCGAGACGTGTACGAAATAGCTGTCGATGGTGGAACCGGGAGGAACGTCAAATTGAGGAAACGGCGTGGCAACTTTTTCCAGGCGCAAGCTACAGCGCTCGGCGATGTCGAGGGTACGTGTTAAAACCTCGGGCGAATCTTTGAAGACGCGGTACATCTCGTCGTGATTCTTGACGAAGAACTGCGTGCCGTCGAACTTCATGCGCGCCGTATCGTGGATCGACTTGCCGGTCTGGATGCAGAGCATGACGTCCTGCGCGTGGGCATCGTCCTCGCACAGGTAGTGGCTGTCGTTGGTGGCGACGAGAGGCAGGCCGAGATCCTTTTCCAACTGGAACAGTCCAGGATGGATTTTGTGTTCCATCGCCAGACCCTGATCCTGAATCTCGAGATAGAAATTGTCCTTGCCGAACATGTCGCGGTAGGTTCCGGCGGCCGCAAGCGCAGCGCCGTACTTGCCTTCTGTAAGTCGTTCGGCGACCTCGCCTTTCAGGCATCCGGAGAGACCGATCAAGCCGCGGGAATGCTCGGCCAGAAAATTCTTACTCACGCGCGGCTTGTAATAGAAGCCGTGAAGCGAAGCTTCGGATGTGATCTTTACGAGATTACGGTAGCCCTCTTCGTTCTGAGCAAGCACCAGCAGATGGTTGTAAGTGTCGCCCTCGGGCGGGGTGCGCTCGATGTTGTGATCTTCTTTTTTGCAGATGTAAAGTTCACAGCCGATGATGGGCTTTACGCCGTACTTGTGAGCCGCATTTACAAAATGCACGGCGCCAAAAATATTCCCATGGTCGGTCATGGCGACGGCGGGCATGCCCAGCTCCTCTACACGTTGGCAGAGCTTCTCGACGTCGCAGGCGCCGTCCAGCAGGGAGTAATCGGTATGCAAGTGCAGATGAACGAATTGCGACATAGGATCGGAACGAATTGTTGATGACGGACGATTGATTGCTGATGGAAAAACCCACCGCTCTGGGGCCGCCCAATCAATCATCAGCAATCAAAAATCAGCAACGTCACGTTGGGGTCATTCTAACGGCAAACGAATTCGCGAACGCGACAAGTTATCCACAGTGTGGACCGCTCGGCGTGGAAATCGCCATCGAACTTACTGACCTTCATTCGCGCCGGGGACGCGAAAACTGACGCCGCGATCTTCATTTGCCTTTGTCGTGGCGGGAAGATCGAGGTCCGAGAGCGGAATCTTCTGGGTGTGCTGCGGCGCAAAGTTCCAAAGCGTCTGTCCCACGATCGCGTAATTTTGCACTTCCAGCTTGTGTTGATCGCGGAAAACAAGAACCGTAGGCGGAACAGCATCGGGCTTATCCGCAGCTCGCGGGTCGCTGGATCGTGGCGCTGTCGATCGCGGCGACGACGGTGCATACGAGGAGGAAGCGTAGGGCGTGTAGGAATACTGATCGGCTTGCTCGCGCATTCTCTGCTCGTCGAGGCTTTGGGCATTCATCTCGTTTGCCCAGCCGATCTGGTATTGCTGATCCTGATCATAAGACGAATCCGAATCCCCCCACCAGTACGGGTCGATGCCGCCATAAAGCCAGGGATATCCGTAACCCCAGGCACAACGATAGCCGTAGCAGTTATTTCGGAAGCCGTAGTTCCGGAAACGCTGGCCGCGAAAATTTCGCGAGGTTAACCCGCGCGATGAACGGAAGGATCCGCGCGCGTAAGCGCGAGGGGCGAAACTGGGAGCGGAATGCGCGCCCCTGAGCGAGTGACCGACTGACGATTGGCCGCCAAAACTACCGTGAGCGGCGAATCCGCCATGGCCTCCCGCCGATCCGTGACCACCACCGTGCTGGGCCGCGAGCGGCATAGAGCCCGCGAGGAACAGAATCGCCGCAATGGCCACCAGGCGAGGCATTCGCTCAATTATACTCCCGCGCGGACCGGGCGCTCTGGGGTAAATTATGGTCTAATTCTGGTCTCCCGCTCCATGCTTTTTCTTGCAGATTTTGCAGTAGGTCGCAGGCAGCGTATTGTCCACCCGATGGTGAACGGGCTGCACGGTGCGCAGGTACGCATACATCGCTTTCAAATCATCGTCGCTCAGGTTCTGGAAGGCGCCAAACGGCATAATCGAGCTCAGTTTCCGCGCACCCACGTAGCCCGTTCGCAGCGCTTTGATGAAAGTAGCTTCGTCGTAATATCCGATGCCCGATGGGTCCGAGGTGATATTGGGACTCGTGACCTCGCCCCATGGCCCTTTGAGGTTCTCTCCGCCACCGAAATCAAGCTTTTCCGAAACCCGGTGGCAGCCACATCCCAGACTCACGAGGTACTTTCCCGTCGCCATGCGGTCCGCAGGATCCGGACCATGGATGGGTTCCGTCACGGGTTCCGGCGCGCCGCGCACCAGGTAATTCACGGGAAAATTCACGACCGTCGGCGGCACCGGATTGTGAACTGCTGGGATCGATCGAATATAGACGACGACCGCAGCCACATCTTCATCGGACAGCCCCTTGTACTCGGAGTAGGGCATCATCGGAAATATTGTGCGGCCGTCATGCGCAATGCCCTCGCGTATGGCGCGCGCGTATTCGTCGTCGCTCCAATTTCCGCCGCCGGTCTCGCGATCCGGCGTGATGTTGGGCGCGGCCGCCGAGCCGGGGAAGCCTTGGAAGGCTAGAACTTGTCCAGCTAGTTCCATTCCCGGCAAATTGGGAGCACCGTGCGTCGTCCAGTCTTTCGGAGAATGACAGCTCTCACAACCCAGCAGCCCAACCGTCAGGGAACGACCCCGCGCCAGGCGTTCCGGAGTTCGCTCGAACTGCCGGTTGGTCACCGCCCGCTTTCTGGGTCCGATGATCGGCCGCCAGCCTATGGTGAAAGAAATCCCCACCACCAGCAGGAGGCAAAATATACCCAGGCTGATGTACAGAATCTTTCCCACTCTTTTCATGAGCGCGACCTCTTAGCTTGCACGCATCCGGAGCGGGCCCCCGACTGACATCGAACTCCTTATTCCCCTATTGCTTGATTGCTCATCGCTTCTTCTTAGGCTTAGGCTTCTTCGCCGGTGTTTTCTTCTTCCCGGGCGTGGGTGCGCGCTTCGGCGAAGGCTTGTTTTTGGGTTTGGCACTTTTGGCCGAACGCTTGGCGGGCTTCGCCTGTGCCACGGGTTTCGCCGGCGCTTCCTTGGCAGCTTCGGGTTTTGCCTTGGCCATGGCGGCAATCACCGGGGCAGCAGCGGGTGCGCCCAGCGCTCCGGCTCCTCTCTTACCTTTGCCTTTGACGGGCTTGCCGGGAACTTCGGCAACCGGTGGCGGAGCGGCGGCCGCCTTGGGTCCGCGGCCGCGTCGGGGTGGTGGAGGAGGCGGTGGAGGCGGGGGCGCGAACGGCTTCAGAAATTTTAGGGTTTCCGTCCGCGAACGTAGTTTTCCGTCGAGCAGGAGCATAAACACGTCGCGGGCAATCTTGGGATACTCCGGTAACTGCGGAGTGATCAGAAGTTCCGTCATCTCAGGTAGCGGAATGCGCTTCTGGACGTCCCGCCACTTGGTAAAGAAGTTTTTGATTTTCTGAGCGACGGCCTGCTGCCGGGCGGTCACGGCAAGAAACAGAACCATCTCGGGGCGCGCAGAAGATAACAGATTCCACGTCCGGGAAGGGGTTGCCGCTTCCTTACCGGTCAGGCGCTTCGCCAGCTCTTTCGCATGATCCTCGATGTCGCGCCAAGCCTCGACCAAATCTTTGCGCGGAATCTGCCGCCGCAAATCGGCGACATCTTTGTCCGACAGGTGTGCAGTGAGGAAGTGCATTACCCCGGCAGAGGGGTCGACGGTGTAACCGAGATCCACGATCTGCTGGCGGGTTTTCACCAGCTGGTTAAGACCATTTGCATCCACCTTGGCTGTTGTCCAGTGTGAATGCAACACTTTCAGGAAATCTTCTTTCTCAAGAGCGCGCACTACATTCAGAGGATCGTCTTCATGGGCCAGTTGCGCCATCTCGTGTCCCACGGCGCTTTTCGAGATGTGCTCGATGTACTTATTTTCCTTGGCGGAGTCGTAGCGCTGCTGAGTGCGCTCCTCCAAAGGCCAGTGGAAACGCGCGGAGAAACGAGCTGCACGAATCAGGCGCGAGGGGTCTTCGACGAAGGAATAGTTGTGCAGAATCCGCAAGACTTTTGCTTCGATATCCGCCACGCCGTTGAAGGGATCGAGTAGGAGCCCTCGTGAACCTTCATTCAGGGAAAGAGCCATGGCATTGACGGTGAAGTCGCGGCGGCGCAAATCTTCCTGAATGCTGGCGGGAGTGATGACAGGTGGTTTGCCCACTTTTTCATAGTGCTCGCTATGCGCCATGCCGATCTCGGCGCGAACGTTGCCGGGCAGAACGAGGAACAGCGTGCGGACGTCGTCGTCGTGGCCGGCAAGCTTTGCGCCGGCGCGCTCCAAGTCTTTTTGCAGCTTGAGGGGATTACCCTGGACCGTAAAATCCAGGTCGCGGATCGTAAAGCCGCTGATGATGTCGCGGATTGCGCCACCGGTCAGATAGAGGGTGATTCCCGCCGTGCGGGCTATATCTTGCACGAGGTTGACGCCCTTGAGCTGATCCGGCGTCAACCGAATTTCCATGGTGTATATGTAATCAGCCATTCGTATTCATGAGATCCAAGTCAAACGGCAACGGAGCTGGCCTTTAATGACAACCCGAGTCTTGGTTTGACAATTCCCACAGGATTTCCACAAGCGATCGAGCCCGACTCAGGCCGATCGGCCCTTCCACCAAGCACAAGCCGTTCAATACAAGTGACTTATGTGGACATGAGTGGCGCCAAGGCAACTTAAAGGAATAACACAACGTTTACGATTTGGCTACTGCCAACGTGGATTCCCACGATTTGCGCTGAAATAGTGCGAGAATGTCTCGCGGGCTTTGGGCTTCGGCGATCAGGTTTCGGTCCGAACTGGAGCTACTTCCTGTACCCAAGGAACGGACATTGGCAGGTTTTGCTTTGCCGAAGGCCGACAGCCGAGGTCCGAAGCCCCCGACTCCATGCCCTCGACTCACAAAAAGGTAATCGTCCGCAAAATGGACCGGGATTCGGTCTCAGGCTATGTCTCGCCGGCGCAGTTCGTTCATGAAGGCAAACTCGAACTGCTGAACACAGCCGGCAACGTGGTTGCGATGGACCTGCACGAGATCAAGGGCGTTTACTTTGTGCGCGAGTTCGGCGACTCGGAGTCGCTGACCCGTAAGACTTTCACCTCACGTCCCCGCTCCGAAGGGCTGTGGGTGCGGTTGCGCTTCAAGGATAATGAGATCCTCGAAGGTCTCATGCCTGCCGATCTCATGCAGACGACGGCGGAAGGTTTTCTTGTCAATCCCCCCGACCAGCGCTCGAACACCCAGCGTATTTTTGTCCCGCGAACGGCTCTGGAGTCCCTGACTGTTCTCGCGGTGATTGGCGCCACCCGGCGTACGCGCCGCGGAGTTGTTGAAGATCAGCGGCAAGTGCCGATGTTTGAAGAGTAAATTCATTCGTCCCTCGGTCAGATCTGGGCCTCATGGTTATCCGGCAGCCATTGCCTTGCAGCCGGTAGAGGGTGGGAGCAGCGGAGGCGGCGCTCAAACTCATCAACCGGATCCCGGAACGCCGGCGGGCACCTACAATGTGACGCTAACCGCGACGGCGGGATCGCTTTCCGAGCAAGCCGTCTTTGCGCTAACCGTATAGTAAGGCAAAATCCGTTCCATGCTCGGTGCTGCCTTTCAGGTTGCGGGACGCATGCTCGTCCTGCGTTGGAGTGTCCGTTACAATCTCGCTGTTCGGTTCTTGCAAGACTATCCCTATGAAACTGTCACACATCGCATCAGCACTGGACGCGCGCCTCGAAAATGGCTCGCCCGATACGGAAATCACCGGCATCAAGGGGATCGAGCAGGCTGGGCAGGGAGAACTGACCTTCGTCTCCAATCCCAAGTATGCAGCGGCGGCGCGTTCCACGAAAGCCTCCGCAGTAATTGTGGCCGAGAGCTTCCCTGCCGTGTCAACGGCGATGTTGCGCGCCAAAGATCCTTATCTTGCCTTCGCACGTGCGCTTGAACTCTTTTATGAGCCGCTGCGATATGCACCCGGAGTGCATGTCACGGCGGTGGTCCATCCCTCGGCGAAAATTCGACGCGATGCGCACCTCGGTCCTTATGTCGTAATCGATGAGAATGTCGAGATTGGGAACAACGCGGTGCTGCTCGCCCATGTGGTCATCTATCGGGGAGCGAAGATCGGAAACAATTTTTTCGCTCATGCCAATGCTGTGGTTCGCGAAAACTGCCACATCGGCAACAACGTTCTTTTGCACAATGGCGTCGTGATCGGGTGCGACGGCTTTGGTTTCGCCAAGGCTCCAGACCGGCATTGGCACAAGATTCCTCAGCCGGCGTCCGTGGTCATCGAAGACGATGTGGAAATCCAGGCGAACTCCTGCATTGATCGCGCCAGTGTCGGCGAAACTCGAATCCGACGCGGGGTGAAGATCGACAATCTCGTGCAGGTTGGCCATGGATCGCAGGTGGGCGAGGATGCGCTGCTATGCTCGCAAGTTGGACTTGCGGGGTCCACAGAAATTGGCAACCGTGTGATTTTGACGGGCCAGGTAGGGGTAGTGGGTCACTGCAAGGTCGGGGATGACGCCATTGTCACGCCGCAAAGTGGCGTGGCGCATGACATCCCGGCTGGCGCACTGGTGAGTGGGGCGCCGGCGGTGGATCACAAATTGTGGCTGAAGTATTCGGCGTTGTTGTCGAAGTTGCCGGAGATGGCGCGAGCGTTGAGGGCGAGGACTCGGAAGGAATAGCTTCTGTTTTCCTCTTATCAAACTGCAGGATACGCATCCTCCGGCCGTTGGCTACTGGTGGTTGGTGGAATGCTCCGACACTGCTCCGGAAGTCCGCTGTCAATGACCGCGCGCACTTTTTCCATCAGGTATTCGCGGCTGCCGAAATCCTCAGGCTCGATCGCCGGATGGAAATTCACCGTGACCAATCCCGGCTTGATCGCAAATCTGCCTTTCGGCATAACCTCGTACGTTCCGGTGATCGTCACCGGAACGACCGGCACTCCGCATTCCATCGCGAGATAGAAGGGGCCTTTCTTGAAAGACAGCAGCTTTCCGTCGAACGAGCGCTTGCCCTCGACATAGATCGACATGTTGAGTCCCTGATGAACGACCTCCTTGGCGACGCGCACAGCCTCAATGCCGGCATCGCGATTGCCGCGGTCAACCGGGACCAGCGAGCCCATCCGCATTGCTCTTCCCAGAATCGGGTAGCTGAACAATTCCTTTTTCACCATCACCGAAGTGCGCTTCGGGATGAGAGGAATCGTGATGGGAGGATCTAAGTTGGAAACGTGATTCGACATGAAGATGTAAGTGCGTGCGGGATCGAGTCGGTCGAGCCCGACAGTTCTTACGCGGACCCCGGTCAGCCATACGCCACTCCAGGCGCCAACCATGAACATGCGATACAGGAGGCGAATATCGCCTGTGATGAAGGTCCAGGGAAATCCAATGGCGGCTGCGACTGGCGCGGCCAGTACCCAGAAACCGAGCATCACGATGGTGCGAATCATAGTCTGCGAAGGAGATCTTACGAAATGTCTAACAAACCAAATTCCCGAAACATATCCGGCAACCCACATTTGGCGAAACATGAGCGCCGCAGGGCCCCGTGTTCTTAACGCGAATGGAGCTCTTGCGGAATTTGCGCCTCACCCTTCAGCCATGCGGCCCGGCGTGAACGCTGCTCGGGGGTGACATTCTCCGTATCTTTAAGTTCGTAAGCGAGCTCTTCACGGCTGCCCACTTTCCATTTCAACTCGCGCACTACGCCGCGCTGGCCCCGCACTTTTACGGTGACCGTGTTGCCTGCGGCCAGTCCAGAGATCTCCTCGGAAAATTCCTGTCCCGCAATCTTGCCATCGATTTCAAGAATGGTATCGCCGGTTTGCAAACCGGCTCGCTCGGCTTCGCCTCCCCCGGTAACGGTTTCAACCGTCATGGGACCGTCGAAGTTACGTGAGGCCACAAAGCCCGCGTCCGGCACCGTAGTCTTTTCCTCGACCAGATGCAGACCCGCGGTGCGGAAGAAATCGTCCCAGGGAATCTCCTGGGTGCCGGAAACATATTTTGCGAAGAACCAGTCGAGATGGGTGTGGCTTACAGCCTCGGCGGCCTCGCGTACGCCGTCGGAATCCGGGAAAAAGCGACCTTGCTTCGCGTAGTTCTGATTCATCCATTGAAAGACTTCGCGCAGGGAAGCGTGTCCATGGCTGGCCTCGCGGACTTCCAAATCCAACACGATGCCGAGAAGTTCTCCCTTGTTGTAGTAGGAAATGCTGCGCTCCGAACCACGGTAGAAGGAGTAGCCTTCGAGCCAGGCATCGAGACTTGAGTCTTCCGCCGACTGCGTCAGGTGCGCCGGGCGGCGCTCGAGCTCTGCAATCCCCGAAGCGAGCGATCGCTCGAACTGGCGCTCATCCAACAGGCCGCTGCGCAACTGGATGATATCCGCCGCCGTGCTGGTGCAGCCCTCACTGAACCAAAGGGCACGCGTGTAATTTTCCTTGGTGTAATCCACCGGCTCAAGGGTTTGCGGACGAATACGTTTGACATTCCACAGGTGAAAAAACTCGTGAGCGGTCACCGAGGCCAGAGCGTCCGGAGAACGCGCTAAGACATCGGCATTCACATCAATGGCAGTTGCGTAGGAGTGTTCCATGCCGCCGCCCGCGGGTCCTCGGGGAAAGTGGTAAAGAAACATGTAAGTGTCGAAGGGACGATCGTCCATCCAACTGGTCCCTGCCGCCACGATCTTGTGGAGCATGGCGTTAATTTTGTCCATGTCGTAATCGACGGATTCGGCGTCAACAATCACACGATAGTGGGCCCCGCCTTCGTCGAAGTCCGATTCCTGAAAGGTTCCGATCTCGACGGGAGAGTCGACCAGACGATCGTAAGTGTTGGCGTTGAAGGTGAGGTCGGACAGAGACGCGAGCGGAGTGGCGATGTGCCATCCCTGGGGGAGTCGGTCGAAACGCAGCGTCATCGGTGCGCTTCTAGCGTCGACGGGATACATCAAAATCTGCGCTAGATTGAAAAAAGCGTGGTGCGGGGTGAGTTGCGCGCCGAATGGACCGAAGGAATCTGCATAGATCTGATAGTCGACAATCGCGCCACCCTCCGCACCCGAGACTTGCCACCTGCTCGTTTCCAACTCGCGCACGCTGAGCGGCCGTCCAGCGCGGTCTGTAGCGCGGATGCTGTTTACGTATTGCGCGAAGTCTCGGATTTGATACAACGCGTTCCACACCGGAAGCTGCAACTCCCGCTGCGAGGATCCTTGCGCCATGGAGATTTGTACTTCCACCAAGTGTTGGGCGGGATTGACTAAAGATATGGTGTAGTCGGTCGCTGCGTAGCAATCCGCCAGAGACGCACATAAGATCATCGCGAGTCGAGCAAAGCGTCGCGGCGCCGTGGCGGGGATGAAGCACTTCATACTTTTCCTGCCGCATTTGCAGAATCACCGCTTGAGTTTTTTCCGGCGAGCGCTCGCAAACGCGCCGGCAGTTTCTCATAAATTCCGCCAAAACCGCCATTGGAAAGAATCGTGACTACGTCGCCGCTACGAAGTTCGGACGCGATGGTCTGAATGATTTCGTCTGCGTTGCCGATGAGACGGGCATGGGCGCCATGCTTTTGGATGTCGGCCTGCAATTCCGGCAACTCCAGACGCTCCTCCTCCGGGACCGCTTCGGAACGAAACACGCTGGCGACGATCACTTCGTCGGCCAGTGCCAGGCTTCGGGCCAGATCAGCTTGCAGCACCCTCCGCCGCAGTGTGTTCGAACGGGGCTCGAGAATCGCCCACAGCCGCGACCCGGAATAACGCGCCCGCAGAGCCTTCAAGGTTTCTGCAATCGCCGTGGGATGATGCGCGAAATCATCGATGATGGTAATGCCGTTGACCAGGGCTTTCACTTCCAAGCGTCGCTTGACGCTCTTGAAGGTTCTCAGCGCCGCGGCGATCTCGTCTTTAGATATGCCGTAAGCCGCCGCCATGGCTGCGGCTGCAGTCGCGTTCCAAACGTTGAATTCGCCGGCCAGAGGGAAGTCGAAATCTGCCCAGGGGCGATGGTCGTGCAAAACCCTCCATGAAGTCTTGCCGGCATCCAAGTTCAAGTTCGTAATTTTCCAATTCGCGTCCGCGCCCGAGCCATAGCGCTCCACCGGGCTGAAAGCCTTGCTCAGGCAACGTCCCAGACTCGCGCTCTCGGGCGCGCCGCCAGCGGGGCCATCGAAGGCGATAATGCGTCCCCGCCGCGGGACCAGATTCACCAATCGCTTGAACGCGATCTCCACCGCCTCCAAGTCTTTGTAAATGTCGGCATGATCGAACTCCACCGACGTGAGGATCACTGCGTCGGGAAAGTAATGCAGAAATTTCGGGCCTTTGTCGAAAAAGGCCGTGTCGTACTCGTCGCCTTCGAGAATGAAATGCTTCCCCTGTCCAAGGTGGAAGCTGGAACCGAAATTTTCGGCGATACCGCCAATAAGAAACGACGGCTGCATTCCAGCGGTGTGGAAGATCCAGGCGAGCATGGAGGTAGTCGTCGTCTTCCCGTGAGTGCCCGCGACCACCAGCACTTCCCGGCCACGCAAGAATTCATCGTGCAGAATTTGGGGCAGCGAGCAAAACCGAATGCGCCGGTCAAGAATATGTTCGAGTTCGACGTTGCCGCGCGAGATTGCATTGCCCACGATGACCAGATCCGGCGCGGGATCGAGATTCCTCGGATCGAACGGCTGGGCCACGGGGATTCCGAGTTCCGCCAGGAAATCGGACATGGGTGGGTAGGCCGCGGCATCGGAACCGGTCACGCTCAATCCGCGCTGCTTCAGCATTCCGGCCAGCGCCGCCATCGCCGTCCCGCAAATTCCAATGAGATGAATGTGCTTCGTCATGCGTGATTCGAGCTACCTTTTCTCCGACGTGACCGCCGCTTCCAAAATTTTTAAACTCACTCGGCCAGCACTCACGTTGAGTCTGGCCCGCGCCCCGATCGGCAGTGTAATGTTAGCCGCCGTGACATGCCCAGAGCGCGCTCCGCAGGCGACGGGCACTCCCAACTGTCCTACGATACGCATCAGAACTTCGCTTAGCGTGTAGCCTTGGTTTGCGGTCTGCAGGCAATCCTTCATCTCGCCAAAAACAACACCGCGAACGGTATCGAGCTTGCCCGCCAATTTTAATTGCATCAGCATGCGATCGATCTGGTAAGGTTTTGCCGATACATCCTCAACAAAAAGTATGGTACCCGCAGGCTTGATCTCATAAGGGGTACCAAGCGAAGCTACCAGAATGGAGAGGCATCCTCCGTAGAGAATCCCTTCCGCCGAGCCATCGACCATTCCAGTCGTGCCGGAGTCCGCACCCAGATTGAGTTCCCAGGCGACTGCGCCTTCGAGTGCAGCGCGCCACGAATCCATATCGACGCCAACATCGTGCGCCCAATCCTTGGCCACCATTGGTCCGTGGAAGGTTACGAATCCGGGCGCGTCGCAAAAATAGGTGAGCAGTGCGGTGAGGTCGCTGTAGCCAATGAAAATTTTGGGATGCGCCTTGATCTTTCCCAGATCAAGCGCTGGCAGCAGATAATTCGCGCCATAGCCGCCGCGCGCACCAACGATGGCCTTCACATCCTGGCGCGCAAACATCTCTTCCAGTTCGCGGGCCCGGCGTTCCACGGTTCCGGCGAAGTAAAGATCCTGATCGAAGATGGAGTCGAAATAGAAAGGCCGGTAGCCTGCCCGCCGCAGAGCTTCGCATCCGGCCTCCAGATCCTTGCGGTTCACATTGCTGGCTGGCGCCACAATGCCTACCGTGTCTCCCGGCAAAAGAGCAGGCGGTCTTAGCGGCGAAGTTTTCGAGAAAGACATGCAGTCAGAAGCCTGTATCGACTAAAAACACTTGCCGCAGAAGAATGATCCGCATCTCTAAAAGTGATCAGCTCACAAAGAACTCTCCACGGCAGATCAAGCGCGCCGTCCCCCGAAGAAATAAAATGTGTTTTTCCTGGCGAACCGTCTGCATGCCTCCGGGAGCGTGCACCCGAACGGGAGATTCCGCTCTGCCGGTGGCGATCGCCGCTGCCGCGGATGCGCACGACCCCGTACCTGAAGATTCGGTCTCTCCCACGCCGCGTTCAAAAAAACGAACCGTCATGTCGTGCTGCCCCTTGACCACAACCAATTCAACATTGACGCCCTGCTCGAAGCGAGGATTGTGCTGAATCTCCGCCGCCCTCAACTGCCAGCTTTCGAAAAGCTCAGGCACAAACGCTACGAAGTGCGGATTCCCCATCGAGACTGGAAGCCCACGTATCTCCTCCGCCGTAATGTTGAGCGCCAGTTCGGCTCCCACCAAAGCCTCGCCCATCTCAATCTCGAATTCGTATTCGGCTTCACTCCGACCCATCAACCTGCAAAGCTTCCGGCCCGCGCCCGTCTGGATCGTAATTTTGTCTTTCTCCTGGGATGCGGAGATGAAAGTGGCAACGCACCTCGTACCGTTGCCGGAAATTTCTGCCGATGAACCATCCGCGTTGATCAGGCGAATCTCCACATCCGCCGACGCATGCGGGTACATCCACTCCACGCCGTCTGCCCCCACGCCGTTGTGCCGATCACACATAAGACGCGTGAGCGCTGCTAGGTTCGCCGGATCCGGGCTGTCGAGGACCGCGGAATCAATCAGCAGAAAATCATTCCCACATGCGCTCGCTTTTACAAACGGGATCAGTACCGGCGACGAATTCACTCCAGTTCCACCGGGCCCAATGAAGTCGCGCTACCCAATACCGAGGAGGCTTTCAATTCGCGCAAAAGCTCTTTCTGGTCCCGGTTACATCCGGATGCGTCAAATTGCAGGCGCACGTGCTGGCCCGTGCTGCCACTCAAGACGTTTTGCATCATGCGGTGTCGACGCTCCAGAATGCGATTGACCTCCTGCGTGATTTCCTCCAGGCTACTGCCCGTCACCTCATAGCTGGTCAAAACCGTTTTGAGATTAAACGTCAGTTCGAGGTGGCCCAGGGAAAAAAGCGCAGCCAAAACCAAGCCCGTGGCAAAAATTGCCGTCAGATAAAGACCCCCGCCGGTGGCCATTCCCACCGAGGCCACCACAAATAAAGTTGAGGCGGTGGTGAGGCCGGTGGTGAGACCGCGCGTGTGCAGAATCGATCCCGCCCCGATGAATCCGATTCCCGGAATGATCTGGGCTGAAATTCGGGTGTGGTCGCCAAGGTGTTCCACTGCGAGCACATCCGAAAGAATTGTGAACAGCGCTGCGCCGAAACAGATAAACATATTGGTACGCAACCCGGCTGGACGGTGTTTTAACTCCCTTTCCAATCCAATGACACCCCCGAGCACCGCCGCCAGCACCAGTCGCGCCAACGAACTGACGACAACCCCGCTCGCCATCTCACGGTGCAGCAGGTCGATAATATATTGCCAATTCATAATGCGCTCTCTGTCCGGGAAAGCTGTGCGATGGCCGGATTTTATCACTGCGATGCGCGCTGCCTTTGCGAATGTGGCGTTAACCGGGCTGATTACCGCGTGACCCCTGGAGGCTGCGCCTGCTGCCGACCTTGGTAGATAACCGCTCTCGGCTGACCCGTGGTATGGATTTCAACGAGTGCCGTCAGGTGATGATCACGCGCGGACGTCCAGACGGGATCGCCCTGGAAGCCGATCGCATAATCCACATACTTTGCTGGGTCAGCCAGCGCGCGCTCCCACAATCCTTGGGGATCGGCGGGGCGCTTCCAGACCCGATGATTGCCTTCGTTGATGGTTCGTTGCAGCGAGATCCCGTCGATCTCGAGCGCGCCGACATGTTCCCCGAGATCCATGAGAAGGGTGGAATTCGGTGGTAAGGGTTTCATCCACTCCGCCAGCTGTCGATCGAGCGCGATCCGCCCTTTCATGTTGCGATCCGCTTCCTGATAGCAGATAGGATCCACGCGCCAAATTGCGGCATAGCTTGCGGCCGCAAACAGGAATGTCGTCAAGATTGCCACCACCGGCGACCAGCGCCGCCAGGAGAGCGCCACCGCTGGAAGTTTGGCCGCCGATTGCAGCAGAAAAGAAATTGCGATCGGTACGAACACCACGAATGCCGGAAGCAGCTGCAGCCCGTAGCGAAGGTTATATTCCGAAAACGGCCACCACGTCGGCACGAAGATGGGAACGCTTCCATAGGCCACCGACAGCGCGTAGAAAGGCAGCGGAATCCACAGCAGCAACATGGGCCGCCCTTGCGCGCTAAACCACACCACCGAACTACCGAGTAGAGCCAGCGCCAGCCACCATCGTCCCAGCCAATTTGATTCGGAGACATTCAGTTCGGCGGCTTTTAGGAAATACGATCCGGCTGCCAGCAGATTGTGCTTCGCCGGATTCACGGTTGCGGTTTTCTGCTCAATGGCTTTCGCCGAGTAAGGACCATTTGCGAATTCAAGAGGATTTCGATAAACAGCGGCGTTGTAGGCCAGCCAGAGAATGGGCGCCGCTGCCGCGATCAGCACAAATTTAAGAATCACAGCGCGTGACGGCGGAGCCGAGAAGCTGGCGCTTCCATCTCTGCGTTTGCTGTAAAACCTGGAGCTGAGAGTCACGACGACGGCGATCAGGACGGCTGCCAGAGACCACCCGTCATAGCGCGTCAGACATGCTGCCGCCAGACCGAGGCCACACTTTTTCAGAGCCTTCGCATCTCCGCCGGCAAACTCTGCGAAATAAACCGTGGCCCAGATCAACAATGCCAGATACAGCGTTTCGCCCATCGCCGTCGCCTGCATGTAAATCAGATTGGGATTCGCAGCATACAAGATCGCCGCCACCCATGCTGCAGCCTTCTTTGCTGCACGGTCGGGTTCTTCGCCGCGAACCAGCAGTGTCCGCGCCAACCGAAATACTCCCAGCACGCCAAACACATATCCAGCCATCGACGGGATGGAACCGCCCGCACCGCTTTGCCACATCCGCGTTGACACGATGAAAGGCAGGATGAGCAAGTGCGGCAGCGGCAGCCATACGGTTCCCAACTGCAGCAGCCCTGGAGTTCGCGAATCAAACACGCGGCGCGCGATGTTGATGTGCGCCACGGCATCGCCATAGAGCAGAACATCGCCGTTCCGGTAGTAGAAGAGAAACGAGAACACCGAGAGGAAGACCGCCAGCCACACCAGCCGCACGATCTCGATTTCGGAGTGCGCCCTCGCGGGCAGTGATCGCGGCTTCATTCGAGGTGGGTAAGCTCGCGGAAGATCTGAAAGCGGGCGTCAATTTCCTCGCGGGTGAGCGACTGCAGTCGCTCCGTGCCAAAACTCTCCACGGCGAATGATCCCATCACTCCACCATAGAACAGCGCACGCTTTAGCACTTCGCGCGTCAGGTCTGGCTGGGACGCGACATAGCCCATGAAGCCGCCGGCAAAGGAATCTCCCGCGCCCGTTGGATCCTTCACTTCATCAAGAGGCAGGGTGGGAGCGCGAAAAGGATGGCGACCAATACCGAAGGCGCCTTCCCGAAAGAAAATCGTGGCACCGTATTCACCGTGCTTGATGACCAGCGCCTGCGGCCCCATGGCCAGCACTTTCTGCGCAGCGCGCGGCAGGTTTTGTTCGGTGGCCAACATTTTCGTCTCGGTGTCGTTAATCAGCAGTACATTCACCAACTTCAATGTCTCGGCCAATTCCTGGCGGGCGCCCTTGATCCAGTAATTCATGGTGTCACATCCCGTGAGACGCACACCGTTCATTTTTCGACGGACCTCGGCTTGCAAGGTCGGCTGTATGTTCGCCAGAAAAAGAAATTCCGTATCTTCGTACTCTGGGGGAATCTGCGGCTGGAATTTCTCAAAGACATTTAAGTTTGTGAAAGTAGTCTTCGCCTCGTTGAGATTGTCGGCGTAGGAGCCACCCCAGCGAAAGGTCTTGCCGGAAGCTCGCTCGATGCCGCGGATGTCTACGCCGCGTTTCTTCAGGACGTTTTCATGCTCGGTGCCGAAATCCTCGCCAACGACAGCGACCATGCGAACCTGGGTGAAATAGCTGGCTGCCAACGAGAAGTAGGTTGCGGCTCCGCCAAGAATGCCTTGGACGCTACCGGAAGGCGACGTGACGTCGTCGAATGCAACCGATCCTACTACAACAATGCTCATTCGCAAATCCTGTCTTCCACGCTTCCAGCAATCAGAATCACTGCTGGGCCGCTAAATATTTTCCTAAAATTAGATTCAACTTCTTCTTGGCGGACGGAGGAATCTTCTTACGATCTGTCAAAATCGCGTGCGCCAGCGCCGATCCACATTTGCAGGAGCGGTCGCGGGGCATCGCTGCCACGGTCTCGCGTAGCACTTTCGCCGCATTCTCGGCGTTCTTCAGCAGCACCGCGACGATCTGCTCCACGCTCACCGAATCGTGATGCGGATGCCAGCAATCGTAATCGGTCACCATGGCCACCGTGACGTAACAAATCTCTGCCTCGCGGGCGAGCTTCGCTTCCTGGAGGTTGGTCATGCCGATCACATCCATCCCCAGCCCACGATACACATTGGACTCCGCCTTGGTGGAAAACTGCGGTCCCTCCATGCACAAGTAAGTTCCGCCCAGCTTGCCGTTCACGCCGCTATTCTGGCAGGCGCCTTTTACCACGCGCGCGAGTTCGCCACATACAGGATCGGCAAAAGCGATGTGGGCGACCACTCCTCCGCCAAAAAAGGTATCCACGCGGCGCCGCGTGCGATCGAAAAACTGGTCTGGAATCACAAAGTCGAGCGGCTTGTGCTCTTCCTTCAGTGATCCGACGGCTGAAATTGAAACGATTCTGTCGACTCCCAATTGCTTGAAGGCGTGGATGTTCGCGCGGAAATTAATTTCACTCGGAGAGATGCGGTGGCCGCGCCCGTGGCGGGCGAGGAAAGCCACCGTGCGCCCTTCGAGCGCTCCGCAGATGTAGGCATCCGAAGGTGCGCCGAATGGGGTCTTCACGCGCACCGCTTTGATCTTCGTCAGCCCCGGCATCGAATACAGACCGCTGCCGCCGATAATGCCGATTTCCGCCTGTGCCACCCGCCCTCCAAAGTGTGCGCTTACAGACTTCGCCAATCCGTTCCGGTCAAACTCGTGATTATAGCAAGGCCATCGTCAGCGCCCGAGGCCGGCTTGTTGAAGATTACCAGCGCGCGATTCCCGGGCAGCGTCCGGCGACACCGTACAATCTTTCTATGCGATTCACGACCGTCCTCATGGTGCTAATTGTTTTCGCAGGCGCTGCTTCCGCTCAAGATGCGGGCAAGCCGCCGGCGGAACCCAAGTCCGTCACGGTTCCCATCACGCTCGATCACAACCGCGTCATCGTCGACGTTTACCTTCCCTTGCCCGATGGCTCGACCAAGCGCGTTCGCGGCTGGGTGGACAACGGCGATACCGATCTGATTCTGTCAGAGCGTTTGGCTAAGATGATGGGGCTGACCCTCATATGCGCCGGACAAGTATGCGTCACGCCCACACCGCTGCCGGAGATCCTAATCGGGGGCATGAAGGTTCGGTTGTCGAATGTGAGGCTGAGCATCCGGCAGAAACCCCAGAACGCTGAGTCGGTTGCCTTTGC
This sequence comes from Candidatus Sulfotelmatobacter sp., assembly GCA_049515395.1. GTDB lineage: Bacteria > Acidobacteriota > Terriglobia > Terriglobales > Acidobacteriaceae > Sulfotelmatobacter. The sequence continues at coordinate 1,330 of JBEKUD010000092.1, read as the reverse complement.
CGGCATGAGCGCCGAGATCAAGGTTCCGTCGTCGGTGCTGCGCAACTACGACGTGCTTATCGATTTTCCCGACCGTGAGTTCAGCATCGGACTGCCCGGCAGCCTGAAGTTCAAGGGCGTGAAGAGCAAAATGCTGATCGACGCGAGCACCGGTTTCATCCAGATTCCAAGCAAGATCGAAAACAAGAACTATACCCTGGGTCTGGATGTGGGCTCATCGATCAGTTTTCTTTCGCAAGAGTTGTTCGACAAGCTCTCGACCGCTCATGCGGATTGGCCGCATATGACTGGGGCCGTGGGCCCCGCCAATATGGGAGAAGCAGGTGAGGATGAAGCCAAGTGGAGGCTGATGCGGGTGGACCGCTTGCAGTATGGACCGCTCTATCTCACGAATGTGGCCGTGGTGAATTTTCCCAAAGCAAAGCTGAAGCGTCTTGAAAACCGCGGCGGCGTGGCGACCGTGGGCCTGCTGGGATCAGAGGTACTTCTTAACTATCGCGTGGGCCTCGATTACGCGCACTCTACGGTATACCTCGATTTGGGCAGCACGTTCAAGTTTCCTGACTTCGACGTCGTGGGACTGATCCTTCGGCCGGAGGACGACACTCGCTTCACCATCGTCGGGCTCGCCGATTTCGAGGGTAAACCCTCAGTTCCTGACGTTGAACCTGGCGATCACCTTGTCGCCGTGGATGGAATTCCTGTTCCTGATTCCACGATGGGCCAAGTGTGGTCCCTGCTTGAAGGATCTCCCGGACAGGAGCGCAAGTTAACGGTCGAGCGGAACGGAAAGCAGTTTGTCATCGCCGCCAAGGTGCAACATTTCCTGGGGGAGGCAGACGAAAATCCGTCTCAGAAGAACTAACGATAAAGGTGACGCTTACTTCTTGAATAGTTCATTTTCCAGCGTCTCGTTGGTTGGCGAATCCAGACCTTCGGTCACCAGCACTGTATCTCCCTGCTGTTCGATCAACACTGTGCCCTCTTCCGTGTTCCAAGTGTGCCGGCCCTGCAAAAGTTCGATCTTATATTTGGAATGCGTCGGCGCTGCGGCGGGCGAGGATTTCCCTACTTCCTCGGCCTTCTTGTATCTCTTGCCGAGCGAGAGCGCATAGATCTGGGCAAATTCAGCCGCTTTCTCCGCGTCGGACCAGCGCGACACGTACATGAGCCCCAGCGGAGCTGCGGCGTCAGCCTTGGGACGGGCAGCGTAATAATATCCGCCTCGCCATTCTGGATAGAGCCGCTCCGATGATTTCTTTCCCGTGTATTGTTCGATCAGCACGGCCACGTCGAATTCGCCCATTCCGCCGATATCGAACTTAAGGTA
>JBEKUD010000091.1:0-20886 GCA_049515395.1 Candidatus Sulfotelmatobacter sp. | reverse complement strand
GCGATCGTCTCAGAGGAGGTCATTGAACGGGCCACGCCAACCCTGGGCGATCCGACCCACGGTGTCGTTGTCGGCGATGGCTTCTACTACATCGCCAACTCGGGCTGGAATGCGATTGACGACCACGGTGATCTGAAGGCAGGGGCGAAGCTGACGCCGGCGAAGATTATGCGCTTGCGCCTGCGCAACGCGGGGAATTAGGCATAACGCCCGGCGGGAGATACAGGAAATCTCGATAACCTCATTAACATCTTGAGTTGTATAACGCCTAATGTGGAAATGTTGATTTGTGAACCTCGTGAAGTCGGTGTGAAAGTTTAACAAAGGAAGCGCTGGAGAGCATCCGCTGAATGCGTGTATCACTATCTCGGTACGAAAAAGGAGTCAAACGTGCAAATACATCAGCGCCTGGTTGTAACGGTATGGCTGATTCTGGGCCTAATGGCGTCCGGGCAATCTGTCGCTTCTCAGTCCTCCTCGGGTTCGGGAGCAGAGATAGGTCATGCAGAAAATGCGGTGCCGGGACTGCATGACTTCGATTTTTTATTCGGACGCTGGCAAGTCCATCATCGAAAGCTGAAGCATGCCTCGTCAACAGTCACGAGTGGATCGAATTCGAAGGGACATTATTCTGCCAGCCACTGATGGGTGGCTACGCGAATGTCGACGACAGCGTGTTCGAAGTTCCGGGCGGCACTTACCGGGGCGTAGCTACCCGATCGTTCGACGCCAAGACGGGGCAGTGGTCGATCTGGTGGTTGGACAGCAGGACGCCACTTGGGCCGATGGATGCGCCGGTGAGAGGCGGCTTCCACAATGGCGTAGGAACGTTCTATGCGAACGACGACACCGAAGACGGGAAACCAGTCCGCACACGGCTCCTATGGTCCGAGATCACACCCACCTCAGGTCACTGGGAGCAGGCACAATCAACCGACGGTGGTAAAACGTGGGAAACGGATTGGATAATGGACCTCAAACGAGTGGAATAGCTGGCGCTTCAGAGATCTTCGCGGTGTTATCCCCGCGTGCGGAGACTCGCATTTTCGGTTTCTTTGGTGGGTTTGGAGCGTGACCGCAACAAGGCTTCGGCAAATCCCGCTGGGATTGATATGGACTGAACTACATGGATGGTTCTTCCAAACCGAAGTGTTCCATCTGCCGGAAAGATGGTCCGCTCAGCCCCCAGTCTTGACACAGAGGTTCTCTCACGTGAAATGGATCATTCGCGTTGCTCTTCTGTTCCTAGTCACGTGCAACTCCCTCGCCGCGGATAAACCCGCTGGTAAGGACGAAAAGCCGATGCCGGCTCAATCGATCGACGAGCTCCACCAGCAGATTGAGAAGATCCTCAAAGACACCCACACGAATGGGGTGTCGATCGCGATCGTTCACAAAGACGGGCCCGAATGGGTCACGGGCCTCGGCATGGCCGACCTGGCCAGCAATCGCGCCGCGACCGCCGATACGCTCTTCCGCATCGGTTCTACGTCGAAGGCCTTCGTCTCGCTGTCGATCCTGATGCTGGTCGACCAGGGCAAGCTCTCTCTCGACGACCCCCTTCACACACTGGCGCCGGAAGTGTGGTTCGACAATCCATGGGAATCGAGCGATCCCGTCCGGGTGGTGAACTTGCTCGAGCACACCACGGGCTGGGATGACCTGCACTTTCGCGAGTATGCAAAACAGGCTCCCGACTCAATGAGCTTGCGTGAGGGCCTCGACTACGATCATCATTCGCGTACGTCGCGGTGGCCTCCAGGGACGAGAATGGCGTATTGCAATGCTGGACCGGCGGTCGCGGCCTACGTGGTCGAGAAAATAACGGGCCAGCGGTTCGAAGATTTTGTGCAGCAGAACCTCTTCAAGCCCATCGGGATGAACACCGCGACCTACTTCGAGCCCGCGCCCGGTACGGCGACCACGCTTTATCATCCCGACGGCAAGACTCCTTTTCCGTACTCGCACATCATCATGCGCCCAGCCGGGGCCATCAACGCGTCCGCCAACGACATGGCAGCATATCTGCAGTTCTATCTCAATCGCGGCGCGGTGAATGGGAAGCAGGTGCTCCCCTCCCCCGACATCGATCGTATGGAGAGTCCCAAGAGCACGTGGGCCGCCAAAGAGGGTTTGAATGCCGGATACGGCCTCAGCAATTTCTGGAGCGTTGAAGATGGCTTCGTCTACCACGGCCACGACGGCGGAGTCGATGGAGGCCTCACCGACATGTCCTACATGCCTGACTACGGCGTCGGATATTTTGTCAGCATCAACAGCGAAAGTGATGACGCGTTTGAAAAGATCACTCACGCGATGCGCGCCTACATCACGCGCAACCTGCAGAAACCGCCAGTGCCGCCGCCAGCGCAGTTGCCGGCATACGCCGCCGACTACGCCGGATGGTACGAGCCTGATTCCCCCCGCACGGAGCTGACACATTTTCTTGGACGCCTCGTGCGTCTGAGCCGGGTTCGGTTCGAAGACGGCGAGATGATCTCCTCCGCACTAGGAAGTTGGCGCCAGGTCCACATACCGGTCGAAGCGGCACAGTTTCGTTTCGAGGATAAGGAAGCCCCGTCCGACCCGGTCGCAACTCTTGAGCTGCTAACCCCCAACGCAGAGGGTCGATTCATCCAAACCGATTCGCAAACGACGATGAAAAAGATTCCGGCGTGGTTCGCGATCGGAGAAATTCTTGTTGTTGGGTTCGTGGTGCTCTCGATCTTCTCGATCGTTCTCTATGCTCCGTTCTGGATGATCGGGGGCTTCATACGTAGCCGCCGTCGTCCCGCAGAGCGGGCCATGCGCTGGTGGCCGCTAATTACGGTTTTGAGCCTCGTTACCTTCGTGGTGATCTTTATCCTGTGCAGCGAGGACCTGTTTGATCGGCTGGGAAATTTCACGGTGTGGTCGGCTGTATTGTGGGTGGTGTCCCTTCTGTTCGGATTGGCGTCGCTCGTGAGTTTTCTGGTTTCCCTACGAGGTTCAAGCGCGGGAGTTCGTCCAGGCGTCCGAAGGTTCTCGCGGATCGTATCGCTTGCCCTGGTGATCGCAGCGGCGTATTTGGCCTATTGGGGAATTATTGGGGTGCAGACCTGGGCCTGACCATCCGAGCGTGGGATGGATTTATCTTTCGGTATCGCCCGCGACCGATGCCAGGCTTTCGATGCGCGCTGGAAAGATGGGCGCGCCGCACCGACTCCGGATTCGAGTCTAGGGGAGACCTCGTCGCGGGGTCGCCGACAGCTTCGACGCGGACGTCGGAACTGCTGAATGGCGCGGCCACAATGTGTTATTCCGCTTCGGCAGCAACCTCGGCAGGTGTGGGGGGAGACGAACTTTCGATCGAGACCCCGAAAGATCTCGAGAGGATGCAAGCTGCGGCGCGAAAATCTGATTACTCCTACCAGCAGATCGCTTTCTTGTCCGTATGCCCACCGAGTACGTTTTCTTTTGGAATACCTCGTTCCATCAAGCGATCGGCGATATCCACGCCGTTGAGCAGAGGCAAGATTAGCGTGCCGTTCTCGGCCGACCATTGGGCCGCGGGAGCGATCTCGGCGAGTGAGTAAGCCTTGACGGCTACTGGCTAGATCTACTGGGTCGAACTGCCTCATGTCATCGCTGGCAGTGACCGGAACAATGAATGTCTGTTCCGGAGTCCGGAACTCAAGACCTCGTTGCCGCAAGACCGAAGGATTTTCCCCTCTCGCGAGCACGGACACGAATCAATGTTTTGGAGTCGCTGCCGCTAGGTCGGCTACCAGTTTAGTCAGAGATTGCTCAAGTGTCACTGAACCGTCCATGTGGGGCTTCCAATCCTGTTCAATAATAGATCGGTCAGGGGCAGGCCATGCACGCGCCCATAGTCCATTCTGATCGGCATACGGAGTGTAGCCAGGGATCTGTTCTGCTACGAGTTCCGCCGTAGTATAAAAAAGAACCGCGTGCCATATTGAGCCCGAATGTAACGCCGCTCCGGGCCGATGCGCATTGAGTTCCGTTTCTGCCGCGTTGATCGACTCCCTCAGCTTGCCCATCATGCCGTGGGATGTCTCATGAAACAGAGTCTCCAAAGCTGCTGGCCCCTGATTCGATGCGTCTGTAGTCGAGATGGTAGGACGTGTTGGCTCCGTTGTTGTGTATGCGCCCGCCCAATTCGCATAAGCCACTGCATCAACCCTGACGGGGTACTGCGGCCACGGCTCATCATAGATGCTGCTATCTTCGTGCTCAGAATCGAGCCACAACGCTGCACCAACGGTTCAACTTGAGCGATCCATTCCCGATTTTCCTTGTTGTGCCTCTCCCACCAGTGTTTGCGATAGATGGGAGCTGCTTTCAAAAACACAACCCTTAATTCCGCGGAAATCTCCGTGTTCGCCAAGTCCGGAGAAGCTTCTGCATCCTCGAGTAAATCCTTGATGTGAATCAAATCGTCATCAAAGAGCAGGTCGCGTTTCCACCATTGATCCGCCGTAATACGAGACTGCCTCATTCCAAGCCTTACGCTCAGCCGGGGATAGCCGCTGAAGTTCATCACTATCAGCCTTACTTAAGGCAAGACTGTCGGAGCCCTTTTGCGGTTCCGCGAGTTGCGCTTCCCGATATTGCATCGTGGAAGATGATGCCAGCGGTATACCGGCGTCCCGATCGCAGGCGACTGACACCATGTCGAAGATTGACACGATAGGTTCCCCACTTGCCCTGAACAGGGCGGTGATGGACGGCGAAGGCCACTGCGTCGCCCTGGCGCAGGGAAACAACTTCTGGCCGTGATTGCATGCGCGGGCGTTGCTCGGTGAGTACGAACTCTCCCCCCGTAAAGTCGGTGGTCGGATCGGATAGAAGAACGGCGACCTGTATAGGGAAGACATGCTCCCCATAGAGATCCTGATGGAGACAGTTGTAGTCTCCTTCTCCGTACTTGAGCAGCAACGGTGTCGGCAGAACTTGGCCTGCGTTGTGGCAGCGTTCGATGAACCGAGCATGGCTCTCAGGGTAGTGGACATCAACGCCCATGGCGACGCTCCAACGGTTGGCGACGGGCGCAAGACGCGAATAGAGAACAGTCCGGAGATCGGCGATGATATCGGGTAGCGGATATCTGAAGTACTTGTATTCTCCCCGGCCGAAGCCATGCCGCGCCATGGCAACGCGGCTGCGAAAAATGGTATCGTCCGGATAGAGTTCGGCTAACGCGTGGCACTCGTCAGGCGTCAGTAGGCTTGCGAGTACCGCACTCCCCTGATCGTCGAGATCTTGCGAGATGCCGCGCCAGTCAAGCACGCTGGCGCGCGCAGCTGCATTCGTTGTCGTGCTGGCATCCTGTATTGCCGTAGTCATGTGTATTGCCCTCCTGATTCGTCCCCTCTGCCCCCATGGTCCTTGAGCACAACCCAGCATGGTGTCATCGCACCGGTCCAGAACGCATCTTAGTTTTCGCGCGTCCCTCAACCAAGTGAGCATTGCACCCTCCGGGCCCGTATAGCCTCGGCCTTCGGGTAGTGCCCATACGTGTCCAGCCACGTCTCAGAAGTTGTTGTCTGTCTGCAATGCGTTCTTCATCGTCGGTGTATGGATTGGCCCTTCCACCCGCAGAGTGTTGCCTCACCATCCGCAGTGACTCTTCGCTCAAGGCCATAAACTGAATCGACCGCCGATATGTAATCGCAAGGATTAATTGATCGCTGGGCGGTGCGAACGTTCTTGGTCTATGAGTGTCCGCTTGCGGGCAAGCCCCCAGCGATAGCCGCCCAGTTCGCCAGTTCCGCGAATGACTCGATGGCAGGGGATCACGAGTGCTACCCTGTTCGCGGCGCAGGCTCGGGCTACGGCCCTCGCGGCGTTGGGGTTACCGACCGCAGCGGCCACTTCGGCGTATGACTGAACTTCACCGTACGGAATGGACTGGAGGTAATTCCAAACCCGAATCTGAAAGGCCGTGGCTCGAATGTCCAGGGGCAGATCCAGATGCGGGTGGGTGCCTGCCAAATGGTCGTTCAGAGATTGCGCCCACTTCTGAAAGTCGGGATGATAGGGCTTACTCATGCCCACGAGTTGCGCCGCCGAATACTCCTTTTCGAGCATCGTCAGCAAGCCTGTGCGCCTATCTCCGAATTGCAGGAAACACAGTCCTCGATCGGTTGCGCCGATCATGATTAATCCCAGCGGGGTTTCGATAGTGGCGTACATGATCGTCACATTCCGCCCGCCTTGCCGATATTGATTCGGTGTCATGCCCAGCTGCGTATCGGTTCGTTCATAGACGCGGCTGGAGGAACCATACCCAGCCTCGTAAACCGCCTTCGTCACGTCTCCCGACTGCTTCAGGCCTTTCTTCAATTTGCGCAGGCGCGCCGCATCCAAGTACTGCTTCGGGCTCAATCCAACGATGCCTTTGAAGGTCCTCTGGAAATGCGACGGGCTCATGCCTGCTTGCGTTCCGAGGTCCTCGAGTTTCAAGGGTTCGTCACTGCGCTTTTCGATATAGCGGCACATTTCCCGAATTAGCTCTGCTGCGGGGTCAGGCCCGGGGGCGACCAAAGGGCGGCATCTCAGGCAGGGGCGAAGGCCATCTCTTTCCGCGTCACCGGCCGATGCATAAAAGCGTACATTCTTGCGAAGCGATCGACGGGATGGGCAAGATGGCCGGCAGTACACGCCGGTGGTGACAACACCATAGAAGAAACTACCGTCTCGACTCTTGTCCCGCTTTTGAACCGCCTCCCAGCTGTTACCTTGGTCCAACATGAATACCTCCCGATTTCCGCATCGCAGGTCAAATTTAGGACAAGCGCCCTATCAAATCTATCCGGAGTCTGCTGTCAAATCTTCGGAAGACGCAGTTAGACGGCTCCCGCCCTTAACATCAGGTCGCATCTGTGCGTTATGCGGCCCGCTCAATCTTGGATCGCCGCCAAGCTCCAGCCCTCACTCCTTTCCAGCTACGCACACAATTTCTGAGACCGGTCCGAACCAGGGCCATTGGCGTGAATTTAAGTATATTGTTTCAGTGACTTGCAGCCCTGTTGCAGAGGTTCCGTTACTGTCGGAAACTCTGGCACCATTGGGCTCGAAGTCAATCCAGATTGGCGCCCCTTTAACAAAGTGGAGAGTATCTCTCCCACTCGAGAGGCGATAGCACATCCCCGATGCAGCGTACCGGCATACGACCGCTAGGTCGCCCGACCTCGTGTGTCCGGCAACGGTACAGGCGGACGACGTTCGTTGGTTTGATCGGGCTAGACAAACATGGCAGCAAGCTAGGATCAAGATGAGCTGGAAATTTGTTTTCAGTCGCATAGTAAGGCCAATCTACTGGGGGCATGGAGAAAAGAAACTCCGAATCTTGCTGTCAAATTATTAGTGGACAAAATTGATGGCCATCACCGGCGCCACGGTGAGTGACGAATTGTGGCCAGGCGCGATCAGGCGCGCACCAAAGATCACTCCCAGCTTTGGCGAGACGTTGTATTCGACGGCTGGCGCAAACCCGTACGCCCAGCTGGAGCCGCTGTTTTGTCGCAGGTTCTTCGCATTTTGGGTCCCCATCACGCTAGTGCTTCCGTTGTGTTCGTACAGGGCATCTAGAGCGAGTACCCACTGGCGAGTCAAGCTATATTCCGGGGCCAAGTCGACGGTCAGAGACTTGCCTGGTTCAGCGCGCCCGCGAAAACCTTTCGAAGTCCCATAGACGCTTGCATCCTCCACATCGACACCGCCCGAAACAGACTGGGACACGTCGAGTCGCGTGCGCAGAATCCGACCGTTGGGCAGCCAGAAGTAGGTCTGGGTATTCAGCGATACGGTCGTGGTGTAAGCGCCGGCTCCCAGGCCATCGCTAGGTCGGGTTCCGAGATGATCGTATTTCCCACTGGGAAAGGTTTGCTGGACCTCTATGGCGGTCGTCGGAACCCAACTGTGCTCGTGAAATTGGGTGAGCCGATATTGACCGAGCAGGGTGATATCGCCGACCTTCACGCCTGAACTATTGGGGCCTTGGTCTGGCTGGTTATAGCCGACGATGGGAATCACTCCGGTTGTAAGCTTGTTAGTCAGACCGTAGAGCACGTAAGCACGAGATCCGAAGAGCTGGGAATGGGGCCCGATAATGTCATAGATATAAGGTTCCGCAAGATAGTGCCCGCGAGGCAACGTAGCCGCGGAATTCGCCAGCAACGGACCCGTCCACCATGCGTCCTGCAATGACTCGCGCGCGTCCGATGCGATCGCTGGCGGCGTCTGTTGAGCGCCAGCCACCCCCACCACCATCACCGCAGTAGTGACAGCACAAATCGACCGCCGCCAGAATGTTTGCAATCGGCGGGTCATCATTTCAGCCAGTCCGGCAGGGCTAGTTGCTGACGGGGCAGCTCTTGTTTCGTCGTTGCTAGTGCATAGGAGAGGACAGATACAACCGCGATGTTTTCGTTTAGTTCCTGGGGATCTACTTTGTCGAGGGTGTCTGCGGCAGTGTGGTGAAAGTCGAAATACTTCCGGGTATCCTGGATTGGAGAAAACGTGGGAACACCGCGGAAATGCAGGGGGACAAGGTCGGGCGCGGGCTCGTTTAAGTCCTGGAGGATGCCCGCACCGGATTCCTGCAGAATCTCTGCGACTGGTTGGAGGAAAACGGCAAGTGAGGGGTCGCCTGTGAAATAGACTCCCATGGCATGCCCGGCGCCCGAGTCGGTCTCGATCGCGGCGAAGTGGTTCGCCATTTCGGGGACATGTTCCTTGGCATATGAACGGGACCCCAGAAGTCCATTCTCTTCGCCCATCCAAGCCACGATTCGAATCGTTCGACTGGGCCGGAGACTCTGCTCATGAAGTAGGTGGGCGGTGGCCATCGCAATCGAAACTCCGGCCGCGTCGTCAATGGCGCCGGTTCCAAGGTCCCATGAGTCGAGGTGCCCCGACACGATGACGACCTGTTCGGGGTAATCACTTCCTCTGAGATCGGCGATCACGTTATAGGAATCCACTTCTTCGTGCATGTCGGAACTCAGCACCAGGTGAAGCCGAACTGGTCCCTGGGACGAAAGCCTGACGATAAGGTCGGCATCCTCCGCGGTAGTTGCAGCTGCGGGAATGTGCGCGGCGTTTTCGTAGTCGGTTTCACCGACGTGGACAAGCCGGAATTCCGCACCTCCTATTGAGCGCATCAATACGGCAACGGCACCCGCCTTCGCCGCCGCGGCACGGCCGGCAGTCCGAAACTCCACCGCTTGGTCGTATGCGTCGAAAGCGAAACCTGAATCAGCCATAGTCCTGTCGAAACGCTTGTTGAAGAGCACGATCTTGCCAGCTACCTTCTCGTGCGGCAGGGCGGCGAGGTCGGCGAAACTGTTGACAACGACCACTTCAGCCATGATCCCGTCGCGAGGTGTGGCGACTCCGAAACCTCCGAGTGCGGCGACGACGATCTTCTGGGTGGTTCCCGGCACCCGGCCGGAATACTCAACCAGTTCGCACCGTTCCTCACCTCGCACCCATCGCGGGACCCGAACCTTTTCAAGATGTACGTCGAACCCGAGACTGCGCAGTTCAGCGGCGACATAATTTACCGCTGCAGCCGCCTGCAAGGATCCAACAGGCCTTGCACCGATGTTGTCCGTGAGATGGGCTAATCGTTCGTATCCGTAGTTGTCGCGAAGCGCCGCCGACTGCAGCTGACGCAGCGTTTCTAGTGTTGATGGCGACCAACCAGTCGCGCCCGTCTGGGCCGCAAGCGTCAATATAGGCCCGCTCATGAGCATCATGAGCAGGACTCCAGTAATACACTTCATACTTCGTTTCTCTCCCTTTGATCGGTCCTTTTCCTGACATCTCTGAGGATAAGTCGGGAGCCGCTCCGTGGAATATCCGGTTCTTGCGCTCGAATCCGGGAAGCCCCGCCGAAGATCAGGACAAGCGGCTATAGTTCAAGCTGTCGATGTCGGCGTCGTTTGGATTCGGGCGCACCTAGCCCACTCTCGCAGTTCTACGAATCCGCTGACTGGGTTCGCCTGGACTCTGAATCATCAAGAGGCCTTTTCCTCAATCGATGAGTTCGAACCGCGTTTCGCCGGCTGCACTGGAACAGAGAACCCGAAATGCAAGGGACGAATCGCTATGCTCGGCGGTACCTTGAAAACCTAAGCTTCTCCTTTTTTGCTGATGAGCAACTGACGCTGGCGAAATTCGTTATTGGAGAGCTTCGAGGCGAAAGGCGAAATACAAGATGGCGATGCACACCAACAGTGGGTTTGGTTCAGTTCCGCAGGGCCACCAGGGAAAGTGCGACGACCGATCTGCGTATTCGGGTCCCACATGAACATGATACCGCCGAAACAGACAAGGTTCTTACCCAATGGGCAAGAGAACCGAAGACGCGACTGGACCTTTGCAGAATTAGACCCGCAGCCCTTCTAATCGCACCGGTCTTGCGAAACACACCTCAGTATGGGTGTTCACGTCTCGGCGAAGTGCTGGGCTGCGAGCTTATTGTTAAGCTCGAAACCAATGGCAAACCAGAATCTCGGCGGAGCTCAATCAGGTTGGCATCGCGCTCCAGGCTGGCTCATATGTTTTCGAATAAGAAATCACAGCATCTTGAATCGCAGAATCTCATCCCGCTAGCCCTGATTTCTAGTTCTCCCGCGTGTATTTGTTGATCCAGTTGACCTCCCAGGTTTTTCCGCCATCATTGGAAAATGCCTGTTCGGATTGCGCGGAATCATCACTGATTTTCCAGATGGAAAATCGAACCCAGATCTGTTTGCCGTTAATTTCCTCCTGGTCATAAAATTCGCAACGCCCATCCTTACACTGCCCCACACCCGGCTGATCTCCTAGTGTGCCAACATTCGGCGTGGCGAAGTCGAGGTTCCATTCATGCGTATTGGGATTGAACCAGCGCAGGGCAAGCAATTCGACATGACCACCGGGACCGTCGCCCTTAAATTCCGCCAGGTTGGCACGCCCCCCCCACACTCGGCGAACCACCGTCTGCCCCTCCAGATCGGCCCATGTCGTTGACCCTGTCAGGGGACGCATAAGCCGCGAAGACTGGGTATGCCACGTTCCCAGATCGAAGTCGAACGCGTGCCCATCGGGATCGGCGCTCATCGCCTCAGCCCCAGCAGCCACGTCCGAAGGCGGCAAATCCTTTTCACGCGTCTTATGAGCATCAAATGACGTAACCCACGTCTTCCCTCCATCATTCGAAAACGATTCCGTGTAACGATGCGAATTGGGAGTGATCTCCGACCACACTGCTCGTACGAAGATCGACTTGTCGTGATAGGTGTCGTGTTGGTACAGCTCGCCGCGGCCGTCGTGAAACTCGCCTACTAAAGCCCCGGTCAGAGCTGCGGCCTTACTGTTGAGGAACGTCTGACTCCACTGGTGCGACTGCGGATTGTACAGAAACAGCGACATTCCTTCCCAATGTCCCTTCGGACCGTCCGCCTCAATCTCTTCCAACCTCGCGCGCCCACCCCAAATTAGTCGCATCGTGACCGTGCCGTTGAGTTCGACCACGTCGCTCGAAGCCGAGAACGGGTCGAGCGCACGGCGTATGTGTGTATGCCACACGCCAGTGCTGAAATCAAAATCGTGGGCGCCATCTCGGGCCTTAGCGGGCTCCGATCCGGCTGATAGGGAAAATGCCCGATCGGGCTGCCAGCACAGTGCACACATCAGTAGAAATAGAGCAAGGAACCTGAGCCGGTTCATGGTTCCGCGCTTCTTGTTGGGGCACCCGGCTTGCATAACCTCTGGGGCCGTCTGATGGATCGATTCTCGAAATGACATGTTCGTCTCCTCTCCTTCGTGCGGTTGACCACTTCGAAAGGGCAGTAGCTTTACGTGCTAGTGAGCGGAAAATGCTCGCTCAATTTCTTCAAACTCTCGCCGGCAAGAAGAGCAGTGCGCCATTCGTCGAGAAAGTCGGCGCCGAGTTTGCCATACATCGCAATGGCCGATTGATTCCAATCGAGTACAGCCCAGCGAATGAACAGGCGGTTCTGCTGCTCAGCCACGCGGGCGACGCCAGCTAGAAGAGCCTTGCCGATTCCTCGCCCGCGAAACCCGGGACGGACAAACAGGTCCTCCAGATACAATCCGGCGCCTCGCCAAGTCGAGTAGTGGCCGAAGAACAGCGCGAAGCCGGCGGTCGTACCGCCCCATTCGGCGATCAGGGCGCTGAACTCTGGATGCTTGCCGAACCCATCGCGCGAAATGACGGCTTCCGTAGTCAGAACTTGCTCGGGCCGTTTTTCGTACTCGGCAAGTTCCGAGATCAGTTCCCTGATCAAGGGGACGTCATCGACTGTAGCTGTACGAATGGTCAGCATCGCTCGGGCCTGTCACCACGACAGGTTGAGGATGCCGCACCTGTGGTAGGTTGGGAAGGGCCGCTTTTTATGCAATTCACCATACCGCTTTCGCGAGGTGGGAATCCGCTCCACAGGCAGATCTACGCCGCACTGAGGAGTGCGGTTCTCTCGGGAGAGTTGGCGCCAGGTGCGCGGCTGCCTTCTACCCGCGACTTGGCCGAACAATTGCGCGTTTCTCGCGCGGTTGTTTTGGAGGCGTACGACCAATTGTTGGCCGAAGGTTTCGTAACTGGCCGCAGTGGTTCGGGAACATATGTTGCATCGGGACTGTCTGCTAGTCGACTCGTTAGGCCCAAGAAGGCTGCAAAGCTCCGACTATCGGGTTTTGGAGGCGCAGCTGCCGATGCTGCTGTCACTCTGGAGGGCTCGGGACGACAACCTTATTACCGGTACGACTTCAAGTTCGGACGGAGCGAGAGTGACGTCGAGATCTTTCCGTTTGCCCAATGGCACCGCATGCTAATGCGACGCGCGCGGAAAGCTTCCGTAGCCGAGCTTGATTACGGGCCGCCAGCCGGAAATCCTGCACTGCGGGAAGCCATCTGCGCTCATCTGCGGCGTTCACGCGCCGTGGCCTGCGAACCCTCCGAGGTCATCATTGTTAATGGCTCCCAGCAAGCTTTGGATTTGATCGCGCGAGTTCTGCTTGAACGCGGCGATCGGGTTGCCATTGAAAACCCCAGCTACCAAGGGACACGGCAGATTCTCCACGCGGCCGGAGCTCGCTTGGTTCCTGTGCCAGTCGATACTGACGGGCTAAATCCTGCCAAGCTTCCCCGGAACGCGCGGCTTTGTTTCGTAACACCATCCCATCAATTTCCGACCGGAGCAATTCTTTCCCTCGCGCGTCGCCTGGCCCTCCTCGAATGGGCGAATCGCAACAATGCCGTCATTGTTGAAGATGACTATGATGGCGAGTTTCATTACCGAGGACAGCCTCTCGAATCATTACAGGGCCTGGACACCGATGGACGGATCGTTTACGTCGGAACTTTCTCTCGCACCGTGTTTCCATCGCTCCGGGTGGGCTACCTGGTCGTGCCGAAATTGCTCATCGCAGCTTTCACAGGAGCAAAGTGGATCAACGATCAGCACTCCGCCGTTCTAGAACAGCAGGCGCTCGCAGAATTCATCACCACAGGGGCGTATGAGCGTCATTTGCGTCGCCTTCGACGCAGGAATTCATCGCGCCGCGAGGCACTGCTAAGCTCCGTTGATGAGTACCTAGGCGATCGGGTTGAGGTGACCGGCGATGGCGCAGGAGCGCACATTGCATTCTGGCCCAAGGGCCGCCTCGATGAGGCCCAGTTGCTTGCTCGCGCAGCAGAACGTGGAGTTCGGATCTACGGAATGTCGCGTTATTTTCTGACCCAGCCATCGCAGCCAGGGTTTTTGCTAGGCTATTCTCGGATGAAGGAAGCGGAAATTAGACAAGGCATTCGCCGGTTGAGTGATGTGTTGTGAATTTCTTGATAGCCAATGTCTGGCCGCGGCACCCGGCGCGTACGCCGACATGCCGCCGCCATCCTTGAAGCAGATGCTCAGACGATGACATTCCAAGCGTACCTCGACAACATCAAGGCGAAGACCGGCAAAACTCCGGAAGGCTCCGAAAAGATTACGAAACAGAAGGGCTTGCTCGAGCCGGCGTGAAGGTCGGGCAAATTGCCGCCTGGCCGAAGAATGATTTTGGATTGGGCCATGGCCACGCGATGGCTATCTATGTTGCACTTAAGCCCCTAATTCCGCCCAAGCAAACCCAGAGTTTGAAAAAACAGAATGACAATGTTGTGCTTACTCACAGTCATGTTCCCAGCTTGGGTGACATCCCAAAATACAAGGGATAAGGCACGGGATGTCGGTGAAATTCACGCTTGGCGACTCCGTTTCCCCATCACCGAAAATGTCCTTCGTGCGCGGCACCATGCCCGTGCGACCGTTTAAGTTCAAAGCAGGCAACGTTTTCAAACGTCGTTGACTCAGGCAGAGCGGCTCAGGAAGATAGGTCCTTGTGACCATCTTCCAAGGCTTTCAGCCGGCGCTCGAGGTAACGTCGCTCGCTTTCATTGCTCACAAGAGACAGTGCGCGGCGATAGCTCCGGGCGGCTTCTTCCAGAGCTCCCATTCTACGTAGCAAATCAGCGCGAGCGGCATGCAGCAGGTGATAGTTTTCGAGATGGCTACCCTCCGCTACGCGGTCAATTAGCGCGAGACCCGCATTTGGACCTTGCGCCATCGCGACAGCTACGGCGCGATTCAGAGAGACGATCGGCGAGGGCTGCGTACGCTCGAGCACGTCATATAGCAGAGCAATCCGCCGCCAGTCTGTGTCCTCCGCGCGGTCGGCCCGGCAGTGTTCGGCCGCGATCGCAGCCTGCAGCCCGTACGGACCCGGCCGTTGCACGAGCGCCTCCCTCGCTAGCGGTAGCGCCTCTGCAATTTGTTGATGATTCCATTGGCTGCGATCCTGATCTTCCAGGGTGACGAGGTCACCTGCAGCATCGAGGCGCGCATCGTGACGCGCATCGTGCAGGAGCATCAGGGCAAGTAGGCCTGTCGCTTCCGCAGGTGGCCCAGGCCGAAGTAGTTCCCTCACCAGTCTGCTCAACCGAAGGGCTTCCGCACACAAGTCCTTCCGCACCAGTTTGTCGCCGCGAGTTGCTGCATATCCCTCGTTGAAAACCAGGTAGATCGAAGCCAGCACCGCGTCGAGGCGCGCCGGCATATCCTTCATCTCGGGCACGACGTATGGAATCCCGGCGTCGCGAATCTTGCGCTTGGCGCGTACCAACCGCTGCGCCATCGTCGCCTCCGGCACCAAGAACGCCCGCGCAATTTCATCCGTTTCCAAACCGCACAACGTGCGCAGGGTCAGGGCGATCTGGGCTTCGGCAGCAAGCGCAGGATGGCAGCAGGTAAAGATCAGGCGGAGGCGCTCATCCGGAATCTCTCCCCAGTTGTAGTCCGGCTGCTCGGATTCCCGCATAAGCCCGGAATGGACGTATTGCTGAAGCTTTTCCGAGTAGTTCGTCTGGCGGCGCAGGCGGTCGATTGCCTTATGCCGGGCGGTGGAGACGATCCAGGCACGAGGGGACTCGGGAACTCCGGAGGCATTCCACTGGTCGAGAGCCGCGGTAAATGCTTCCTGTGCATACTCTTCCGCGAGTTCGAAATCGCCGAGCAGAGAGATGAGAGTAGCTACAATCCGGCCCCAATCGGAGCGGTAAACGGATTCGACGGCCGCCGTGACGTCCATATTCAAGTATTTTATTCAAGTATTTCATTTTCTTCCGGCGGCTTGTCGATTCGGGCGAGGCCCGTTCGATTATCCGGTGAGAAGGAGATATGAGCTATGGACCTTACCGAAACCCACTCGCATAGTCCGATAAGCGAGGCTGGTTTGGGCGGTTCCGAAACAAAATCTCTGGAGGAATGAATGCAATACATGATGCTGATTTATCTTGACGAGAACTCGATCACCGAGGAACAACGAGCCCAATGCTATTTCGACTCGGCTGCCTATGCCAGGCAACTGCAGGCGGAAGGAAAGTGCCTCGCCGTGGCGCCCCTTCAGCCAACGCTCACTGCGACGAGCATTCGGCATCGCGAGGGTAAGCAGGTCGTCACCGATGGCCCTTTTGCCGAAACTCGCGAGCAACTGGGTGGTTTCTTTCTCGTTAATGCCTCCAATCTCGACGAAGCCCTCGACATTGCGGGGAAAATTCCCGCCGGGCGCTGGGGCACAGTCGAAGTCCGCCCCGTCATGGAGATCAGCGGTTTGCCTTCGTAAAGTGAGCCTGTCGATTTCTCCAGTCCCCATTCGACATACCAGTGAGAGCTTATAAAATTCGAGCTTCAAAGACGGAGAAAAAATGATGCGAGTGATGGTCATAGTGAAAGCGACCAAGGAATCGGAGGCCGGCGCTCTTCCCAGCACTGAACTCCTCACAAAAATGGGTAAATACAACGAAGAGCTGGCTAAAGCCGGCCTCCTGCTGGCCGCGGACGGTCTCCGACCAAGCTCGCGCGGCAAACGAGTGAAGTTCTCCGGAACAGTCCATGTCATTACCGATGGACCTTTTGCCGAGACAGAGGAGTTGATCGCGGGCTACTGGGTATGGCGCGTTCAGTCCATCGATGAGGCTGTCGAGTGGCTCAAGCGGGCTCCGTTCGACGTGGGCGCGGAGATCGAAATTCGTCCGTTTCACGAGATGGAAGACTTCGGCTCCCACCTCACGCCCGAGCTTCAGGAGCAGGAACACCTCCTCTGCGAGCAACTGGGTGGGAAAGAATAGTGCCCATTGTCGATTTTGGCGTGCGCCATTCGACCTACTAGTAGAAAGAGAAATTCAGTAAGTCCCAAGGGGAACGGTTTATGCAACTGAATCCCTATGTTCACTTCGATGGTCGCTGTGCGTGGATGGTCAACCGCGGTAAAGAAGCTTAAGCCGCAATCGTCAAGAGCATTTCAAAACTCATAAAAGGAGATGATCCAATGTCCGCTGCTACTCAAGCTAACCCGCTACCTAACTTCGCCACTTTTACTTCAAAAACTTGGATCTGGGTCGGACGCATTGTGACCGCCCTAGTGGTATTGTTTTGTGCCTTCGATGGCCTTATGAAGGTCATCAAGGAACCTCACGTGATCGCTGCCAGTGCCGAGATCGGCTTTTCGGCCAGCGAGATGGTATTAATCGGCGTGCTCATGCTGGCGTGCACGGTGCTTTATGCGATTCCGCGAACCGCAATTCTCGGTGCCGTTCTGCTAACCGGCTATCTCGGTGGAGCGGTCTTGGCGAATATTCACGTCGGCCATCCCTTGTTCGAATGCATCTTCCCGGTCATCTTCGGCGCGCTGGCATGGGGAGGGATTTTTGTTCGCGAGCCACGCTTGCGCGAACTGATCCCGTTTCGCAAGTAAGCAGTCAACACTGAGGGCGCGATTGCGACGCGGAGCCGACATTCTTGTGCGTCAATGACAGAGCGGAGGAGATGACAAAAGTCTTATCTCCCGCTTCTGTTGAAACTGCGGAGGCAGTCCTGATTGCTTCGGCTAAGCTGGGTCCGGCGGTAATTCGGTACGAAGAGGAGTCATACGTGAGAATACGTCAGAACATTACGGTGATCTTGTGCTTGGGGATAGGCCTGGCGTCGTCGGGGCTCACTGTGGCGCAGTCCTCCCCAGGTTCGGGAGCAGAGATAGGTCATGCAGAAAGTGCGGTGCCGGGACTGCATGACTTCGATTTTTTATTCGGACGCTGGCAAATCCATCATCGACGGCTGAAGCATCGCCTCGTCAACAGTCACGAGTGGATCGAATTCGAAGGGACATTATTCTGCCAGCCACTGATGGGTGGCTACTCTAATGTCGACGATACCGTGTTCGAAGCTCCGGGCGGCACTTACCGCGGCGTGGCTACCCGATCGTTCGACGCCAAGACAGGGCAGTGGTCGATCTGGTGGCTGGACGGCAGGACGCCACTTGGTCCGATGGATCCGCCGGTGAGAGGCAGCTTCCACAATGGCGTAGGAACGTTCTATGCGAACGACGATACCGAAGGCGGGAAACCAGTCCGCACGCGGCTCCTATGGTCCGAGATCACACCCACCTCAGGTCACTGGGAGCAGGCACAATCACTCGATGGCGGAAAAACATGGGAAACGGATTGGATAATGGACCTCAAACGAGTGCAATAGTCCGTTGAAAGGAATCTTCGTGCGGGAGCCACGCTTGCCCGAGCTGATCCCGTTTCGCAAGTAAGCAGTCAACACTGAGGGAGCGATTGCGACGCGGAGCCGACATTCTTGTGTGTCAATGACAGAGCGGAAGGAGATGACAAAAGTCTTATCTTCCGCTTCTGTCGAAACTGCGGAAGCAGTCCAATATTCGCAAGAGGGACATCGAATGATAGGGAGCGGGCGTGTAGCAGTCATAACGGGTGCGGCGCAGGGCATCGGAAAGCGCACGTCTGAACTGTTGGCGGAGCGAGGGTACAGTCTGCTACTCAACGATCTGCGTCCTTTGGCGAAAGACCTGGGTGGCGCACGCCGACTTGAGGCCGATGTGCTCGAAGTGTTGGGCGACATTTCCGATGAAGCTGTCGTTAGCAAGATCGCAGCGGCTGCCAGGGAACGGTGGGGCCGCACGGATGTATTGGTGAACAACGCTGGCGTCAGCCTAATTGCGCCAGCCGAAAAGCTCTCAGCCGCGGACTATCGGCGTGTCCTGGAGATCAACCTTGTGGCGCCTTTTCTGCTGGCCAGAGCCTTTGGCGCGATGATGCTTGAGCAAGGAGTCGGCAGCATCATCAACGTGGCCTCGGTCGCGGGGCTTGTGGGCGTTGCGGACCGCGCGGCCTACAACGCATCGAAGCATGGCCTTATCGGTCTGACTCGAGCGCTTGCGGCCGAATGGGGAGGAAGAGGCGTGCGTGTCAATGCTGTTTGTCCAGCGTGGGTAAAGACTGAAATGGACGTTGCCGACCAAGCAGCAGGGGGCTACACGGACGCTGACATCACGGGACGCGTACCAATGGGACGATTCGCTTCCCCCGATGATGTTGCCCGAGCGATTGCATTTCTGGCTGATTCGCAAGAAAGCGGCTACATCAACGGGCATGCCCTAGTGGTCGACGGAGGATGGATCGCGGACGGAAGCTGGGAAGCGTTACGCCTCCGGCACCGCTGATCGGACGAAAGCGAACCCAAAGTTGGACACTCCCGATCAGACATCGTCTTGCACGAGCGAAAGAGCATAAAACGAAACGGTGATGAAGCTAGAGCTTTGTCTCACTAAAATTGCCGGCAGAATCTAACGTTTCACAAGACGGAGAACGAAGATAATGAGGAATTCAAGATTTCTTCATAGCTTTTTCCTGCTGAATGCTTTACTACTTTTCGTCTCCTACTCCTCACAGCTGAGGGCCCAAGCTGAACCGAATGGAGCGTCGGCTCAACCGCAAGCGACAGCGCCTGCCGTTCCGCAGCGCGATGGATCTCACGATTTCGATTTTCTGATCGGCGACTGGAAAGCCCACGCCCGTGCGTTGCGAAACCGTCTCGACGACTCGAATAACCCGAAAGAGTGGGTCGATCAAGAGGGAATTTCAAACCACAAGAAGCTGCTCGATAGCAATGCGAATTTCGAGGAATTCGACGCCTATGGCAGCCAGCTGCATAAACGCAATAAAGGACAGACTCTTAGGCTCTATAATCCAGAGACCCATCAGTGGTCGATCTATCTGCTGGACGTCGACAAGGGGACGCTCGACTTACCCCCAGTCATCGGACAATTCACAGGTAATCGCGGCGAGTTCTACAACCAGGATACTTATAAACGTCGGGCCATTTTCGTGCGCTATGTGTGGCTGAACATTTCCCCGAAGTCCGCCCGAATGGAACAGTCCTGGTCGGCCGACGGTGGAAAAACCTGGGAACTCAACTGGATCTGCGAACTCTCGAGGTAGCAAAGGCCAAGCCGAAATTGAAGAAACTGCTGCTGAGCCGAACCTTCTTTTAGCAATTGTGTTCAAGGAACGTTACCCGTTTTGTGATGTTTTGAAAAACGTTGATTAGGGCGTCCGTCGTAGCGTTCACAGTCCCAAGTTCTTCATCGTTAAGAAGGGGAAGGCCACAACTCTGCTTCGCTACCTGTTTCGTGATAATTCCGGCGAAGATGTAGCATGGCTAATTTCAGGCGGCCGGCGATCCGCTCCGTGTTGCGCGATAGGCACGATGGCCGTGATGCAGGTACTCGCACCCTCACTGAAACTGCAGGCTTATGAGGGAAGCGAATCTTGCAGAACTTCAGCGAAGCTCTGGTGTGGTCAACCTGCTTCCAATCCGAGTACCTGGCATTTGAGAACTGGTTTAGTTTTGAGGGTCGG
This sequence comes from Candidatus Sulfotelmatobacter sp., assembly GCA_049515395.1. Classification (GTDB taxonomy): domain Bacteria; phylum Acidobacteriota; class Terriglobia; order Terriglobales; family Acidobacteriaceae; genus Sulfotelmatobacter. The sequence goes on along the minus strand of JBEKUD010000091.1, from coordinate 614 downwards.
AAGCACCATTCGTCCCCAACGACGAGCGCCTATTCGGATCAGTCGCACTTACATTCGCTACTGTGATTGGCGACAACACATCGAAGTTTTGGAGCGGGTGACCGGGGAATTCATCGAGAGGCAAAGGGTTTTGCCAGTCTAGACATCAGATTCTTCCCAAGGACAGCCGACGCACTCACGGCTCCCCCAAACAACGCACCCACGACTCCCAGGCTGGTGACGTCCTGCCCCGTCAGGTATAGGTTGCGAATCGGGGTACGGGCGCCCAAGGCCCGCATTCTGAATCGCGCGGGGGTTGAGCCGATGCCATAGATCTCGCCCTGTTCATAATTCATGAAATGTCGTGTTGTCATGGGAGTAGACAGCTCGGCATAATCAATCTTTCCTGCAATGGCCGGCACATACCGCTCCAGCGCTGCCTGGAGCCTTGCCGCAAGGCTCTGTTTCAGCGTGTCGTAGGCAGCGCCGCGATGCTTCCATTTCGTGTCTTGCCAGCTTGCAAACGCTTCGAACGGGACGAACGTCAGTATTTCCACGGTGCTTCTGCCAGGACACCTGTTGGCGAAATCCGGGTCCTTCGATGATGGAAACGAGATATAGAGGCTTGCGAACGG
>JBEKUD010000090.1:0-20905 GCA_049515395.1 Candidatus Sulfotelmatobacter sp. | reverse complement strand
AGTTCGGAAGGCACATCGGGATTCAGCCGCACCGCGGGAGTAGGAGCCGCGTCGAGAATGGCTTTGCAGATAACCGCGGAACTCTCGCCACGGAAAGGCAACTGTCCGGTAGTCATCTCATAAAGAACGGCTCCAAACGAGAACAGATCGCTCCGCGCATCCAATTCTTTCGCACGAACCTGCTCCGGCGACATATACGCCACCGTTCCCACCATGGTGCCCGGACTGGTCAGATGCTCCTCGTCCACCGTCTGCGTGTTGAGAGCCGCAATCTTGCTGGAAGAAGTGCCTGCCAGACTGACTTTCGCCAACCCGAAATCCAGAATCTTGGCGTGCCCACGCTTGGTGACAAAGATGTTGGCGGGTTTGATGTCGCGGTGGACTATGCCCTCGGAGTGTGCGGCGTCGAGCGCGTCCGCAATCTCGATTGCGAGAGACAGGATCAACTCGGTTTCCATCGGACGGCCCGCAATGCGGTGCTTTAGCGTCAATCCATCCAGAAACTCCATGGCGATGAACGCTTCGCCATGTTGGTCGTCAATTTCGTAAATAGTGCAGATGTTCGGATGGTTCAGTGCAGATGCTGCCTTGGCTTCGCGCTGAAAGCGGCTGAGTGCCTGCGGGTCTTTGGCTACATCGTCGGGCAGAAACTTGAGAGCCACAAAGCGCCCGAGCTTCACATCCTCAGCCTTATAGACGATGCCCATGCCGCCACCACCGACCCTCTCGATGATGCGGTAATGCGAGATGGTTTGGCCGATCATTGACGGATCGCGGGGAACTCAGGGTGCAATCTTAGGGATGTGGCGGAGGCGAGTCAACAGAATGCGGGAACGGTTCCTGAGAGTTCTTGGCTGATTGTTCGGTGCAGCAAAGGAGCCAGCACCACCCCACATCGAGTCGAAGCATTTATGGCTCAACCTTCAGTTGCGCTCAAGGAATCGTAGCGATTGCCCAATAGCTGGTTCTCGATAGAACAGTTGTTCCAGATCGAGGTTCTTTCAATCTCACTTGAATTTGATGGAGCCCAGCGTGGGGTTTTTGAAATTCTGGCGAACATTGGGAAGATGATACCGCAGCATAGACTGTTGGGGCTGCCCCTGTTGCTCTTGCAAAGCCGCGATAACGCTCGTTGAGGGGTTTTGAGCTAACGCCTGTTTACGTCAACTATCTCAGAATCTTCCAAGGAGGTGGGCCTCGGATGTGCATGTTCGGGACATACAGCTGCTCAGCATCAATCCTAGTCTGCGTGCACGTGAAACTTCATCACGCCAACGAATTCGACAGGCTTTCCATTCACCAGCAGTGGCTTAAACTGCCAGTATTGTAATGCTTCGTTGACCGCCCTAAAGAATACGGGGTTGCCACCATGGGCCCAAATGCAACCAATGTCGCCATTCTTATCCACAAGGATTTTAAAGGTGACATTACCATCATAATGAAATCCTGCCGGGGTTGACGGCATCACGGGTTCGACTCGCTTGGTCGCTATTCTCTCCAGCTGTTCGGGAGTGAACCATGCGACTCCGTGGTTTTTTTGGAAAACCTCCGGGTGCTCCCCACAGTTGACGCCTAATTGGGCGAGCGCCGTGCCCGAGCAAAACAGAGCAAAGCAAAGCAGCATAATCTGTGTGTTCATCACGAAACTCTTCCTTGAATGGAGGCCGGAATAGCCACAGTTTAGTAATAGGTTTCGACCAACCGCTGTCGTCGCCGTTTGAATTACCCTGTCCGAGTTCTCCCCACGCCTCTTGGCTACTCCACCATGACAAGATGTTGCGTCGGAGGCTCGGCCGCGGACAAGTAACCTAAGTCACTCCGCCGCCCTAGTCCATGCTACGGCCCCTCGTTTCCGCTCAGGATTGGACGATTCTGGGTAGACGGTCGGGAATGCGAAAGTGTACGCTGAGCAGACACCCACAGCTACCGATTCGTATTGCAATATCGCCATAGATGGGATGAGTTTTACATGGCGCCCAGCGCCACAACGATTAATGAAAACGGGAAGGATTCGCAGTATGCTGTGCCGAGGCGTGTGGTCCAGAGGTCTTCGACCTTACTGGTGCTTGAGAGCCCGAGGATGAGTTTGACCCGGGACGCGCTTTGGCACAACGGACTGTAGCCTCTTCGTGAGAGGAGAGCACGTGAGGGAGATTCACCCTATCAGCGCGTCCTGGATCACACGTCAATGGAGGTGTGATCATGGACGTGCTGCATCCGAGATGTTGCGGTTTGGATGTACATAAGAGCTCGATTTCTGCTTGTATTTTGCTGCGGGAAGCAGGACGAGTGCAGAAGCACCAGCGGCGTTTTGGTGCGATGACCCAAGATCTGCGCGAGCTTGCGGAATGGCTACGGCAGTTCGGTGTGACTCAAATAGCGATGGAATCCAGCGGTGTTTACTGGAAACCAGTTTGGAACATTCTGGAGAGAGAGTTCACGATAGTTTTGGCGAATGCGCAGCACATCAAGAATGTGCCGGGTCGCAAGACCGACCAGAAGGATGCGGAATGGATTGCGCAGTTGCTGCAGTATGGTCTTCTGCGGGCCAGCTATGTACCTTGCGAAATCATCCGCGATCTACGCGACCTGACGAGAATGCGGGCGAGTCTGTCCCAGGAAGCTTCGCGCATCAGTAGTCGAATTCAGAAGGTATTAGAAGACGCAAACGTAAAACTGGCGAGCGTGGCGACCAACGTTCTGGGCAAGAGTGGACGTGCAATGCTGGAGGACATTATCAGCGGGGAAGATGACCCGGAGCACCTCGCCTCCCTCGCGCTAGGTCATCTCCGCGTAAAGATTCCGCAATTAAGACTTGCGTTGGAAAGCAAGATCCGTTCCCATCATCGCTTTTTGCTTCGGCGTTTACTGGATCAAGTGCAGTTTGTGGAACATGAAATTGTATTACTCGACCAACGCCTGGAGGACATCGGTGGCCAAAGACCGGAGCTGGCGCAAGCGGTTGAGCGCTGAGACACGATACCGGGGGTTGATCGAGTGGCAGCGTGGGCTCTTCTAGCCGAAATAGGCGACAACATGGCGCAGTTTCCAACCGCTGAGCAGTTGGCCAGTTGGGCCGCGCTGTGCCCTGGCAATCACGAAAGTGCTGGCAAGCGTTTGCGCGGTACAACTCGTCAAGGGGGCCCCTGGTTGCGCCGCATGGTATGTCAATGCGCCTGGGCGGCTGCGCGGACCAAGAACACGTACTTGTCCTCGCAGTTCAGACGCTTAGCGGCGAGGCGGGGCAAGAAGAGAGCCATTATCGCCGTGGCACATACTCTCATCGTTATTGCCTATCACTTACAAAAAAACAAGAGCAACTACGAGGATCTTGGCGGAAACTACTTCGATCGCATCCACTCCGAGGGTCTAAAGCGGTACTTGGTAAAGCGACTCCAACAACTCGGGCACAAGGTAACTCTAGAGCCGATGGAAGCTCCTAATTAATTAGCCACGCTTCAGGAGTTTTCGAGGGAGAAGGTCGATCCCCGATCACGGATGGCGTTAAGCTACCAGTGATCAACGCACTCTAAAGGGAAACGGGACTCCGATCACAATCGGGTCGAACGCACCCGTGTCATCGCGCGGGTCGAAGACTTTCCCACAGAAGCGCAGGCTTTTGCCGAAGCGGAGCGCCTGCGCTTGTACACCATTGAGCCGGGATCAAAACGTGGAACCCTGATTTTTGCAATTCTTGCATTCTCGTCGCTGACGACCACCCAGTTGTCCGCGAAGGACTCCGCGGGCGCATTGCTGTTCAACCGGACATCGTGGTCGTCGCCGAAGCGTCGAATGGACTCGGAGCCATCCAGCAGTTTCGCATTCATCGCCCGGACGTAACAGTGATGGACTTGCAGATGCCCGAGATGAATGGTGTCGACGCGGTTTCCTCGATCCGTGTCGAGTTCCCCGGTGCAAAAATTATCATGCTGACGACGTACGCCGGTCACGTACAGATTTTTCCGCGCTCTCAAAGCCGGAGCGCAGGGCTACCTGCTGAAAGCTGTAGTGCATAAGGAACTGCCGGACAACATCCGCGCGGTTTATGCGGGACGCAAGGTTATGGCTCCGGAGGCCGCCGCCCAGGTTGCTGAGCACAGCGGCGAAGAAGCGTTGACACCCAAGGAACTGGAAGTCCTGCGGCTGATCGCCGCGGGCAATGCCAACAAAGAGATTGGGGCACATCTCTCGATTTCGGAAGAATCGGTCAAGAGCCGCGTAAAGAACATCCTTGACAAGTTGGGGGCACGCGACCGGACGCATGCCGTCACCGTCGGACTGAAGCGCGGAATCATCGAACTGTAATCCCTCGAAAGAGTGAAGGTCCAGCCTTTTATTAGGGTTTCGACTCCCTCACCGATCGGCTATGTTCGAAGAACGGAGTTGCGGTGCTCAAAACCGGGATTCCAGCCTGGAAAGGGGGTCATTCTATGGCGGAAAAAGTGGCAGACCTTTTGTGGGAGATGCTTGCAAACGCTGGAGTCAAACGCTGCTATGGCATCGTTGGTGACGCTCTCAATGCCGTCATCGACGGGCTACGCCGCAATGGCCGGATCGAGTTCATCCATGTCCGCCATGAAGAGTACGGCGTGTTCGCCGCCGTCGCGGAAGCCTACCTGGCCGGCAACCCCGTTGCGGTGTGTGGAACGGCTGGCCCCGGTGTCGTCCATTTATTCAACGGGCTGATGGACGCGCGCAAAGAGGGCGCTCCGATCATCGCCATTGCCGGCGACGTGGAGACATCGCTGATCGATACGGAAGCGCTCGAAGAACTCAATCCTTACAAGTGCTTCGAGGCCGCATCGCTCTACACCGGGCGGCTTATCAATCCTGAGCAGGCGCGGTCCATCATCAACACCGCTATTCTCACCGCGGTCTTGGAGAATGGACCTACGGTAATTTCGATCCCGGGCGACGTCGCGGCGGCGGATGTCGCCGATCATTCTTCCCAGTGTCGTGTTCCAACCATTGTTTGCCGCGAAGCGCATAGCCCACCGGCGCCTTCAGTCTGCCTGCCAGTTGGACCACCTCGTCGCGGGCATCTCTGCAGCCATCGCCCCCGAAAATCGCTACCGTTTTCGCATCGTCGATCATCTTCACAAGCTGATTCAGGTCGGCATCGGAAGGGCAGAGGATGGGTGGGTTAGGGATCGTCATCTGGCTGGGCATCTATGGCCAATGCCGCGCCCAATGCCTTCGGCAGCTGGCCTACCCAGGCGCCGGCAAACGATCGCCCTGACCGGCGACGGGGGCTTCACGATGCTCGCGCTGGGCGACTGTTAACCCAACTGGAATGAGCGACTTCGGTGGTTCAGATCATCCTCAGCAACGGATCCCTCGACTTCGTGAATATCGAGCAGCAAGAGGCCCAACGGCATTAGACTACCGCATCCACAACGACGGGACCACCTTTGTGCGCAAGGGCCTCAGCAAGTCCATCCCGAACGTCGCCGGGCTCTTCGATGCGGATGCCTTTCGCACCCATGGCCTCGGCGACCTTGGCGAAATTGGGATTCTTGAACTCCATGCCGAACGGGATTTTGCAGGTTGACCGTTGGCTTATAGATGATTGTGTCGATCGGCAGCTGCGTGCTTAGCGCTTGCTTTGTGGCAGCCTGCCTGCGGGTAAGGAATCGCCACCTTTATGTTCTCTTTCGACAGTAAAACCTAAATCGCTGATGAACGTCACGATGGCTTTCTCGCTTATCTGCTCAGGAACGTAGCCCACTGTCACTTTGCCATCTGGGTAGGTTGATTTGCTCGACCTGATCCCTTTCTGTCGACAAAGCATAGTATCGAGGCCAGAGGCGCAGGTGATGCAACTGAACCCCCGGACATGAAGAGTCACGATTGCGTTTGCTCCAGTTGCCATAGCTTCCAAAGGAGCAAGGCCGCCTGCTGTCGCAAGGGTCATCACTTGAAGAAATCTTCTGCGAAACATTACCGATCCCTCCCTAAGAACGTATATAGGGCATGAACGCCAAGTTACTGGGCTGTTGCCATGCCGGGTTCATATCTCCATGGCGTCTCGATGCTGGCTTTGTCAGAGAAACGCGTATCGGTGTACTCGCTGAAATCGAGTTTCTTGTTCAAGACGCCTGTTTCTATCATTAAATCGCGCACCATATCGAAGTCCGCTTTCCGTGGAGCGAGCGGGCTATAAACGACCCGGTCCATGGGCTTGGTCAGCGCCCATCGCAGCAGCGCGGGTTTCTGGTTGTAGTAGAAGCGGCCCACGAAATCGGCGGCGTCCTCGCGGTGAGGCTTGCTGGTGTCCAGCCAGAGACCGGAGCGGGCGATACCATCCACCAGCAGCTGAACTACTTCGGGACGAGTATCGATCAACTCCTGCCGCACCACGAGAATGCAGGACATGTAGTCTGGCCAGTACTCGCGTGCCTGGAACAGCACCCTACCGAAACCTGCCATTTCCGCTTGAGATGGAAACGGCTCGCCCATCACAAAAGCATCGATGGCATGTGCTGCGAGGGCGCTGGAAACATCTGGAGGCGCCATCTCGACCATTTTGATTTCGCTGGGCTTGATGCCCCACACTTTCATCGCACGAAAAATCAAGAGGCGTTCGTCGGAGAAGCGGCTCGGAATGGCGATGGTGCGGCCGCGCATATCCGCAAATGTTTTGACAGGACCGTCCTTGCGAACCACGACCGCGCTGCCGTAGCGGTGTCCCAAATACACCACCTTGATGGGAACCCCCTGCGCCTTGAGGGCAAGCGCCATGGGAGCAACGATAAAGGCGGCCTGTACGCGATTAGAAATAAGCGCTTCTTTCATCTCGGGGAAGCCCTGAAACATTCGAGGCAGAAACATCTCGCCAGAAAGAGAAAATTTGGAAATGTAGTCCGTCACAGGGCAGGTGAGCTGGCAGGTGACAGGGAGGTAAGCCACAGTGATTTTTCGCTTCTCCAACGGACGATAGTCATTCAGAAAGGCCGCCCAATTCACGTTCAGATAAGCGTGCAGGCCTGAAATTAACACTAGCCATCCGAACACCAATAAGCCGATTTTGCCCTTAAGACTCATGACCGAATCCCCATCGAACGGATCGTATCTTTTCCAGGCGGCGGAAGCCAATGTCCAGGGCTAATCCGATGAGACCGATCAGCAGCATGGCCGCAACCACCAGGTCGTAGCGCTTGCCGGAATTCCGCGAATCGATGACCAGATAACCGAGACCGGAATCGACGGCGATCATCTCCGCAGCGACCACTACAAGCCACGAGATTCCCAGGGCAATCCGCAAGCCGATAAGGATCTGCGGCAGTGCAGCAGGAAAGACCACTCTAGCCAGGATTTGCGCGGGGGATAAGCCGAAATTGCGACCCGCGCGACGGAACATAGTTGGCACGTTGGACACTCCGCTGACACAGGCAACAACGATGGGAAAGAAAGCAGCGAGAAAGACTAGAAATGTGGCAGCATGATCTCCGATCCCGAATAAAACAATCGCGATCGGAATCCAGGCGATGGGACTGATGGGACGCAGTATCTGGAGCAATGGGTTCAGTACTTGGTTCGCGGCTGGATACCAACCCAGCGTAAGCCCCAGCGGGATTCCGAGCGCCGCAGCCGTACCGAATCCAATGGCAACGCGGCGCAGCGAGTCACCGATATCGCTCCAAAGGACATGCTTGCGGAATAGCTCAGCCAGGCCTTTTTCCACACTGAGGGGCGAGGGAAAAACTTGGGTTGCCGTCCAGATGACGGAATAGTGCCACAGCAAAAGAAGCAGCGCAGCCGCGAGCAGCGGCCAGAAAAACTTCTCCCATCTGCTCGGTTGGGTGAGTGCATTCATGCCGTGTATGCCAGGCCGATCTTCTTCAAGAGGTCGTCACGATGTTCTAGGTAACTCGCGGAACTGATGTTTCGCGGGTGCAGGATGCCGATCGTGAGAACGTCCTGAATTTTGCCAGGGCGCGCGCTCAAGACCACGACCCGATCGGCAAGCTGCACCGCTTCGTCGACATCGTGGGTCACGAAGATGATGGTGCGACGTTCGCTCTGCCAGATACGCAACAGCTCTCCCCGCATGAGGAGTCGGGTGATCGAATCCAGCGCCCCGAAAGGTTCATCCAGATAGAGGATGTCGGGATCAACCGCCAAAGCGCGCGCCACCTGCAACCGCTGCTGCATCCCGCCGGAAAGGTCGGAGGGAAAAGTATGCTCGAAGCCCTGCAGACGCACCATTTGCACATAGTGGTCGATGCGCTCGCGACGTTCCGCACGCGATAGTTTCGCCAGACCGAAACCTATGTTGCCCTCGACCGTCAGCCACGGGAACACCCCGCGCTCCTGAAAAACCAGGATACGGCGAGGGTCGGGTCCACGGACGACTTGGTTGTCAATGGTTACCGATCCTTGCGTCGGGGCAAGAAAGCCCCCCATAAGGTTGAGCATCGTCGACTTGCCACATCCTGAAGGGCCGACCAGACAGATAAACTCTCCATCGGATACGTCGAGATTGATATCTTCGAGGACAGAGACGCTCTTGCCGTCCCGTTCGAACGCCATGCCGACGCGTTCCATCCGCAGCTTCACATCCCGAACCGGCGCTAACATCCCCGCTTCTGCCGACAAGCTTAGTCCTCCGAATAACCCCAGCGAAATGACTTCACCCGCTCCAAGGACCGCATCCCCAGATCCAAGAGCAAGCCGATGGTGCCGATAATGATCATGCCGGCGATCACCAGGTCATAGCGATTGCCGGCGTTGCGTGCGTCGATAATCAAGAAACCCAGGCCTGAGTTCACCGCGATCATCTCCGCCGCCACGACCACGAGCCAGGCGATGCCCAGTGTGATCCGCGAGCCGATGATCAGTTGCGGCACGACGGCTGGATATAAGACACGGTAAATGAAATCCGCCGCGCTCAAGCCGAAGTTACGACCGACGTTGACGTAAACGGCTGGGATGTTATGAACCGCGCTCATTGCCGTCAGCATGAGCGGAAAGAAGCAGCCGACGAAGATAAGAAAGATAGCGGCGAGATCGCCGACTCCAAACCAGAGAATCGCGATCGGAATCCAGGCAAGCGGTGAAATCGGGCGAAAGACCTGCACCAACGGGCTAAGAGCCATTCCTGCGCGGCGGTACCAGCCAATCGTCAATCCTAGAGGGATCGCAATCACAGCGGCCAGGAGGAAACCCCAGGTGACACGGAACAGCGAGGCAACCACATACTTCAGCATCAATCCGTGCTTCAAGAGGTCGCCAATGCCGTGTGCCACTCCCAATGGGCCGGGCAAAAGTTGCGCTGGATGGCGGTTGACGGCTACCTGCCAAATAGCTAGCAGAACCGCGATAAACGCGAATGGGCGGAGCCGGACGAGCAGTTTCAAAGCTCACCAACTCCTTGCTCTTCGCTTCTTGGCGCTCTCCCGCGATTGCTTTCGCAGGCTGTTCGAGCACCCACCGTGCTTCTTGTTTTGGATGGGCTACCCGACATTGCGGGAAAGTATCATCGTCGGTATAAGTGCCTCAATAGCATAAAACAACTAAGCTTAAGCTAGCGATCATCTTGCGGGAAGGGAGAATACCGCGTGAAAAAGCTTCGGGTGAGCGTCGAGGTATCCGTTGCCGGGATGTGGTTGCAGTTGTTTCCCTAAAGCCAAGGTGGCAATCTCTAGTGGCGGACGGCAGCTAGAATCTTTTCCTGGTTCTTTACGATGACATCCAGAGTCGCTTGATTCTTCTTAATCTCCTCCTGATTTTTCAGGATGAGCGCTTAATTAAGGGTAAGCTGCTGCGTTTTTCGCGGTGGCGGCTCCCCAGAAGAAGCTGAGCGGTTCGGCGGCAACAACCTCGGGATTGTTCAGAGGAGTAGAGTGACCCGAGTCGACCATAAGGAACTGGCGAACTTGCACTGCCGAATAATATAAATCCCCTATTGAATCGCCGAGCGGTTCGTAGGATCATTCGCATTCGATTTGTGCCGCTGCGCATTACTGCCTTCAGCGTTTCCTCGCCACCACATCGGCATCCCGAGCTGGCTGTGACCGCGCGGACGGATTGGATGATCCAATCTGCTTCAGGCATTGGTTAGTTCCCGCGGCGCAAGGACCTAACATTCCCGGCAATTCCCGGCAATCAAATCTACCCTCGGCGCACCTGCCCCGGTGTTTTGGCATGATCAGTCCGGTGTAGGCGGTAAAGACTTTGGTGTAAGAATGTTGCAGGCAGATCGCGAACCCCCGCTGTCTCAGCCTGATCTTTATCATGGTTCCACAGTATCTCGCGAAAGTGGCAGAGCAAGGGCAATTGGGGGCGAGACTCACGGAGCAAAGCCGCACCAATGCAGATGCGGCGCGCCCGTGTAAGTGTCTGAATTGTTGCCTAGCGTGGAGACTAGTATCTAATGTCTATTAACTTGTTTCGCCGCTGCGGCCGGGCTTTCGCTCTGTGTGGCAGGCAATCGGCCGGTTTTCGAAGCGTGGTGTCCGCCCTTCTTATTGGAAACCTTGCAGCCGCATTCTCCGGATGCCATTCCAGCCCCAAGCTGCCCGAGAAAGGATCGAAGGCCTATGCCTATGTTGTTTCGGCGTTCTATGTCGGATTGGCAGCGCTCCAAGTTGGCGATGACGTTCACGCCGAGAGTAAGCTTTCGGAGTTGACCCAACTCGTGCCCACAGAACCTGCCGGATGGGCGAACTGGGGAGTGCTCGCATTGCGCCAGCGAAACTACGACTTGGCCGCGCAAAGATTGGAACGAGCCCGCGATCTCGCCCCGCAAAACGATCAAATCTACGATCTGCTGGGAATCCTTGAAGCTGATCGCGGCCATTCCCCGGAAGCGATTGCTGATCTGCGGAAAGCCGTTGACCTCAATCCGAAGAACCTGCGCGCCGCCTATGCACTTGCGGAAGAAATCGAACGCCAGGGGGATGCCAACGGAGAAGCCGAATTTCAGCAGGTGATCCTGAAGATCTTGGCGGCGCAGCCGGACAATCTCGCTGCCTTGCTGGAGTTGAGCCGCGTAGCCGCGAAGCGCGGCGACGCCGCCACACTCAAATCAGCAGTAGCCGAGATCAGCGCCCGCTCCTCCGCATGGCCGCCCGAAGTGCAGCAGCAACTTGCAATCGTGCAGGCTGCGGCGTCCGGGGCAGATTTGCGTGCGGCCGCCACGCGAACCACCTTTCTGCGCAACGTGCTCATGCGCGTTCCCGAGTACCGCCAGAGTCTCTCAGTCATCAAGGCGCCCGCAGGCGAAGAGGCGCGGCCCTTCACCCACTTTGTGCGAATGGAATCGCCGGTCTTCAGGCCTGCCCCTGCAGACACGGCGATCCAGTTCCCCACTCAGTCAGTCGCGGACAGCAATGGTCACTGGAATTGGATTGGAGCCATCCAACTGGGCAGCGCCGGCGTGCCCGTCATTGCCGAGGCCACTGGCCGCGAAGTGCATTTGTCGACCGGTGCGACGCTTCCCTTTCCCGGTGGACCGTCTTCTGTTCCGCCTTCGCCCGAGGGAGTCTTGCAAGTCGACTTTAACTACGATTTCAAAACCGATCTTGTGCTCGCGGGCGCGGGAGGAGTACGCCTATTTCGCCAAGACAGTCGGCTCGCGTTCACCGACATAACGACGCAGACCAAGTTGCCGAAGTCCGTGACGAACTCCCGCTATACGGGCGCGTGGGCAGTCGACATTGAAGCGGACGGTGATCTCGATATCGTTCTGGGCTCAAAGGATTCGATTCCGACTGTATTGAGAAACAATGGAGATGGCACATTCTTAGCCATCCATCCTTTTGTCGGAATCACGGGCGCGGTCGGATTTGCCTGGGCTGATCTTGACGGCGACGGCAACCCCGACGCCGCCATCATCGACGGCACCGGCCGACTGCACGTTTTTATGAATGAGCGCCAAGGGCAGTTCCGCGAGCGTGCCCTCCCCGCAGGTTTGTTGCTCGTCAAAGCGATAGCCGTCGCTGATGCGAACAACGATGGAGTTCTCGATCTCTTGGCAGTGCAGGCTGACGGAGCCATCATTCGGATCTCGGACAAGAATGACAGACAAAGCTGGGAAATGGCAGAGATCGCCAGAGTCCGGGACGCTGCCAACAATCTTGCTGGAGAAGTGCGACTCCACGTCGCTGACCTCGACAACAATGGAGCCCTCGATCTGTTTCTAGCTCCAACAAAGCTGGCGTCTGGTGCAGCCGGCGCGCTGATCTGGCTTGGCGATGCCAAGGGAAACTTCGTGCAACTGGACCATCCCGCAGGACCAGCTTTGGTGTTTGACGCCGCGGACTTGAATGGGGATGGCAAACTCGATCTAGTGGGCCTTTCCGCCGATGGAGCGCCCGTCCGGGCGATGAATCAGGGATCGAAGAAGTATCACTGGCAGATAGTTCGGCCGCACGCGGTCCAAGCCGTCGGAGACCAGCGTATCAATCCATTCGGCGTCGGCGGCGAGATCGAAATACGTTCCGGCTTGCTGGTCCAGAAGCAACCGATCACCGGTCCACAACTTCATTTCGGATTGGGAGAACAGACGGAGGCGGAGATCGTGCAAGTAGTCTGGCCGAACGGAACGGTGCGCGCCGAATTTGGCGTGAAAGCGGACATGGACATCGTGACCGAGCAGCGCCTGAAGGCTTCGTGTCCGTTCCTCTTCGCTTATAACGGGAAGCAGATGGAGTTCGTGAAAGATGCGGTTCCCTGGGGCTCGGCGATCGGCCTGCGCATCAATACTCTTGGTTCGGCGCAAATCGCGGCGACCGGAGAATGGTACAAGATTGGCCGCGACCAACTCGTGCCGCACGACGGCTACTACGACCTGCGGATCACGGCGGAGTTGTGGGAGGTTTATTACTACGATTATCTGGCGCTCATGGCCGTCGACCACCCGGTGGGCACGGAGATTTTTGTCGATGAGCGCTTCGTAATTCCTCCGCTGAAGCTGGGCCTCACGACCGTCGCTACGCCGCACGAAATCGCGCGGGCCATCGACGACAGAGGCCAAGACGTTACCGATATCGTCCGTGCGCTCGACGAAAAAGCCCTTGCCAGCTTTGGACGCGGCCAGTATCAGGGCATAACACGGGATCATTATCTTGAAGTGGACCTCGGCGACGATGCTCCGAAAAGCGGCCCCCTCTACCTGATCGCACAGGGATCAATCCACGACACAGAGTCGTCGGTGAACGTCGCCATCACCCAAGGCAGCCGCTGGCGCGCTCACGGGTTGAGCCTGGAAGTCCCGGATGGCTTCGGTGGCTGGGTTACGGCGCAGGACAATCTGGGCTTTCCTGCGGGCCGGAAGAAGACGATTCTTTTCAATCTGACCAACATCTTTCGAGCCGGCACTCAGCGCCGTGTGCGAATACGAACCAATCTGGAAATCTACTGGGATGCCATTCATTGGGCACAGGGTGCGCCAGACACACAGCTGAAGACTGTGACTCTAAGTCCCAACGTTGCCGATCTGCATTATCGCGGATATTCCGTCATGCACATGCCTGGGGCCGCGAGAGCGCCCGAGGTGCCCGACTACAACCAGATTGAAGGGACCAAGCAGCGTTGGCGCGATCTGATCGGTTATTACACACGCTACGGCGACGTGCGCGAACTTGTCGGCCGCATCGACGACCGTTACGTGATTGTGAATTCAGGAGATGAGCTCTCTCTGCGTTTTCCGGAGCAACCGCCTCCGTCTGCGGGTTGGGTGCGCGACTTCGTAATCGTCGGGGACGGCTGGATCAAGGACGGAGACTACAATTCAACTTTTTCCAAGACCGTGCTGCCTCTTCCGTATCACGCCAAGAATGCGTACACCACCTGGCCTGGTCGCCTTGAAGATGAATGGGTCTACCAGCAGCATCCCGAAGATTGGAAGACTTACCATACGCGCTACGTCACACCCGAGGTTTTTAAGAACGCTTTGAGAGATGAAACCGGCAAATGACTGGCAACCGAATCGCAAGGGTTTTTCTAGTTCTCTTCTTTCTAGCGCTATTGGCGACGCCTTTCGCTATTAAACGGATATCGGCTGCACGGGACGCCGACAAATCAAAGTCAGATTCGAAGACGGCATTGGCCCGCCATGGCTTTTATCTTGAAGAAGTCTCTCATGCAGCGGGCATCAATTTTGTTCATCAGTCGCCCAAACTCGATCCTAAGTTAGATCCCATCATGCCGGAGGTTGCGTCGATGGGGGCATCCGTGTCGATCGTCGATTTTGATCGTGACGGCTGGCCCGACATCTACGTTACGAACAGCGCGATCGGCAGCAAGAATGCTCTCTATCGCAACATGCATGACGGAACATTCAAAGATGTGGCTGGAGAATTGGGCATTGCCGACGTGAACCAGCCCGGAACCGGGGTTTCGACGGGCGCGGTTTGGGGAGACTACGACAATGATGGGTATGAAGATTTGTTTCTGATCAAATGGGGACGACCGGAGCTGTTTCACAATGATCAGGGCCACGGCTTCACCCGCGTAACCGAGCAAGCTGGATTGCCTCCCTGGATCAACGCCAACACGGCCATCTGGTTCGACTACGACGGCGACGGACTCTTGGACCTTTTTGTTGGTGGCTACTATTCCGAAGACATTGATCTGTGGCATCTCACGACGACGCGCATCATGCCCGACAGTTTTGAGTACGCCAAGAATGGCGGGCGAAAATATTTGTTTCACAATCTGGGCAACGGCAAATTTGAAGAGGTCAGCTCGAAAGTTGGCATCAACAGCCGGCGCTGGGCGTTGGCCGCCGCCGCGGCAGATCTGCGCGGAAGCGGCCATCCTGATTTGTTTGTTGCGAATGACTACGGAGTGTCGGAGCTCTACTTCAACGACGGCAACCGGTTTCACGAAGTCGGCGAACAGACGGGCGTCGGCTTCGCCCCCAAGAGCGGCATGAATGCCGCGTTTGGCGACATTCTCAATCAAGGCAGATACGCCGTTTACGTCTCCAACATTTCGGAAGACGGAATTCTCATCCAGGGAAATAACTTATGGGTGCCGAAAGAAGGCACCGCGGGCGACACCATCAAGTACCAGAACCTGGCGCGCGACTTTGGCGTGGAACTGGGCGGATGGAGTTTTGGCGCGCAGTTTGGCGATTTGAATAACGATGGAGCGCTCGACCTCTATCTGGCGAACGGCTACATCTCTCTCGACCGCAATCGGAGTTATTGGTACGACTTCTCGAAAGTCGCCGGCGGAAACAGTTCCATCATCGGTGATGCCAAGAACTGGCCGGCATTTGAAGGACGCAGTTTGTCGGGCTATCAAACCAAGCGAGTCTGGCTCAACGATGGCGCCGGCAAGTTTGTCGAAGTTGCCCAGGCCATTGGCGCTACCGACACCTACGACGGACGTTCCGTCGCGCTGGTCGATTTGTGGAATCGCGGCAAGCTCGACGTGGTTGTAGCCAACCAGAATGGGCCCTTGCTGCTTTACAAGAACACGGTCGCGCCTGACAACGAGTGGATCGAATTTGAATTAGAGGGAACGTCCAGTAACCGCAGCGCGATCGGTGCCCAGGTGACGCTATTCTGGGATGGTCAGCAGCAAGTGCAAGAAGTTTCCGGCGGCAGTGGTTTCGCCGCGGAAAACGATCGGCGACTGCATTTCGGCCTGGGCAGGAATCCTCACATTGAGAAGGCGATCATTCGCTGGCCCTCGGGCAAAGTTCTGACCATCGATAGACCTGCCGCCGATCAATTGCACAAGATGAAGGAGCCCGCATGAGTCAAACGAGCGCACCAGTCCTGCCCCACCAGGCGTCAGCGCAGAAGACGCCGCTGTTCAGCCTCGACAACCGCTACATCGCGCCGGCCTTCATCACTTGCATTCTGCTGGCCGGTCACCTTTCATTCGGAATTCTTGAGAGCTACCAGAAGACGCTGCTGGCAATTGTTACAAGTATTGGCCTCGAACTGGTGCTCGGTCGGATTTTCTTTCACCAATGGGTACACCCCGCCAGCGCTTATATCTCGGGAATCAGCGTCGGGATCCTGGTGCGTTCGCCGGCCTTTTGGCCGTACGCGCTGTGCAGTGCGATTTCCATCACGTCCAAATACGTGTTGCGTGTCAAAGGCCGTCACATCTGGAACCCGTCCAACTTCGGCATTTCCGTGATGCTGTTTCTGGCTGCTGAGACGGTGGCCACGTTGAGCATCCAGTGGGGCAACTATTTGTTGCCCATGCTGGTCATATGGGCGCTGGGCTCCGTGATCATTTGGCGCCTGCGACGATTTCACATCACTGGCATTTATGTCGCGTCGTTCGTCGCCTTCGCATTTTTGCGCAGCTGGATGACCGGAAGTCCTTGGCAATCGGAGATTGCGCCGATTACCGGTCCCATGTACCAACTGTTCATTTTCTTCATGATTACCGATCCCAAGACCACCGTGCGGTCCAAGCGAGGCCAATGTCTGGTCGTGTTTCTGGTAGCGGTGGTGGAACTGGTTCTGCGCCTGTGCCAGGTCGTTTATGCACCTTTTTATGCGCTATTCGTAGTGGGTCCAACGGCCATGCTGATCGAGATTTGGCTGGAGTCACGCCGCGCGAATGCAGCGAAACTGACGGTGGCTCAGTGACGGTTCGGAAAGGGGGTCCTCGATCTCACAGGCCACTCAGCAATGTCCTTTGTTCCCTGCTGCTGGTCGCTCTCTTCATGTCGGCGAGTTGCAAGCCAAAGGCATCGAGCGAGCCGAAAGCCGCCTCTGCAGCACCGGCGCAGGCGCCCACACCATCAGCGTCTCAACCTCCATCCCCGGCACTTGACTCTACGGCGAAGTTATCTCGCCCGTCCGGTCTCATTGAGTTCACCGATGTCACCGCACAGGCTGGCATTCACTTCAAACACAACAGTGGTGCTTTCGGGAAAAAGTATCTCCCGGAAACGATGGGCAGCGGCACCTGCTTTTTGGATTATGACAATGATGGATGGCAGGATATTCTCCTGGTCAATTCCATGGACTGGCCAGGACATAAGTCGGGCAAATCCTTCCCTGCCCTGTATCACAACAATAAGGACGGCACATTTACCGATGTGACCCGGCAGGCGGGCCTTGCGGTGGAGATGTATGGGCTGGGCTGCGGTGTCGGCGACTATGACAACGACGGCTACGACGATATCTACATCACCACTGTCGGGTCCAATCATCTCTTCCACAATCTGGGCAATGGCAAGTTTACCGATGTGACCGCCAAGGCGGGAGTAGCCGATCCGGGATTTTCCGCAGGCGCGGTGTGGTTTGATTATGACAACGACGGGAAGCTGGACCTGTTCGTCGCCCACTACATCGACTGGTCCATCGAGACCGATCAATACTGCTCGCTTGACAACAAGAACAAGTCGTACTGCACTCCGCAGAGGTACAAAGGCCAGAGCTCGACGCTCTTCCACAACAAAGGCGACGGAACATTTGAGAACGTCACGCGACGCGCCGGCCTCTACGATCCCACCAGCAAGTCGCTTGGGGTCGCATTATTGGATTATGACAACGATGGCTGGTTAGACCTTTTCGTTTCCAACGACACCGAACCAAACAAGCTCTACCGCAACAATCACAACGGAACCTTCACGGATGTCGCGGTCGCAGCCGGTGTAGCCTACAGCGAAGCGGGCACGGTGCGCGCCGGGATGGGTACGGATGCGGCCGACTACGACAACTCCGGCTGGCAGAGCCTGGTGATCGGCAACTTCACCAACGAGGGGATGGCCCTCTACCACAACGATGGCTCGGGATTATTTACGGACGAAGCGCCGGCGACCGGCATCAGCAGAATATCCACGAGGTCTCTTACATTCGGCACTTTCTTCTTTGACTACGATCTTGATGGCCGCCCCGACATTTTCGCCGTCAACGGCCACGTCTCCGACGACATCAATGTAGTGCAGCCCAACGTCAAGTATGCGCAACCCCCGCATCTTTTCCGCAACTTGGGCAAGAACAAGTTCGAAGAAATAACCACAAAACTCGGCTCTGCGCTACAGCGTCCGATCGTGGGTCGTGGCGCGGCCTACGGAGACTTCGACAATGATGGTGATCTGGATCTATTGATTACTGCCAACAACGGGCCTGCGCGGTTGCTGCGCAACGACAAGGGAAACCAGAACGACATGCTCCGCATAAAGACCGTGGGTACACGATCGAACCGCGATGGCATAGGCGCAAAGGTCACGGTCAAGACAAACACAGGAATGCGCCTGTTTGCCATGGCGAAGACAGGTTCAAGCTATTTATCCCAAAGCGAGCTGCCGCTAACCTTCGGATTGGGAAAACCGGAGGCTGGCAAGACCGTGAGCCTGGAGATTGTCTGGCCCAGCGGCCAGAAAGATGCAATCCCAGACATCAAGTCCAATCAGTTCATCACGGTGAAGGAAGGCAAAGGTATTACTGCAGCCCAGTCGATTGTTTTTTCCAAGACCGGCTCTGCACAGTCTTCGACGACGGCTTCCCCGCAAAGATGAGCCAACTCTTGTGCGCGAACTACTTATTCAGTCGGGCGAGAATCTCCTTTTGATTCTCAATAATCGTCTGGAGGGCGCCCTGGTTCTTGAGGATGGCCGATTGGTTTTTCAGAATGGTTGCCTGATTCTTTTTGATCGTGGTCTGATTCGCCCGGAGTGCGGCCTGATTGGCGATGATAGTCTTCTGATTCTTGACAATCGTCTTCTGATTGGCGATTACTTTGCTTTCTGACATTGTGTAGGCGGCCTCCTGCCGCTGGAATCCGATAAAATGACAAGGATCTTGAATCGACTCAACAATAGTCGGCCTGATTTCACCATACCCATTCGCCGGGCGTCAATCTCGCTTCGACTTCGCTCGTCTACTTGCTTGCCTGCGCCCCGAGCGTATGAACCAGTGCTGCCGCCAACTGTTCAGGCTTGAATCCAAAAGGGCCAGGCTTGCTCTTGTAAGCAATGCGGCCTCGCAAGTCGATCAAGTAAATGCGATCAGGCCAGCCTGTATAGGCCTGTTCGGTCGAATTGCCAAACTCGTCGAGCACGGCCGGAAACTCGATACCAAGTTTCCGCACGCAAGCGCCAGCGACGAACGCTCGTTCTTCTTCTGTCTTCGGGCTCGCAAAAACAACCTTGTCTTTGATATTGCTCTCCATTTGCCAAACGTCGCTGGGATGCGCTTCGGTAATGTAGACCACCAGGAAAGCAACCCGCCCGCGATACTGCTCGTAGAGCTTATTGAGGGCAGGAACCTCCCGCCGAAACGCGGTCACGTGTAGCTGCCGAATACCAACACCACCGGTTGTTGTTGGTTGAGAACGGATAGTTGAACTCGCTCACTCTTATCCACCTTGCGCAGCGAGAAGTCTGGCGCCGGATCTCCGACGTGAAGCGTTCCGGTGCGAGCGTGTAGCCAGGCAGTTTCGAACGGAAAAAGTAAGAATGGGACGGGGCCAGGCATTTTGGCCATCACCCGCCCGAAAGTCTCGGGAGGCTGATGCATCGCCCACCAGACAAAAGTTCCGAATGAAAAGTACGCAATCATCAGAACGAAAGACAGTCTGAGCAGCAGGCTGCGAGCGAACGGACTCAGCTTCAAACGACGACTAGTCATATTGTTTCTCGATCGCCGGTGATTGCGCGGTCGACTCGACGTAGCCCACTTCAGCCAGCCGTCGGCCATTCTCGCGATACGTATTTGCATCGCTCGGAGCCCATGTTGCCAGGCCATCCACATATCGGTTGTACATGCAGAATGCAGCCGCGATAAGCACAGTGTCGTGAACTTCTTTGTCGGTCGCGCCGTGCTGGCGAGCACGGTCGACGTCAGAGGCTGTGACTTGCTTGCCGCCCTTTTGAACTTTGCCCGCAATGGCGAGCAGCGCTTTCATTTTGTCGGAGATCGCGGCTGACTCGAAGTTGAGTTTCACATCGTTCACCAGCTTCTCATCGCCTCCGAGGCGATAGGCGACCACAGCTCCGTGAGCGTGCTGGCAGAAATAACAATCGTTCTGAGAAGAGACATACGTGGCGATCATTTCGCGGTCCGCGGGAGGCAGACTGTTCGGTCCGCGGAGAAGTACTTCCGCCAGCGCGTTGAGCGGTTTTGCCGTTTCAGGACTGAAAGCCATTGGACCAAGGATTCCGGGAATGCCTTCTGGGAGTCGAATGTGCGCCATGAGGAGTCTCCTGGTTCTTCTAAATTTGCTCCATCTGGTTTTCTAAGTCAGACTTCTACTTTGAGTTGTTTATCCTCGATTGCCTGCAACGGCTTTTTGTAGTCGCGACCTACATAACCCAGTTGAGAAGTCTGCTTTCCGATCTCGCGATAAATCTCGGGATCGCGCGGCTGCCATGTGGCGAGGCCGTCAACGTAGCGGTTGAACATGCAAAACGCGGCCGCGATCAGAACCGTGTCGTGGATCTCTTTATCGGTTGCGCCGACTTGCCGCGCCCGATTGATATCTTCCGGCGTCACGTGTTTGCCGCCTTTTTGCACGTTGCCCGCAATCGCCAGCAGCGCTTTCATCTTGGCGGAAATTGGAGTCGCCTGATACTTCTGCTTGATCTGCGCGATAAGCTCGTAGTCCGCGTCCCTTCCGCCGAGATGTTGTGCCGCGGTTGAACCATGGCAGCTCTGGCAGTAAATGCAGTCGTTCTCCGACGAAACATAGGTGGCGATCATCTCTCGTTCTGCTGGGGTCAGAGTATGCGGACCGGTCAGCAGAACTTGCACAAGATCACACAAGGGCTTGGTGGTTTCAGGGCTGAATACCATCGGGCCACGAATGCCGGGCAAGCCTTCTGGAAGTTGAATGTGAGCCATTCGCGATCCTCCAATTTGGTGAAACTAAGCTGCCTCGCCTGTCTTTTCCCAGTTTGGCCTGACATAGCCGACGTGGGCCATGATTTGTCCCATCTCGCGATAGTCGTTTGGGTCGGTCGGCTGCCATGTGTCCAGGC
>JBEKUD010000089.1:0-39155 GCA_049515395.1 Candidatus Sulfotelmatobacter sp. | reverse complement strand
ATACACCTACGCAATACAACGCAAAAATGGAATGCGAATCTGCTCTGGAAGGATGGAAGGTCAGAAAACGAATCGAATCAGGCGCTTATCTCGGTCGCAAAGTCAGCGTTGCGGAATCGCTGCGCGATTGGCGCGATTGCCGGTGACTTCCGTCCCGGTACGACACACCAGGCGCGATCAAGCGTACCGGGAATCGCATGACCTCCGTAGGGCAGAATTCTCGAACTAACCCTTGACTTCCGCGTTAAGAGGATTAGCATAGAAACATCACCTCCGATCCAATTCAGGATCGAATGGGCCGTTAGCCAAGGAATGTCACCGCTTCTTGGTTGCCGGCCCATTTAAAATTTGGCAGGGAATGACTTTCCTTTTGTGAAGACCACCTTCCCGCCCGCCATCGTGATCTCTACTCTGGCCTTCCCAATTTCTTCGGGCTTCATCGAAAAGATATCCTGCGAGAGTACCGCGAGGTCGGCTTCCTTCCCCGCCTCGAGCGTTCCAATCCGGTCTTCAGAGAATCTGGCATAGGCTGAGCCCTGCGTATAGGCATTTACGGCTTGTTCGACCGTCAGCCGCTCTTCGGGAACGTACGACTCTTTGGTTGGGACTGTTCCTCCCTGGCCGGCGCCGTCGAAGGTGCCTCCGGGAAAATCACTACCCCCCTTCGCCGGCCGCCAAATCTGGCGAGTGACGGCCTCCTGGATCGCCACCAGTGGGTTGGGCGGCCAGGTGCACGGCCAGTCGCTACCGAAAGCCAGCGTGACTCCGCTTTTTTCCATACTCTGCCACCGGTCGGTTGTGGTGCGATCGCGCGGATCGTAGTTCGAGCCATTCTCGTCACAGCAGAAAGTGGGTTGCATACTGGCAATCATGAAATGTTTCGCCAGCCGCCGGATATCTTGCGCTGGAACAAAGTCTGCATGCTCCAGACGAAGACGCCGGTCGCGCGGACCATTGACCTTCTCAACTTCTTCATAGGTGTCCACTACCAATCGCGACGAGTCGGGACGGTAGGTGTGGGTCATGATCTGATAGCCGCGCTTGTCCAGTTCGAGAACCAGTCTCTTGTATTCCGCAGGTTCATAGGTTAGGGGCGGGATCAAGCCGGTGCCTCCGTCGACAAAGAATTTCACCAGATTCGCTGAAACCCAGTCGTCGTGGTAGAGCGTGCGCGCCTTTTCCAGGTCGGCCAGAAATTCAGGCGTTAAGTGGTGGTTCACCGCTACTGCGCCGAAGGCCGTGCGGGTGCGGACCGTGAGCTGGCCACGGTCCCGCAAAGCGGCATACAGCTGGATCTCCGCCAGATCCCCGGTCGCGTTGGTTACGCTGGTGATGCCGTAGCTGTTGAGGTGCTGCGAAGCGCCCCGCAGCAAGGCGAGCTTTTCCTCCACCGAAAACTGGCTGGCCAAGGCCCGCTCCATCACCGCCATCGCAGCCTCCATCAGAACCCCGCTGGGATGACCACTGGCGTCGCGGATGATGTACTTCTCCTCCCCCGGATCAGCCACCGGTTGGTCCGTAACTCCGGCGAGGGCCATGGCGCGGGCGTTCACCCAGAGCGCGTGTTCACTCGAGTTGTGCACCACGACGGGGCGGTCTGCCACCGCGCGGTCCAGCAACTCCTGCCTGGGCGTTGCTGGCGGGGTCGTGCTGAAGTCGGCCCGGACAAACAGAACTTTGTCGTCGGGATGGCTCGCGGCGTAAGCCTTGATTCTGGCGACCACGCCTTCAGGGTCTTCTTCCGGCGTGATGCTCGACTCGGGAGTCGAGAGGTTGAGCCCGTGAAGCTCCAGCGCGCCGAACCACATGTGAGTGTGATCGTCAGAAAATCCCGGAACTACGGTTCGCCCCTGCAGATCGATGACTTCGGTCTTGGCCGAGCGCCGACTGAGGATCTCCTGATCGGTCCCGACGGCATCAATGCCAGTACCGGTGATGGCCAGCGCCTGGGCCCAGGGAGCTCTTGAATTGCCGGTGTAGATGTGCCCGTGAATCAAGATCGTGTCGCTGGCAGGCAGTGCGAAACCGGGAAAGAAGATTGCGATCGTAAGGCCGAACCTGACAAGGTATCGAGGTGCAAGCATGAATCGCTCCCTGATCGGAAGGCCGGCCTCATGGAGCGCGGGCACGAGTTGAGCCTTCCCATGGCGAGGCGGCAAGTTTACTCCATCACGAACTGCCTCACCCTTCTGACGATGGACTCCGGCGCTTCTACATCCAAATCGACCGCGCCGTCTTTGTACGTCCGCGAATAAATCCGCGACTTGGCTTCGAGCATGGCCAGTATCTTTCCTTCCCCCTGCGGGACTCGCAGATGCAATCGGCTGACGCGATCTTCGTCGATCATCTCGTCGACACGCGCCAGCAAGCGATCCAGGCCAGCGCCTTCCACGGCCGAAACGTAAACGGTTTTGGCGTCATCGCGTAAGCTGTCGGCCACTTCCACGTCCAGCAGATCGACTTTATTCATCACCCGCAGGCGCGGCTTCTTCTCCGCTTCCAATTCCTTCAGGACAATCTCCACCTGCGCATCCTGCTCGGCAGAGAGACGGCTGCTGGCGTCGGACACATGCAGGATCAACGACGCCCGCTGCACTTCCTCGAGCGTGGCGCGAAACGCCGAGACCAGCGTGTGCGGCAGGCTGCGAATAAATCCCACCGTGTCGGAGAGCAGCACCTTGCGCTTCGACGGCAGCACCACCGCTCGGATCGTCGGGTCGAGCGTGGCGAACATGCGTGGCGAAGCCAGCACTGCGGCTCGGGTGAGTGCGTTAAATAAAGTCGATTTTCCCGCGTTCGTGTAGCCCACCAGAGCCACGGTCGCCACCGGAGCCGACTCCCGCCGCTGCCGCTGCTGGGCCCGGATGCGCCGCACGTTCTCCAGTTGCTGCTCCACGTGCCGAACGCGCCGCGCAATTTTCCGCCGATCGGTTTCCAGCTGCGTTTCACCCGGTCCGCGCGTGCCGATGCCGCCGCCGAGTTGCGACATCTCGATGCCACGTCCGGCCAGCCTCGGCAGCATGTATTGCAATTGCGCCAATTCCACCTGCAGCTGGCCTTCGCGGGTGCGCGCATGCCGCGCAAATATATCGAGGATGAGCTGAGTGCGGTCAATCACCCGGCGCTTGACGATCTTTTCGATGTTGCGTTGTTGCGATGCGGTCAGGTCGTGGTCGAAAAGAAGCAGGTCGGCATTCACCGACGCGGCCGCGCCCGCAATTTCTTCGAGTTTGCCGGCGCCGATCAGAGTGGCGGGGTCAGGCCGGTCGCGACGCTGCAGAATCTCGCCGACCACTTCAGCCCCCGCGCTTCCCGCGAGCGTGCGCAGTTCAACCAGTGATTCGTCGGCATCAAACTCTGGAATGCCTGGTTTGCCGCTGGACTTCGCTGAGGAGTGCACCCCCGCGCCGGCTTTGTCTTCTGTGGCCGAAGCGGTAGCGGCATCCCTCGCCGCCATCGCTTGGGCGGTAACCTTCGCGGCGCCGCGGCCGCGCGTGCGTACGTCAAGCCCAACCAGGAAAGCCCTCTCGGGCGGGTTTTCTGGAGGCACGGTATCAGCGCCGAAAGGCGCACGTCCGGATACGGGCGACCGATCGCGAGTCTTCTTGGGATGGGACCTGCGCAAGCGAAAATGCCTACGTTTCGCTACCGGAAGCGCTCGCCGCCGAAGCCGTTGCCGGCGCCGATGAGGACGAGGAAGAGGATGCCGTCCCGGCCGCGGCCACAGCTTTGGCGTCAGGGTGCACCGCGTGCGCTCCGTGCGGCGTGGTTCGCCCCATCACCACGGTTGAGATGGCGTGCTTGAAGATCAATTGCTCCTGTCCGCTAGCCTCCAGCACCACGGAATATTTATCGAAGGAGCGAATACGGCCAGTCAGTTTTACTCCGCTCAAGAGATAGATCGTGATGCTTAATCTCTCTTTGCGCGCAGTATTAAGGAAGGAATCCTGGATGTTCTGCGCCGGCTTGCTGTTTTCCATAGCCGATCTCCTTGATTCTTTTGAACTGCGACCTATTCAACTAGCTCCTTCGGCGTTCGCCTCGGGAACAGCTCAAAACAACAGCGTCTCCTCGCGGCCTTTCGCGCAAGGAATACGGGGGGACAAACCTGCCTTCTTGCCGCCTCGATCCCTCAAGGCGGCAGCGTTGGGCAGGCAACTGCGAGTACAATACGGCGTCCATTCGAGCATTTCAACATCGAACTTACGGAGGTTCCTTCTTCCGCACGTTACCGCGATGTAGGTGCGCGCGGGGCGCATCCTACCGCGCAAGCCTCTGTGCTCTGAGCGGAATCGCCGGCGCTGACGTTTAAGCAACCGTACGGTTGTGTACAATCGCCCGCGTGGGTCAATTCTGTCCCGGTGAAATTGTAGGAGGCATCCGCATCATGGCAAGCACAGCTCTGGCAACTTTTTTGGATCCCATCATCCACCTTCCGCATGACTTCAAAATTAATTTCCTGATGCTTGTCCGCTGGATTCACTTTCTCACCGGCATCACCTGGATCGGACTGCTCTATTTCTTCAATCTGGTGAACATCCCTTTGATGAAGGAACTGGACGCCACCACGAAGGGCAAAGTGATGCCTGCACTCATGACGCGCGCCCTGTGGTGGTTCCGCATGTCGGCGGCATTGACCGTGCTCGCGGGAATCATCTACTGGGAAAGCATTGTGACGTCCGACGTTCACAATGGCCAGATACTAGGATTGAATCCCTCCCACGGCGCAGTGATGGGCAGCTTCTTTATGATTTGGACAATTGTCTGGGGAGTGCTCTACGCCTGCCTGATCCCGGGCAAGGGAATCTTTGATAAAGGCGCTTTCATCGGCGTGGTGTATGCAATCGTCGTCGTGATGGCAGCATGGCTCTTTCTGGGCATGAACAGCCACGGTTGGGAAAGTAATCACTTGCTCGCGATCGGCATCGGCGGAGGCATCGGCTGGGTCATGCTGCTCAACGTTTGGGGAGTCATCTGGCGCATCCAGAAGCGCATGATTCAATGGACCCGCGACAACGCCACGAATGGCACGCCCATGCCCGATAAAGCCAAAGCCATGGCCCGGCAGGCCTTCCTCGCCTCCCGAGCCAACGCGTTCTTGTCCGTAGTAATGCTGTTCTTCATGGGAGCAGCCAGCCACTATCCGATGTTTGGAAAGTAAAATAACGACGTCTTCGGCGTCGACGAAAATTCAGCTAAAAAGTAACGGTCCGTGGCGATCGCCACGGGCCGCTGAGAGTTGAAGGTTACAAAGCTAGAAGAGGATTTTCAGTGCAACCTGAATCTGGCGGGCGGAAGTGGTTCCGTCCGGTTGGGTGTAAGTTTGGGTAATAACCCCAAACTGCGGCTGCCCGATCAGGTTGCCCAGTCCGGCCGCGTCCGTTCCTGGATTGAGGAAGTGTGGGTGATTGAAAATGTTGTAGCCTTCGAACCGGAGTTCAGCCTTAACCCGCTCCGTGATCGTCATCCTCTTCGCCAGCGTTACGTCCCAATTCCAAAATCCGGGTCCATAAAACTGGTTGCGCTCATTGTTGGACGGAGATCCGAACGGGGGATTGGTGAAGGCGCACTGATTGCTGACATAGGCATAACCGCCGCCCGGTGGGAAGGGCCCGGCGGAACATCCCGAGCCGGTTGGCGGTCCAAACGGATCACCCACTTGGTAACCCCAGGCGGCGACGCCCGTTCTCTGGGTGTCCTCGGTTCCACGAACCTGGAAGGGATGTCCGGTCTCGGCGGTGAAGATACCGTCCATTTCCAGGCCTTCCATAATTCGTCCCACGATTCCCTGGCTTAGATAGTTCTTACCCCGGCCAAAAGGTAATTCATAAATATAGTTCGCTACCAGGACGTGGCGGGTGTCGTTGTCAGAGTTGCCGCGGTTTTCTCCCAAGTCAAGAGAGTTGCGGGGGAAGGGGTGTGCCCCGACAGCGGGCGTGAGCGGATCAACCGCGTTGTCGATCGCGTGCGACCACGTGTAGGACGCCTGGAATTGCAGTCCATGGCTCATGCGGTGGGTGAATTTGGACTGCATCCCGTGGTAGATGGAGTTGAATTCATTGATCTGGTAGTAGGGTTGCAGCAACGCGTTGTTGTTCACGGCGTTGAACGGCAAATCGTCGAAACCTTGGCTGGGCGTCGCGCCGATATACAAGCTGGTGCTGCTAACCGTCGTTGAGTCGCATTGTCCGGATGGCGTGCTAAAGCCGGTGTTGAGTGGATTGCCGGGTACGCAGAATGCCACCAGCTGCGCTACCAAATTGGGATCGGGCGGGTTTCCGTCCCGCTCTCCCCAGACGTGGACACCCATCGCTCCGACGTAAGCAACGTCGATGACGTTGCTGCCCCGCACCTCCCGCTGAATACCCAAGTTCCAGTTGTTGCTGGCGGCGTTAGGGAAATGTGTGTCAAATGTCACGAGACCTGGGGTCGCAGTGCCATCCGGAATAGACGCCGACGGTATCTGAGAGGGAACTTGTCCAGGAAACGAGCCGGAGGCGAAAAAGTTATTAAGGGTCTCCATGGGAAAGGTACTGTAGGTGGCCTCGAACGGCGGATCGGCGCGCACGTTTCCAAATGCATTCCCGAAAGTCCGGTCGTGGAAGATCCCAAACCCGCCACGTACCGCCGTCTTACCATCCCTCAGAGGATCCCAGGCAAATCCGAAGCGCGGCTCGATGTCCTTGTAGTCCGGCTGGTAGAGCTGATGTCCCGATCCCGGACCTACGATACTAAAAGTCACAGGCTGTCCGGCCGCAAACGAGCCTGGGTCTTGCAAGAGGTTCGAAAGGTTTCCGCTGGTCTCGTAGGGAACGCCATTGAGTTGGTAACGCAGTCCCAGATTCAGGGAAAAGTTCGGCCGAATCTTCCAGCTGTCCTGACCATACCAATCGAATTCGTGCTGCTTGAAAAACTTGTTGTCCGAGGGCTGCCGCACCGCAGTCTTGTTGAAGAACTGCGATTGTTCATCTTGAATGGCCAGACCCCAGTATGCGTTCGCCGCATCCACCAAAATCCGGTTCAGAGGATCCGAATTATTCGTGGGCTCGCCAGCCAAAGCGCCCGGATCGTATTCAAATGCCGCTTCGGGGTCCAGCGTCACTTGCCGGCGCGAGTCGAAATCGTCATAGCCGCTCTCACCCACGTCGCGGAAATCAAAACCGAATTTGAAGGTGTGACTTCCATGGACCCAGGTGAGATTTTCCGTGTAGCTGATTGTGCCAGTCTTGCGTGCCTGGCCGTCGGACCCTCCCAGTTCGCTCGCGAAGCTCGAGAACGGATCCAGGGCGTAATCCCATCCATTTCCTATACTGTCCACACCGCCCGGAGCGTCCAACACATTTGTGGTTGCTTTCCCCAGGTAGAACGTCGCATAGACGTGGTTCCAGCCAAATTGAAAGCTATTTACCACGTTATTACTGAGGGTCGAGGTGAGCTGCGCGGCCAAACCTTCACTAATACTCTTTTCCTCATACGCTCCGAATCCGGGAAGGATATCCGAGAAGCCCGGGTTGGGATCGAAAAAGTGATCGTATCCATAACGCAAACTGAGCGATTCGCGATCCGTGAAGTGATGGTCGAGCTTTACGGTTGGATTGTAGGTACTTTGTTTCGACGTGGTGGGAAAGAAGATATTGCCCGAGATCCCGTTGGCCGACTGAGACGGGGCCACCACCGGATAGTTCGCGAACACCTTCTGCATCGTGGGATCGAAGGGTAGTCCGTATATATTATTCGTACCCGCCGGAGTCAAGTCCATGGCAATGGTCTGCGAGACGCCGGCAGTGTTGGCGTACGTGTAGTTGAACACTCCGTTCAGATAGGCCTGGGTTGGCACGGTTGCCTGGTCGGTCAAAGTGGTGTGGAAACGATCCATCTCGTCGTTGAAGAAGAAAAAGGTCTTGTTCTTGATGATGGGACCACCGATGGAGAACCCGAACTGGTTTCGAATATAAGGGTTCATCGGCCCTGCGTCTGGCCCTACACCTGGATTGAAATAGTCACGCGCTCCGCCGAAGCCATTCCAACGCCCGAAGTAATAAACATTTCCGTGGAACGCATTGCTGCCGCTCTTTGTAACCACGTCGATGATGGCTCCGGTGTTGCGGCCGTATTCCGCGTTGAAGTTGTCCGTGATAACGCGAAACTCTTCCGTGGATTCGGGATTGGCGTTGAGCACTCCGCCCATGCCACCAGGCACCGAGGTATCGTTGTTATCCACGCCATCCAGCATGAAGTTGTTATTCCGGTCGCGCGCTCCGTTCACGGAAATACCCGCATTGCCACTATCGGTCTGCGACGTCCCGGGAGACAGCAACACTAATTGATAAGGATTGCGCGTGATGAGAGGCAAGCTGGCCATCTGCCTCTGGTCGATCAAATTGGAGATCTGCGAAGTCTCCAGATCCACGTCCTGCATGCGATCCGCACGTACCGTGATTTCTTCGCTGGCTGCGCCAGCCGTGAGTTTCGCATCCACCGTGAGCGCTTGCGCCACGGTCAACTCGACGCTGGGTTGGCGGAACTGCTTAAACCCGGTTTTCTTCACCGTGATCTCATACGGGCCCACCTGAAGGTTGGTAATCGAGTAAGTGCCGGTAGCGCTACTCACGGTCTGGCGCTCCTCATTCGTTGCAGTGTTCCGTACCGTAATCTCCGCCCCTCGGACTAGGGCGCCGCTGGCGTCTGCAACCGTGCCGGCGATCGATCCTGTTTGCGCTAATGCCGTGGCCGCGAAAATCAATACCACCAGAACCAACAGACCAAAATTTCCCAGTGCTCGCATCATTCCCCCCACCCACGAATCGCCGGGGACCTTCTTGTTTCTAAGGCCTTTAGGCATGCTTCCACCCTTTGCGGAAGCTTCAACGCCAATCAGACGTTAATTCGTTGGTGGAAGGAAAGATTACGAAGGTAACACTCCAAAATTAATGCCTGATAAATCACTCCTTTAAAATAAAATACCGATCAAGCGTCAGGCCATGGCTGTGAAGCAGATGCATTTGCGGAAGGATCCTATGGAAGTTCGTATGCTCTCCTCTTGTCCCGGCTGCTACAATCAGCGTTTCTGTGACTACTTTTTTCACTAAGTCCGATTCACCGAAGGCATCGCCTCCGCCCGCGCCCGACGTAAAGGCGTTCGCTTCCGTGCCGATACTCGACTTGCATCGGCAATATCTGCAGGTGCGCTCGGAAGTACTGGCGGCGATCGAGAAGGTCTGCGCCTCTCAGCATTACATTTTGGGAGCGGAAGTTGAAGGCCTGGAGCGCGAAGTGGCGGCCTTCTGTGGCGCGCGCGATGCCGTCGGTTGCGCCTCGGGAACAGACGCGCTGTGGCTGGCTCTAGCGGCCGCTGGAGTACTCCCTGGCGATCAGGTTTTGACAACGCCGTTCAGCTTTTTTGCCTCCGCCAGCGCCATCGTGCGCGCAGGCGCGCGTCCCGTGTTTGCCGATATCGACCCGCTGACCTTCAATCTTGATCCCGCTCAGGTCAAAACTTTTCTGCGAAGCAGTCCACACGACAAACTGGGCGCTCTAGTTCCGGTCCATTTGTATGGCCAGTGCGCTGACATGAATCGCTTGCTGCAGGTCGCAAGAGAATTTCATCTGTCGGTTATCGAGGACGCCGCGCAGGCGATCGGTGCGCGCTGGGGCGAGCAACGAGCAGGATCGATGGGCGTCTCGGCGGCGTTCAGTTTCTATCCAACCAAAAACCTCAGCGCCTACGGAGAGGCCGGATTGGTCACCACCCATAGTCCGGAGATGGCGGCGCACCTGCGCCGTCTACGCAATCATGGCAGCTCGCGCCGCTACGTTCACGAGGAGTTCGGATGGAACAGCCGTCTCGACGCCATCCAGGCGGCCATCTTGCGTGTGAAGCTGCAATATGTTGAAGAATGGAATGACGGTCGCCGCCAGCGCGCCGCGCGCTACGATCAATTGTTTGCCGATGCCGGATTAAGGTCAGACGAAAACTCGGTTGAGAGTTCGGCGCCAGTTCGATTGCCGCACACAGCAAAAACCGCGCACCATGTTTTTCATCAGTACGTGGTTCGTGCCTACCGGCGCGACGAGCTGCGGGAATTTCTAGCGGCACGCAAGATCGCGACAGAGATTTACTATCCCATTCCGCTGCACTTGCAGCCCTGTTTCGTTTATCTCGGTTACCGTGAAGGCGATTTCCCTGAATCGGAGCGCGCGGCAAGAGAGGTCCTGGCGCTGCCCATGTTCCCCGAGCTTACAGAAGATGAGCAGCGCTGGGTCGTGGCCAGCATCGCGGACTTTTATTGCTAGCCACAGCAGCTAGTGCCGCCGCCGCTTGCTCTTCGCCTTCGCCGCCGGCCTCGGCGTTTCCTTCTGCTCGCCGGGCGCAAGCACTCGGCGCACCATCGGCGTGTTGATCTTGTATTTGCGTTCGCTGACGTTGCCGCTATCGTCTTTCCCCTGCAGGATGAAAACCGGCAACCTGCCTTCCTTGTCGAAGTTCTCGGTACTTAGAGTGATCGGAAGAAAGCCATTGAGTCCGTGCTCACGGTAGGCCGTTTCATAGCGATGCTTTCTCAGGTTCCAGGTGAAAACGCGGATCTGATCGTAGTCGTAGGGCAGGCCATCATGCGGTTCGGTGATGGCACACAGATACTGCGAAACATTCTTGTCTGCGCCCTCTTTGTGGGGATCGACAACCTGGTTCAAAACAAAGAAGGCCACAAAACGCTGCCCTTCCGCATACTGCGCCACATCGAGGGGAACGTCGATGTCCACCATGCGGCCCAGCACCCAGCCCACACGGTTCTCCGCGTCGCGCACCAGCCACCAGTCTTCCAGTGCCGGAGCAGGCGCTTTCCCGCCCGCTTTCGGTTGCACGACTGTTCCCGCTTGCTTCTCCGCCGTTCCGCGTTTGAGTACGGAAACTTTCGCTCCCGCCAGGAGCTGATAAAGATGCTCTGTCTCCCGGCCGGGGGTTAAGTGCAAGTTTGTGTCATTGCGCAGCACACCGGGTGCTTGCACCGGATCGTTCAGGTTCTCTTTGGTCAACTTCTGCAGCCCGTCGAAAACTTGCTGATCCACGAGGTAGCGCTGCTCGATCCATCCCTCGACACCGCTCGCGGTTCGCACACGAGAAAAGCGCTTCTCATGCTCCAGCACCTCTACGCGGTCGCCGTTCTTCACCGTTCCCACACGGTTGTAAATGGTAGCCACCTGATCGCGCAGGGTGGCCTGCACCGCCGACACGTAGTTCACCTCAAGCACCCGGCGCCGGTGGCGATTGCAGCCGGAAATGCCCAGCAGCAGGAGGCCCGTGAGTCCAAGCGTGACGATGAGCCGGCAGGAGTTCAACAAGCGGAAAGGTTTCACAATCTCCACGACGGGTGGTTCAGCCAGACGCACTTTCACTATAGCGCGTTGCCGCTGGATCTTCTTCCATCCAAGGTTTACGCAGAGTGCACCTCTCTCAAAAACCCTCCCGATTCGATCCTAACGGCGCATCCCCGATTCAGTTACCATAAAGGTAGGCGTAGGACCAGGGGTGGAACGATCGGTAGTCGGGAGGCTCCGATACTTCCCAATTTCATGAATACGCGAACTTCTTCGTAAATAAACGAACTATGAAAAATGTATCCAGAAATGTGTTGGCCATGGGGTTGCTGCTTGCGGCGTCCGTGGTCGCTATCTCTACTTGCACTTCGGCGCAGCAACCGGTGAATCCCGCTTTGCGCCCGCCCAAAGGCGCCCAGGTGGCGATCGTGCTGTTCGAAGACCTGCAGTGTCCCGATTGCCGCCGTGCCGCTCCGCTGGTGGAAGAAGCCGCCCGGACTTACAAAATCCCCGTAGTGCGCCACGACTTTCCGCTCCCGTTTCATACATGGTCATACGACGCGGCAGTCATTGCGCGCTATTTCGACACTCATTCGAAGGCCTTGGGGAACGAATTTCGGGATTATATTTTTTCCAACCAACTGGAGGTCACTCCTCAGAACCTGCGCGGCTTTGCGGAAAAGTTCGCGACCGAGCACAAAGTGGACCTGCCCTTCGTGGTCGATCCCGATGGCAAACTCGCAGCGCTGGTAAACGCCGATAAGGAATTGGGGAAGGCAATCAACCTGCAGCACACGCCCACTCTCTATGTGGTGAGCAACAAACGCTCGGGGAAACCCTTTGTCGAAGTGGTCGACCGCAGCCAACTTTACGCCCTGATCGACGCCATGATGAAGGACTAGGGACGACCAAGAAATTGCTGATGGTTGATGGTTGATTCCGATTGACGAAGGTTAAGAGGGTGGGTTCCGGGGGCGCTCATCATCACAGATCAACGATCAAAATTCTGCTACTCTGGCCGCCCTGTGTAGTGTTCCTTGGAATGGACAGCTTCGTGATCTTCGAGCGATTCCAGGTGCGTGATCACCTCGGCGGGACGGCCCAGTTCGACGGGAAGGCGCTCTTCGAGGGCGGTGGCAATGCGATGCGCTTCCCCGACCTCGGTCGCGTGCGGAAATAGCAAGTGAACTTCGATGATTTGCCGGTAGCCGGTAGTCCGGAAGCGCACGCCGTGATAGTGCACTCCAAGATCGGTGCAAATCGCGTCCAGCTTTTCGCGAATCTGCTTCCCCGCTTCGGGATCGGAATAATCCAGCAGGCCCACTGCTGAGCGCCACGCTAAACGTCCACCCGAGCAAAGAATGTTTGCGGCAACGGCTATCGCGATCAGCGGGTCAAAGGGCTTCCATCCCGTGAGCATCACCAATCCAAGACCGGCCACCACACCAAAGCTGGTAAGGCTGTCGGTGAGCACGTGCTTGCCGTCGGCTTCGAGAATGAGGGAGTGGCTGCGCTTTCCCACCCGAAGCAAGTACCAGCCGAGTCCGGCATTCAGGAAACCAGCAGCGAGCAAAAGCAGCGTGCCTGAGCCCAAGTGTTCCAACCTCAATCCCGCCATCCATTTCGCGATGGTGGCCACCAGGATCCACAACGCGGCCAATACGATCATCGCGCCTTCGAAGCCCGCCGAGAAAAATGTGATGCGTTCGTATCCGTAGAGAAAGTTGGGTGCCGCAGGTTTCGTGCTGAGTCTCAAGCTGAAGGCGGCGAACGCAACCGCGACCACGTGAACCACAGATTCCGCGAAGTCGGAGAGGACGGCGGTGGAACCCGTCATGAAATACGCGCCCGTCTTACCTACCAGCATCATCACGCCAATCATCAAGGAGAGGCGCATGGCAAAACGAGACGCGCAGATTTCTTCCCGATCGCGCTGCGCCGCTGCCGAATTGGAGGGACCAGCCACTGTGGCGGATAGACGGGCTCGCAGGTTGCGGAATGCCAAGCCATCATGCTGTCATGGGGAGTTAATGTTGACTGTGCGCGGGATCACGCCAAGGGCGCGATCGCACGACGCGAACGTAACCAGCGGTAATCCATGTTCGTCTATTCGATCTCGATCTTTTCAAATCCCAGGCCCTGCAAAAGACTGGTGACTGTCGCAGCCGCATTTTGCTGAGCCGACCGCAAGATGCCATCGGCCAACGCGGCCTCTTGCAGCTGACGTTCCCCCTCCTGGCGCACTTGGGTCTCCAAATTCGGGTCCGTGGGTACCAGCAGCCCGGTCTGCCGCGAGTACACCCTGGTCTTCTCGCTGTCGAGGCGAGTACGGAACACCTGTGATTGGGGAAGATGCAGGTGAATCTGTTTTCCATTCGCCGTAACGTCATCGGGCTTCAGATTCGAGAAATCAATCCCCGCCACCACCTCGCCATGCACCATCATCAGGAGGCGGTCTCCCGCCAGGAAATCCGGGAACACGGGATTTTCTTTCGCCCCGGTTACCAGCTTGTCCATGGTGTAGACCACGGTTTCTAGGCGCTGCAGCCGCTGAATGTGATCCACCACGGTGGGCTGGCCTACATCGATGCTGAGCGTCCTGCCCCTCACCGCCGACCATACCTGGCTAAGGAAACCTTGCCCCGAATTTCGCGACTGTAGCCATCCAATCGCTGTGATCGTTAGTACTCCAACCAGCAGTCCCACGATGAGTGCGAAAACCACTACTGCAGACGATCGCCGGGGCTTAGGAGAATGGATCGTGGTGTCACGATCGGGAGGCATACCGCAAGGTTACCACCCAGACGAGTGAACGGATTCCGCCGGTAAACACTTATGATCAGCGGGTAGAGAAGGAATTCAGCGAACGGCGGCGAGCAAGCGGACAAAAAGCAGGAGTGACAATCCGATCGCGCCAATGCTGTTGGCCCGTATGCCGCGATAGCTTGCCGTCCACGGAAACATCAAGATTTCGAAGAACGGCATGAGTTTCTCCGGCCAAAATAATCCCGCCACGCCGAAGGCCAGACAGAACTGAACCAACAGGCACAATCCCAAATGATTCATCATGGCGCTTCCCCTGCAAAAATGCCTTTCTATTAGAACGCTAGAGGATTCTCAGGGGGAGATTACGAAGGTACCGCCGACAGCCAAACGCTTCAAGCAAAAATTTCTGGTTCTCGCCTGTGCCATCAGTCCCCGAAGCCGATCCCTATCGCGCGCGCAGTGCGCACGATCTCTCCAGTGGGGTTTACGGATTTAACGTGACCTACGGCATGGGCCACATCCACCGCGACCATCGAGTCACCCTGCAGAATGACAACGTACGTGTGGTCGTGGCGCAATCAGTGCGCTTACTCTTGGCAAGAAACTCAGAAGCCCCACCGCTCGCAAAAACCGCGAGAAAATGGGGCATCTGATTTCATAGCATTCCAGAAATCGGCCAGGCCCATCAGAAGCCGCTGACGGTAACGGTGACCGGGGCGCTGTTAATGCCGCCAGCGGACGCGGTGATCGTAATGGGCGAGTTCGTCGTATTGCCAGCCGTAGCCGTGACCACACCACCGGAGACCGTGGCGATGGCCGTGTTGCTCGAGGTCCAGGTGGCAACACTGGTTATATCTTGAGAACCATTGCAAGTAGCCGCCGTCGCGGTGAATGAGGTCGTAGGCGCATTGGCGGTGATGCTGCCGCTCGTCGGCGCTATTGTGATCGAGGTAATGCAACCAACCGTAACGGTGAGGGACTGAGTCCCACTAATCGAAGGATTTTGCGTGGATGTTGCGGTGACGGTGGCCGTGCCTTCGGCGACTGAGGTCACAAGACCGCTGGTGCTTATCGTGGCAATGCCCGTGGGGGTCAGGCTCCACGTCACCGCAGGATTGCCCGTACTTCCGTCATTGTATGTGCCGAAAGCTGTCATCTGAACGGTGTTTCCAGTCGATCCCGTCTCAATGAGCGGCGATGCGGGTCCGACCGTGAGCGTGGTCAGTGTCGGATTGACGAAAAAACCGGTACAGCTTACCGCAAGAGTCAATGTTGCGAGCGCGGCGAAAGCACCCGCCAGGCGGAGTTTCTGCTGGTTGGACGACATAGTTATTTCAGACTCCTTGTACACGCCTGCCCGAACTTTTTTAATCGCCTGCCCCGCACATCTGCCGCAGTAAGGAAAGGCGCAGCGAGCGACGTCTCTTAAATTCTAAGCCCAAGCTGAGTCTAAGCTAA
This sequence comes from Candidatus Sulfotelmatobacter sp., assembly GCA_049515395.1. Lineage (GTDB taxonomy): Bacteria > Acidobacteriota > Terriglobia > Terriglobales > Acidobacteriaceae > Sulfotelmatobacter. The sequence continues at coordinate 23,615 of JBEKUD010000089.1, read as the reverse complement.
AGGTTACGATTTCCCAGTCACTGCGGTTGTAAAAAATTGTAGCAGAACAGCATTCCGGCCCCGCCAGAATTGCACTTCTGAGCGAGCACGGAACCAGTTCGGCCAATGCCGTTCTCGGCATAAGAACGCCCCGGTCCCACAAGCTTGCAAGTAAAAGGGCCAGTGCTGAAAGCAGCACTGGCCAATCGAGTACGCCGAAACGGCCTCCATCACTTGCGCTCTTCTTTCGGCGGGGCACTTTCGTGCTTGGGCGCCGCAGCCGGTTTCTGGGGTTTTGGAGCGCTGTGGCTAGCTTCTTTCGGCGCGCTTTCCTTGGGCGAACTCTCCCTCGGCGAACTCGCGCGGGCCTTCGGCGCGGCGCTGGGCTTATTCTCAGTCCGCGATTCACTCGACGGACGAGCGTTCTCGGCCGGCGACTTTTCCGCACGCGAACTCGGCGTCGCAGTGGAAGGCTTCGCCGCGTGGCTTTCGTTCGTTCGAGCCGGAGCCGTCCGGGTATTGCTCTCCGGTCGATTCGCACTCTCCGGCCTGCTTGCGCTTTCCGGTCGGCCCGCCGTATTGCTCTTGTTGGGCGGAGTAAACGGACGATTGGCCGCCTTCGCCCCATTAGGCGCAGGGCGATTTTCTGCCGGTCGATTCTCCGCCGGTCGATTTCCCGCCGGGACGGATGCCCGCGCTTCCTTCGGCGACATCGCTGGAGCGTGATAGGCCCCTCCAGCGGCCCTCGCCGTCACGACGCCGCGTCCACTGAATTCGCCGGGCTTCGCCGTCGCCGCGACTGCCGGACGGCCATGATTGGTAGACGCAAACAAGGCGCGATTCTGACTCGCCGCGTGTTCCTGCTGCATTTGCGCCGCAACCGGCGGATGATGCGTCTCATGGGCGTATGCTTCCTCTTGCGGGGTTGGCCGCGCGCTCACTCCGCCCTGTCCTCCATTGAATGCCACGTGCGAATTGTTGTTCACGATCACGGTGCGGTTCACGTAGACATTTCTGATGACGGTTGTGTTCACGTGCATGACGGCAGTGTTGTAGAAGAAAGCTCCGCTACGCCACTCGCCACCGTAGAATCCGGAACTGCCATAGCCGAATCCATAATTAATCCCGCCATAGAATCCCACCTGCGGCCCCCAATAGCCGGCATTCCACAGGTAGGCGCCTTCGTTCCAACCCCAGTATCCGGGCGTCCATAACAGACCCGGTTCCGGCGCTTCCACCCATGTGCCGGGAACCCAGTAATAGCCGTCATCATCGCTCCAGGCCCAATAACCGGGAGTCCACAGATACCCCTCTCCGGGGCAGATGGGCTGGTCATAAACCGGCAGCGCCGGCGGACCCACGCGCACCGAGATCCCGATGGCGATCTGCGCGGAAGATGGGGAAGAAAGCGCTGCCGGAATGAGCAGCAGCATAAGTCCGAACCCGAGCACTCGAACTGCACTGTAAAGCCTCATTTGTCTTCCTCTTGCCCATCGGGCTTGCCCGGGGAAACCGGCAGCGCCAGTGGGCGAATTTTTGCTCAAAAAAATCTGGTGCGAAGCTTTCCGCATCCAGCAGTTTGGCTCGACGAGTGGCTGTTCTACTTAAACACCGAAGGTTGGAGTATGTTGCTAGGCGAGAAGTTGTTTGGAATGTGAACTTTCCGCAGATCCAAATTGCTAATTCGCTTTGTTCGAACGCGCGATGCGTTCGTCGATGAGCTTGCGGCCGGCAAATCCTTCGTCGGTACCGTGCCAGTGGGTGATCGATTTCTCCCCCATCTTCCAGCACAGAAGAACGGTTTGGCCTTCGACTTCGCAAGGAAAATCAAGCAGTCCGATGTCGATATCCTTGACTTGCACCCCGATGGAATCAATTTCGGCAAGCGCATCCTTGGCGCGTTGTTCGGCCTTGGTGCGCTCAGCCTTCCGGCGCGCAATCGCGACGACATCGACGTGGGTGCCACCATTCAGAAAGATGCGGTGGCCGAGCTCCTGCATCTCGCCCTCCACCTCCTCCATCAGCGTCTTGCCGCCGATCGCAGTGCGCAAAAGAGACTCCAGCACTGGCAGCAGCGACTGAGCTTCGTCAAGTGTGAATGTACGGTCTGACATGTACCCTATTTTAGCGCATGCAGGAAAGCAGCGGGTTGGATTTAATTGCAACGAAGACCACATCGGTGCGAAACGGGTAGGTGATCTCTCACCTGCCCTGCGAAGGATCAGGAGACGTAGCCGCATTCACGTCAACCTGCAAGCGCTGCCCCGGCGGAATTCCGGGAGGATAACATTCTCCATCGGCATGGTAGTTCGAGCAGCGGCCGGCGACGTCCCTGCGCTGCGGGGATTGTGCGTACTGCCAGACCTCCGCAAAGCCCACGCCACTGTCGGAAGGAAGCGGCGGGCGAGCGGGAAAGGCACAGCCGGGCGCGGGCGGGCAAGCGTCATTGATCGCCCAGTAAACCATCTGTCTTCCGGCGGCGCCCTGGCGAATGTCTTCGGCAGTCACTATATTGTCATCATCTTTATTCGGGATGCAAAGATGATGGTCCGGGCGGGAAAACCTTGGTGGCGGGCGGCAGTGGTTGCGGCTTGTGCATCGGAGTTGCCGAGCTCGGTTGCCTTGGAAATGGATTTCAGTGCGGCGTAGAGGCGGCCGTTGAATAGCACGAGAAATCCGAGGCCGGCGGATTCGACCGCTGCGCGGTGACCACTCCAGGTGTTCGTCTTTTCGCCGGGCGGATTATTGAGCCAGTACCCGGCGTAGGAAAAAGTCTGGTGCAGAGTTTTCAGGATGGCGTCGCCGGGATAGGTGTTGCGGTCAAAACCGAGGTAGGCGGCGCTCTGCGCCGACAACGTCGGGCATGAGAAAGTCAATGCTGCCACGAGCCAGAGCCGGTTCATGTGTTGATCTTAAAGGGGACGTACCTCTGCGGCGAAAAGGGCTGATTTCGGCGGCCCGATCGGCACGGAAGTCGTGTCCTTTCCCGGTGCTTCTCAACCGCCTGATCGCTGCTAGCCCCCGATGTGCACCATCGTTCTCGACGCGGGCACGAAGTCTGCCTCTCCAATGTGGTGGCGTTCTTCTTTTTTCTGCATGACTCCGCGGATGAAATCGGCCAATTCATCATCGGAAGCGCCACGCCGCATCTGCGCGTGCAGGTCGTGGTCCCATACCGAAAAAAGGCACGTACGGATTTTGCCGTCGCTGGTAATGCGGATGCGGCTGCAGTGTCCGCAGAAAGGATGCGACACCGGCGCGATGATGCCGATCTCGCCGACGCCGTCATCGAAGCGATAGCGCCGGGCAGTTTCCGAACGCGCGTGCGGGATCTCCACCAGCGGGCGGTACTCCCGCATGCGAGTCAGAATCTCTTCGAGAGTTACCACCGTATCCGGTGACCAGGTGCGGCCTTCCTCCAGCGGCATGAACTCGATAAAGCGCACAGTCACGCCTTCTTCACGGGCGAACATCCCGAAGGGAATAATCTGATCTTCATTGAAGCCGCGCATCAGCACACAATTCACCTTCAGCGGCCATAGTCCAGCTCGCCGCGCGGCGCGAATTCCCGCGAGTACGTGGTCATATCCATTGGGCACTCTGGTGATTCGCGCAAAGCGATCGGGATCGACTGCGTCCATCGACACCGTCACCCGGGTCATTCCGGCATCCTTTAGCGGCTGCGCAAGTTCGGCGAGAAGGTGGCCGTTGGTGGTAAGCGCAATGTCGATCGGGTCTCCGCCATTGCTGGCGCTGGGCGTGCGAAGTTGGCTCAACTCGCGGACGAAGTCCACAATCCGTTTGCGCAGCAAAGGCTCCCCGCCGGTCAAACGAACTTTGGTGACTCCCATCCCGACCAGCACGCGCGCCATCCGCAAATAGTCGGCAAAAGGCAGGTCGCCGTAAAGCGCCCCTTCATTGCCCGTGCGGCAGTACACACACTTGTAGTTGCAGCGATCCGTGATCGAGATGCGCAGGTCGGTAATGGAGCGTCCGAATTTGTCGGTTAACACCATGGTCGTTGGTCGTTTATCTTTGGTCGTTGGACGTTGGTCGTTGGACGTCCACAAAGGGCGAACGACGAACGGCCTACGATGAACGGCTTCGAAGAAAGGAGACAGACAGGCGGGAACATCCCGGCGGCCGATTCCTTTCCAATGCGCTCCTTGCGAAGCACGGGAGGCGCCGGCGCTTCCACCAGCACCCTCGGCAGTAGCGCCGCCGTCTCGCGTGGAAGCATTCTCGCCGCCGCGCCGAGGGCGAGACGCCCTCCAGCAGGCGAGATGCCGGCGCTACCCACCTCGCCGCCGCAGCCTGGGTATTCCCGAAGGCCGAGGCGGTCGGAAACTCGTCTCATTATAGAGCTTGGGCGATAGAAAAGGATTTCAGGGTTTCGCCGCGCCCAGCGCCTTTTCGATCGCGGCCTCTGCCAGTGGCGCCATGATCTTGTATCCGGCAGCGTTGGGATGCAGTCCGTCGTCAGCCAGATCCTTCTTCATCTCTCCCTTGTCGTCGGCCATGGCGGAGAAATAATCGAGATAGGCGCAGTTGTTCGAGAGGCCGCTCGTTGACTCAGGCGCGCAGTAATTCTTCAGCCAGCGATTCAATTCCAGGATTTTTTGTGGCGACCGCTGGGCAAAAAGGTCCTGAGACTTCGGCGTGTAGTGATGGACTGGCAAAACCGACGAGTAGATCAGTTTAATCTCGTGAGCGCGTGCTAACTCAGCCATGGAGGAGTAGTTGGCTTCAATGTCCTCGAGCCGCATCGGTCCGGTATTGCCCGCAATATCATTCGTGCCCGCAAGAATGATAACGACTTTCGGATGAAGATCGATCACGTCCTGACGGAAACGGATGAGCATCTGCGGCGTGGTCTGCCCTCCAATACCCCGATTGACGTAGGCCTTTCCGGGAAACGATTCGCCGAGATGCCACCGATCAGTGATCGAGTCGCCGAAAAAGACAACGCGATCCGCTCCGGCTGGAGGCAACGCGGCATTCGCCTCCCGGTAGCGCACCAACTGTCCGAAGTCATCGGTGAAGATCGCGATGCGAGAGGCCCGGTATTGGTCGAGGTCGGCAAAGCCGCTGGATGGAATCTGCGGTGCCGGTGCCGACTGCTGGCCAAAGGCGGAGAGTGTAAGCAGCAGGACGGCGGCGAATTGTCGAACCTTGGAAAACTTTCTGGAGTGCATGATTTCTCCAGGCGACAGAATAGCTCGCCTCGAGTGCGTTGGAAAATTTAATCGCCACCACTCGCATGACAGATTTATTTAGTCGAAAAGCCCAAGGGTCTGACTTTCATTGGGATTTGCGCGTGGTCGGTCGAATCCGTGAAAATCCGCGGCAAAGCAGTTGTTCGGCAGCTCACATCCCATCGTAATTGGGCCCGCCGCCGCCTTCCGGGGGCACCCAGGTAATGATCTGATATGGGTCGGCGATATCGCAGGTTTTGCAATGAACGCAGTTCGAAGGATTCAAACTGATGCGTTTGCCATTCGGCTGCGACGCGTCATCCACCATTTCATACACATTGGCCGGACAGAAGTTCTGGCAGGGGCTACCGAATTCTTTCGCGCATCGCGTGTTGCAGATGTTTGTATCGTGAATGACCAGATGCGAGGGCTGGTCTTCTTCATGCTTGGTGCCGGAGTGATAAAGGTCCGTGAGTTTGTCGAACGTAAGTTTGCCGTCGCCTTTGGTGGGGCCGAGCAGGTGCGCTTCAGCGCCTCCATCGGCGGGCAGTTCGGCAAGCTTGCGCATGTGCTCGTGTCCCGCTTTGGCGAGATAGCGATTGCGCACGCCGCGTCCGCCGGTGACCATCTGCAAGCCGGTGTGGAACATCCCGGCGTAAAGCCCTTGCGCAAAGCCCTGGTGCATGTTGCGAACCTTCCACAGTTCGTCTTTGATCCAGCTGGAGTCGACTTTCTTCCGATACTCGCCCAACGCCGCAGCTGACGAATCCTCTTTCTTCAGTGCTTCGAAGGCAGTTTCGGCAGCGAGCATGCCGCTCTTGATCGCGAGATGGATTCCCTTCAGCCGCGCCGAGTTCAGGAACCCGGCGGAGTCCCCCACCATCATCCATCCATTGCCCGCCACCGGCGGAATCGCCCACCAGCCGCCATAAGGCATCGACTTCGCCCCGTAGCGGATCATCTTGCCGCCCTCGAGCAATTTCGCGACCAGCGGATGCTGTTTGAAATCCTGCAATACGTGTTGCGGATCGAGGCGCGGATCGGGGTAGTCAAGACCGGTGACGAAGCCGAGCGAGACGACGTTGTCTTTACCGCCATAAATCCAGGCGCCGCCATACTCTTTCGGCGTCAGCGGCCAGCCCAGCGTGTAGATCACTTCGCCGGGCGCGATGCGTCCCGCAGGAACTTCCCAAAGTTCTTTCACCCCGATGCCGTAGGTTTGCGGATTGGCGTCGCGAGCTAGATCCAATTTCGAGACAAGCTGTTTCGTTAAGGATCCACGCGGTCCTTCCGCTAGGATCGTAATTTTGGCTTGCAAGTCGTACCCCGGCTCAAAGTTGGATTTCTGATGGCCTTCTTTATCCACGCCCTTATCGTCGGTGCGGACTCCAGTGACGCGGTCACCGTCGAACAAGAGTTCGGATCCCGCAAATCCCGTAAAGATGGTGATGCCCGTCTCTTCCACCTTTCCGCCCAGCCACTTCACAAAGCGATTGAGCGAAATGACATGGTTGCCATGATCACGCAGTGGCGGCGGCGTAATGGGAAGTTTGAACTTGTTTTTCTTCGTAAGAAAGTAAACCGCTTCTTTCGTGACTGCAGCGTCGAGCGGGGCTTCGTTTTCAAATCCGGGGAGCAGTTCGCGCATGGAGCGCGGATCGAGCAAAGCGCCGGACAGGCAATGCTGGCCAATCTCGCGCGCTTTTTCGAGGACGTAAGTATTTTCCTTGCTGAGCTGCGAATCGGGATGCGCCGCATTGTGCTGGTCAATCAACTGCGACAGACGCAGGGCGCAGGCCATGCCCGCGGGTCCGCCACCGACGATAACTACGTCCGCCGGCATTTGCGGGCGTTCCACGCCTTCCAGGGGTTTGCGGAAAATCAGCATAAGAAAATGCTTGTCACGGATTTACACGGATCACCAACTGGTTAAGGTCAAGTCCTTGAGCCGTCGAAATCCGTAGCCGATCTATCTATCCTCCGGCTTTTGCCTTCTTCACTTCTTCGATCAGTGGCGGAACGATGTCGAATAGATTTCCAACAATCGCGTAATCAGCAATTTCAAAAATCGGAGCTTCGGAATCTTTGTTGACAGCGATAATCGTGCGCGATCCTTTCATCCCGACGATGTGCTGAATCGCGCCGCTGATGCCAAGGGCAAGGTAAAGCTTGGGCGCAACCGTCTGGCCCGAGGATCCGATCTGGCGATCCATCGGTAGCCAACCAGAATCGCAGATGGGACGCGAAGCCGCAAGATCTCCGCCGAGGGCGTCGGCGAGCTGTTTGGCAATCTCGATATTCTTTTGCTCTTTAATCCCACGCCCGACCGAGACAATAATCTCGGCCTGCGTGAGATCCACGGCCTGTTTCGCTTCCTTGAAAACTTCCTGCGCCTTGTTGCGGATGACGCCATCCGCAATCTCGACCTTGACCGTTTCGATCAGTGCCGCGCTCGCACCTGCTTCGGCCTGGTCTCCGCGGAACGCTCCGTTCTGAAAGGTTGCAAACCACGGGGCGTCGCTATGGAAGGTGACATCGGCTGCGAATTTGCCCTGAAACATCTGGCGGGTGAAAACGAGCTTGGCATTTTCGAACTTGAAACCGATGCAATCGCTGATTACGGTGCGCCCCATCGCCGTTGCCAACTTGGGAACGAAGTCGCGCACCTGATAGGTGTGCGGCATCAACACGAGCTTCGGTCGCTTTGCGGTTAGCAGTTGTTGCAGTGCCACGGCAAAGGCATCGGGAGTGTAAGGCTCTAGCCTTGGCGAAGCGACGGCATACACCTTCTGCAACTTCTTGGCGGCCACTTCCGCAGCGATCGCGGAGGCACTCGCTCCAGCCACCGCCGCTTCCAAACCCCAGCCCGTAGCTGCGGCGATTGCCTGGCCGGCGGTGATGGTCTCCCAGGAGACGCGGTTTAGTTTTCCTTCGCGTTGTTCGACGACTACTAAGATGGTATCGGACATAAAGTCAGTTCTCGGTTCTCAGCAAGACGAGCCGAGCTTCGCTCGGCGGACAGCCCCTTCGACTCGCTCAGGGCAGGCTTGGGCGGCTGTCCTCACAAAAATATCTACAACACGCGCAGTTCGTTGCGCAGCTTGTCGACCAGCTTTTTCGCAATCTCGCCGGGCGATCCTTCGAGGTGCTCAGTTTTTTTCGTTTTCTCGGGAACGTACAGGCGTTCGATCTTTTGCATATTCTCGCTAATCGCGGATTGCACATCCGCCAGCGACACTTTGCGCAACGGTTTATTTTTCGCCTGCTTGATGCCGATCAGGGTGGCATAACGCAGCTTATTAATGCCCGACTGAATCGTCAGCACCGCCGGCAGAGGCAGGTCGACGAACTGGAAGAATCCCGCTTCGAGTTCACGTTTCACGCGAATGCCGGCGTCATTCTTTTCAATCTGCATGATGATGGTGGCGTGCGGCCAGCCCAGCAACTCTGCCAAAATGACGCCAGTCTGTGCATAGCCGTAGTCATCGGACTGCAGACCGGTAAAGATAAGATCGAATTTCTCGTCTTTGATGGCCGCAGCGAACGCTTTCGCAGTGTTAAACGCGTCGAGTCCTACGAAGGCATGGTCTTCCAGGTGGATGGCGCGATCGGCGCCCTTGGCCAAAGCCTCCCGCAGCACCTGCTGGGAACGCGCCGGGCCAGAAGTAATCACCACGACTTCCCCAGTATGTTTTTCTTTTTGGCGCAGGGCCTCTTCCAGAGCGTAGGCGTCGGGCTCGTTCACTTCATACGAGACATCCTCGCGGATCCACGCACCGCTTTCATTGAGCTTGAGCGGCGCATCTTTCTGCGGCACCTGTTTCATGCACACTAAAATTTTCAAATCTCACTCCTGACTTCCGGTAGCTTCCGGAAGCAACAAGGAAACCTATCAGTATAGATGACGGGGCGGGTAAAATGTTGGCTTTGTGTCGCCGGGATGGGATCGAAGCCACAGACGACTGTGGTCCGGTAGGTGAGCATGGCCGAGGGGATTTCATGCCGACGACACTTTTTCCGCGATGCGGCAAAGCATCCTCGACGGCGCACCCGACACCGCTTGCGACTTAGCGCGGCGGGCGTTGGCGGCTGGCCTTGCGCCGCTCGATGCCATGCAGAACGACTACGTGCCGGGAATCCAGGCCGTGGGCGACCAATTCGCCCAGGGCAAGATGCGTTTGCCGGACATGATGGCCTCCGCCGAGGCGATGCGGGCGGCGATGGCGGTGCTGGATCCAGAATTGAAAAACTTGGAATCGAACGGCCGATGGCCGGCACTGTTGTGCTGGGGACGACGGAGGGGGATATCCACGAGATTGGGAAGATTCTGGTGGGAACTTTGCTTTCCGCGGATGGCTTCCGAGTGCATGCTCTCGGAGTGGATGTTGCGGGAGAAAAGTTTGCGGCCAAGACGCGCGACCTGAAGGCGGAGATCGTCGGGGTGTCGACATTACTCGCGACAACGATGCGCAATCAAAGAAGCGTGATCGAGGCGCTGGTCAAAGCGGGACTTCGTTCACAAGTCAAAGTGATGGTGGGGGGCGCGCCCGTGACCCGGAAGTGGGCCGAGGAGATTGGCGCGGATGGCTACGCGAAAGACGCGATGAGCGCCGTGACGCTGGCACGCAGCCTGATGGAGAGAAAGCAGAAGCAATTCCGGAGCCGGCACATGAGGCCAAAATTCGAGTTGCTCGACAAATCGCTGAGCGTGCGAATTCTGGGAGAGGCGTTTCAGTTGATCGAGGAACCCGGGGTGCGCGTGGCTCCATACGTGGTCGAGTTGCTGCGCAGAGGCGGATGTTCGAGTGACAGACGGAGTGGCTCATATTCCGGAGGCACTGGCTCGGCGATCGCTGGAAACCGTCCCGCGCAGTTTTTACCTCTACGACCGGCAAGGACGGCCTGCGATGCATCCCGGAGGAGATCACGTTCATTTCGATCCCGGCTCGTCGTGCCTTAACATTCTGGACCCGGAAACGCAGCAAGCGCGTCCGGCGCTGGCCGCGGACTTAGTGAAGATGGTTGAGGTCGCGGAAATGCTGCCGCAATTTGCCGCGCAATCCACGGCGATGGCATGCAATGACGTGCCGCCGCAGATCGGGGGTTGGGACCGGCGGTTCGCTGGTTTTGTGGCATTCGGAAAAGCCGCTGGTCACCGGTGCATTCTCCCTTCGAGCTTGCATACTCGGCTTGCATTGCTGGCCATTGAGAGTGGAAGACGCGAAGCGCCGCGGAGCAAGCCACGGGCTATTTTCGATGTCTGTCCGTCCCCGCCGCTGAACTGGTCAGAGTTTGCTTCGCAAAACCTCGTCGATCGGGCGCGAGCGGGAGTTCCGGCGGAGATCGTCAGCATGCCGCTGGCGGGCGCAACTGCCCCCGTCACCTGGGTGGGATCCGTGGTGCAGCAGGCGGCGGAGGGCATCAGCGGAATCGTGATTCATCAACTTGCGCCGCCCGGTGCGCCCGTCGTCTGGGGAGCGGCCCCGGCGATTTTCGAGGTGCGCACGGGAAAGACTCCCAGGGGCGCGATTGAAACTGCCTTGCTGGATGTGGTCGGTGCGCAGGTTGGAAAATATATTGGACTGCCCACGCACGCTCACCGGGTCGCAGGCGATGGCAGAGTGATGGACGTGCAAGTGGAAATGGAAAGCGGCATTTCGACGGTGCTGGGAGCACTGGCGGGGATCAATATGATTTCCGCCGCAGGGATGCTCGACTTCCGGGCGTGTCACAGCATCGAGAAGCTGGTAATTGACGGGGAAGCGATCGCGTCGGCCGAACGCTTGATCGAAGGGATTGAACCGCGCACCGAGACCGTGGCATTGGCGGCGTTCGCTCAGACTGGAATGCAAGGAGACTTCTTGAAGCTGAAAGAAACACGGGCGCGGTTCCGCAAAGAACAGCACTTCCCACCTTCTATAATCGATCGCTTGACTGGCGCGCGACTCGACATCTGGAATTCCGGATCGTGCACGGGCAAGAGTCGAGCGGTTCCTGGCGGAATACCGGCATGCCGGGATTTCTGCCGGCCGGGAACAGGCGATGTCGAGTTTTGCCGAAGCCGAAGCAGAACGAGCGGGATTCGAGGGGCTCCCGGGGATTCACGCCTTAACGTCGACTAGTCGGTGAACACCACGGACTGGACACCGGAAATCTCGAAGCGCTTCCGGCAACGCATATTCTTGCAGCCCATCAGGTCATCTTTGCGCAGCATGTAGGAGCGGGCTTTGGCGAAGCGGGCGCGGTCCCGTTCGTCGGCGCGGCCAGCAAGCTGACGCTTCTTGGTGCGCACCACCCAGGTAACCTCGTATTCCGCGGGTTGGTGGCAGTGGGGACAGTTCAAGGTTGCCAGTTTTTTCTCGGTGCGCTCGTCAAAAAAATCTCGCTCTTCCATCACAGGCTCGTCATTCGCTAGTCGCTGACCTCTGGCCAAACACAGCTTCTTCAACCGCCGGCCTGCGATCCAACCGCGAAGAATCATTATTGCAGTTTTGCGGCAGACAAAGCTATGGCAACATGGAAGTCGGGGTCTGGCAGAAGATGGCGCGCAAGAAGAAAGTAAAACGGTTGGCAGCGGTGCAAATGGTGAAAGAACTAGCCCGGGAGCGGCTGGGTGCGCCCCCTCCGGCTAAAGTGGTGCCTCACAAAAAGAAAGAACCGGCTAAGCACAAAGCCACGCTGGGAAAGCTGCTAAATGAGCTCTAACCCCGCCGCGCCGTTCCCTTCTGCTCATTCTTGCTGCCGAATGCTCCGCCTAGTTGAAAGTGGCCGTAAGCGTGACATTGCTGGTCAGGTCATTGATGACGCAAACCGTTCCATTGCTTTCGTCGCACCCCGACCATCCTCCAAACGTTCCACTCGTTGCCACCGCAGTCAGCGTGAGGGCCGTACCGGTCGGAAAGCTACCCGTGCACGCCGTGGCGCTTGAGGCACAGCCGAGGCCAGAGGGAGAACTGGATATGGTTCCAGTGCCGGTGCCAGCGAAATCCACCGTGACGGTCGGTCCCGTACCACTGAAGCAAGTCACGTTTGCCGTCATATAGCCAGTCACTACGGCCCCAGACGAGGATAGACCTGACCCATCGCTGTTGGTCGTCACCGTCGCCGAAACCAGAGTACCTCCACAGCTAGCGCCGGTGGCAGTCAACAAGCCTGTCGAATTGACGGTAAACATCTGGGGCGTATTCGAGGCCCAGGTAACCTGATTCGTAATATCTTTGGTCACCGGTGGGTGCAGATAACTACCCAACGCTCTCAGCTGCACCTGGGCCCCGGCATCCGCGGCTAGGGGGGTCGTCGTGCTTCCGATGGTTTCCGTTCCAGGCTGAATGGTGATGGACTGCAACTCTTGAGGATCCCCGCAGCTGGAAACAGTGAGGGTCGAAATCGCGACGCCCAAAAGGGCGGCAATGCTGAACCACGTCCGATTCATTTTTTCTCCTGGGACTAGCGGTCAAAACGCAAACACGCGTACTACGGGGAAGGATGGACTAATTTAGTCAAAAGCGGGGTAAAAAGCAATAGCCAAAAAGTGGGGGAGAGGCCGCCAGTCAGCCCTTCACGGCCTCAGCCACCACGCCTGCAAACGTGCGGATATCTTCTTCTGTGGTATCGAAAGAGCACATCCAGCGCACGATCGATTCCTCCTCGATCCACGTATAGAAAAAGTAATGCTGTTTGATCTTTTCGATGGAGCAGCGAGGAATCTGGACGAAGACGCCGTTCGCTTCCACTTTCCACACGACTTTTACTCCTGGAATCTGACTGACTTCCTTTTCCAGCAAACCAGCCATGCGGTTGGCATGTTCGGCGCTGCGATACCAAAGATCATGGGTGAGCAGGGCCTCGAACTGTGCGGCGATGAATCGCATCTTCGAAGCCAGTTGCATGCTCTGCTTACGGAGATAGAGAAAGTTCTCGCCGAGGTTGGGCGGGAAGAATACAACAGCTTCGCCCCCCATGATTCCGTTTTTGGTACCTCCGAAAGAGAGCACGTCGACTCCCAGATCACGGGTAGCCTGGCGGAGCGATTGGCCGAGAGAGGCCGCGGCGTTGGCGATGCGGGCGCCGTCCATGTGAAGAAACATGCCGTGGTCGTGCGCAAACTGCGCCAACTCCTGGATTTCTTCCGGGCGATAGACGGTGCCCATCTCCGTGGATTGAGTAATCGAGATGACTCGAGGCTGGGAGTGGTGTTCATCGCCGATGCCGTGGTAGGCATGCCGCACGGAGTCCAGCGTAATCTTGCCGTCCTGCTGCGGCAGTGGGATCAGCTTGCAACCGGTATGCTTCTCGGGCGCCCCGCATTCGTCGGTGTAGATGTGAGCATAGTCGCTGCACAGCACCGACTGAAAAGAACGGGTGAGAGCCTGCAGGCTGAGCACATTCGCGCCCGTGCCATTGAAGGTGAAAAAGACGGCGATGTCGTTGCCGAAATGTTCCTCGAATTTTTGAATTGCCGAGCGGGTGTAGGGATCTGCTCCATAGGCCACCACGTGGCCCTGGTTGGCGCGCGCAATGGCTGCGAGAATTTCCGGATGCACGCCGGCATTATTGTCGCTGGCAAAGCTGCGGGTGGGCTGAAAGGAATTCTGCTCCATAGGCCAACAATGTAGCAGAATGGGCCCGCTTCGATTAATTTGCGACCGGATCGCTCGCCGGGGATCTTCAACGTCGCGATGACGTTCCGCCCGCGCCCTCGTCTAACCCAGAGGGCTACAAGGTCCTGAGAATCCTTGTAAAGTATTAGAATCAACAGTTCAATCGAAATTCACATTCCTCTATGTTGCTTCGACCCAAGAAGTGTCTGTCCCACAGCCTGGTCATCACTGTGCTTGCCGTAAGCGGAGCGAGCGTGGCGTGCTCCGGCAACTCCGCGCAGAGCGCTCATGCCAACGGCCCTCAAGCGATGCCGGTAAAAGTGCAAGAGGCGCGCGCAACTCCGATCGACGATGCCACGGAGTATGTTGCCACCCTGAAGTCGCGCGACTCCGCCGTGATCATGCCGCAGGTGGATGGGCAGGTCATAAATATTCTCGTCCATTCGGGAGAGTCGGTGCAGGCGGGTGCGGTTTTGATGGAGATCGATCCCCTCAAACAGCAGGCCACGGTCAAGAGCCAGGAAAGTTCCAGAGCAGCCCAGCAGGCGACTCTAAGTTTGGCGAAGCAGCAGTATGATCGTGCCCAGGGACTCTATGCGGCGGGTGTCGTGAGCAAGCAGGATCTCGACCAGGCGAAGTCCGCGCTCGATGCGGCGCATGCGCAGATGGATTCGCTGGATGCGCAGGTGAGCGAACAGCAGGTGCAACTGCACTATTACATGGTGGTGGCGCCGTGGAGTGGAATGGTTGGGGATATTCCGGTTCGCGTTGGCGACCGGATCACGAGCGCCACTCAACTTACAACGGTGGATAAACCCGGCAGCCTGGAAGTCTACGTGTATGTACCCATCGAACGTTCTTCGCAACTCAAAATGAATCTGCCCGTGCAGGTACTGGACAGCAACGATAAAGCGCTGGCCGACAGCCGGGTGAGCTTTATCTCGCCGCAGGTGGACAGCGCGACGCAGACGGTGCTGGTGAAGGCACGTATCGCCAACAGCAATGACGCACTACGTCAATCGCAATTCATTCGGGCACGAATCGTTTGGGGCAGGCATCACAATCCTGAGGTTCCCATGCTCGCTGTATCGCGGCTGGCGGGACAATACTTTGCCTTCGTTGCGGAACCGCAAAATGGCGGATACGTGGCGCGGCAGAAGCCGCTCAAAATCGGGCAGACGGTGGGAAATGATTACGAGGTTCTGGACGGCATCAAACCCGGCGACAAAGTGATCGTCTCCGGAACCCAGTTCCTGCTGGATGGAGCACCGGTAAGTCCGCAAGGATGAGATTCGGCGTCCGGCTTCCGGGCTCCCGGCTTCGTGTTGCAAATAAGAAGCAATTATTAGCAGTTGGCACTTGCTGCGAGCGGTAGTCGGCGCGGCCAAGGCGAAAGCGTCGACCGCTGATTGTTAACTGCCAGCTGACCGGCGTTCCGCGAAGCCCGAAAGCTGGAGCCCGAAGGCCGATTTTCTATGTTCGTTGACTTCTTTATACGACGTCCGGTGTTTGCGACCGTCTGCGCGTTGCTGATTATTTTGGCGGGCGCAGCTGTCATTCCCACGCTGCCCATCTCACAGTTTCCCAACCTCGCGCCGCCACAGGTAAGCGTTTTCAGTGCCTACATCGGGGCCAGCGCTCAGACGGTGGAAAGCGCCGTCACCATTCCCCTCGAGCAGCAGATCAACGGCGCGGAGGGAATGAAATATATGACCTCCACCAGCGGCAACGATGGGTCGAGCAGCATCACTGCCACATTTGACCTGGACCGCAACCCAGACCTCGCCACAGTCGACATCCAGAACCGCGTCAACACAGCGCAGGGGCGTCTGCCCGCTTCAGTAAAAGCGGTGGGAATCACTACCGCGAAGAGTTCGCAAAATTTTGTGTTCGGCGCCGCCGTCACGGCCGACAACAACCGCTACTCCACGCTTTTCATGAGCAACTACCTTGACATCTTCGTCAGGGACTCGCTCAAGCGCATTCCGGGCGTGGCGGACGTGAACATCTTCGGCGAGCGCAAATATTCCATGCGGCTGTGGCTTGATCCCGTGCGCATGGCGGGACGCGGACTAACGGCCCCAGACGCGGTGAACGCACTGTCGGAGCAAAATGTGGAAGTAGCCGCCGGACAGGTGGGTCAGCAGCCTGCCAAAGAAGGACAGCAGTACCAGATCAGCGTGCGCGCCGTTGGACGCCTCAGCGAAGCCAGTCAATTTGACAACATCATTCTCAAGACCAACGCCGACGGAACACTAGTCCGGTTGAAGGATGTGGGGCGGGCCGAGTTGGGCGCGGAAGACTACAGCAACGACCTGCAATTCAACGGGCAGGACGCCGTCGGCGTGGGCGTTACGCAGCTTTCCACGGCCAACGCACTCGATGTGGACCGGCGGGCGATCGCCGAACTCGACCGCCTCGCGAAAAACTTCCCCCCAGGAATGCACTACAAACTCGCATTTGACACCACCGACGCGGTGGGTGAATCCATACGCGACGTGCTCAGCACGTTGGGCACTGCGATCGTACTGGTTATTCTGGTCATCTTTGTTTTTCTGGAGGACTGGCGGAGCACGCTGATTCCGGCCGTCACCATTCCGGTTTCACTGATCGGCACGTTCGCTTTCGTCAAACTGCTCGGATTTTCCATCAACACCCTGACGCTGTTCGGCATCACTCTGGCGACGGGACTCGTGGTGGATGACGCCATCGTTGTGATCGAGAATATCGAACGCCATATTCAGGAAGGCCAGCGCGACGCCCACAAGGCCGCTTCCGAGGCGATGGGCGAGGTAACCGGCGCGGTGATTGCTACGTCCCTGGTGCTGGTTGCTGTATTCGTACCAGTCGCATTTTTTCCCGGAACCACTGGCATATTGTTCCGTCAATTCGCGCTAACGATTGCGTTCTCGATCGCGATCTCGGCTTTCAACGCGCTGACCCTGACGCCGGCGCTTTCGGCGATGCTTTTGGGCCGCGAGCACGGAAAAAAGAACTGGCTCTTTCGGCAAGTGGATCGAGTCGTCGGCGCGACCACGAATGGCTATCGCCGCCTGCTGCATCACTTCCTGAATTACAAGTTTGCGGCGGCGGTACTGTTCTTCGTGGGGCTGGGGCTGACATTTTTCGTGTTCACTCGCGTCCCTACCGGATTTGTGCCCGATGAAGATCAGGGATATTTCATCATTGTCATTCAGGCTCCATCGGGTGCGTCGCTCGAATATACGAAAGCAATCGGAAAACAGGTTTCGGGCTTACTGAGTGACGTCTCAGAGGCAGAGGGAACGTTTTCGGTGGCGGGCTTCAGTTTTGCCGGAAGCGCATCCAATCAAGGGCTTATCTTCGTTCCTCTAAAACCTTACTCCCAGCGCCAAGGGGAAGGGCACACGGCGACGGCGATTCTCAACCGGGTGCGTCCGCGGCTTTTTTCCATTTCCGGAGCAATCGTATTTGCCACTCTTCCCCCAGCAATTCAAGGCCTCGGGGAGTTCGGTGGATTCCAATTCGTGGTGCAGGACCAGGCCTCGCACACGCTCGAGGAGCTGTCGAACACGGCGCACGACATGATTCAACAAGCCGGTGATCGCAAGGATCTCGTAGGCCTGTACACGCCATTTACCGCGAACGATCCACAGTATCTGGTCACCATCGACCGCGAGAAGGCGAAGAGCTTGCACGTTCCGCTCTCTCAGATTACTGACACGCTCGGCGTTTATATGGGCTCATCCTACGTGAACGATTTTGATTTCAATAATCGTTCCTATCGCGTCTACGTGCAGGCGGATAAGCAATTCCGCTCCGAAGCGCAGGACATGAAACAGTTCTATGTTCGATCCGATAGCGGTGCCATGGTTCCGCTGGATAATTTAATCAGGGTCACGCAAACCACAACTCCGCAGGTGATCAGCCACTACAACTTGTTCCGGTCGGCGGAAGTCGATGGCTCGGCTGCACCCGGCTACAGCTCTGGGCAGGCGATCGCCGCCCTGGACGATCTCGCCAAGAAAATGCCCCAGGGTTTTTCTTATAGCTGGACTGGGCTCTCGCTCGAGGAGTTGCAGGCCGGGGGCACGTCGCTGCTTCTATTTGGTCTAGGCACACTGGTGGTGTACCTGACGCTTTCCGCGCAGTATGAAAGTTTCGTGCTGCCCTTCATCGTTCTCTTAGCGGTCCCCATGGCATTGCTGGGCGCGCTCGGGGCACAGTGGATTCGCGGCCTGCAGAATGACGTGTTTTGCCAGGTGGGCCTGGTGATGCTGGTCGGTCTCTCCAGCAAGAACGCCATTCTGATCGTGGAATTCGCCGAGCAGTTGCGCCAGCGCGGGCTACCGCTGGTTGAGGCAGCGGTGCAAGCGGCCAGCATCCGTCTGCGTCCGATTCTGATGACTTCGCTGGCCTTCATTCTCGGCGTCGTGCCACTGGTTCTTGCCACCGGAGCCGGAGAAAATGGCCGCCATTCTGTGGGCACAACGGTATTCGGCGGCATGATCATGTCGACCATCCTGAACCTTTTCTTCATCCCCGTGCTGTATTTGATTATCGAAGGCTGGAGGGAGCACGGGAAGAAAAAGGCATAACGGAGTCAGGCAAAGATTGGCTCATTGATCGATCCGCATCGGCGCTAGCCACGCGCTTTGTCATGGTTTTTCCTTCTTGCTACGTTTCTCTCTCGGCGTCTTTGGGCTTGCCCTGAGTGCGGCTCGTTTCTCCGCCTTCTTCCGCGCCTTCCGCCGCAACTTCGCCATCCATTCCCGCGAATACATCGTGCCTCGGCATTTGGGCGATCCACAGTAGCAGGGGGCGGGATCATCATCGTCATAAAGGTTGTAGTCCCAAACCAACTCTTCCCCTGCAGGAATGTCGCGGATGGCAAGGAGCCAAACGCGGTTCTTGATTTCATCAACCTCGCAATTGGGATCACAGGAATGGTTCAGGTAGGCGCCCAGGCCTTCGCCGTCGATGACAGTCTTGCCATCTTCCAAGCCATAAAGATAGGTGCGGAGCGCGCCATCGTACCGACGATTGGCTTCCTCCGGGGTGAGGCGCGGCCCCGCATACTCGACGACGCGAGCACCTTTGCGAATTGGCGTGGTGGTGAATACACCCACCGCATGAATCTTCGAGGGACGAACCACAATTGCCATACGACTAATTTCGCACGGCTGGCTGGTTTGGAGGAAGGCGAAAAGATCTACGGATCGTAAATGGAGGTACCGTAGCCTTGTTTGCGAGCAGATTCCTGCATTTCCTCCAGATTCTTCTTCTTATCTTCCAGTTGAGCCTTCATCTGCTCTACCTGCTGCTGCTTCTCGGTTTGGTGCTGGTTCCATTCCACACAGTTGGCTACGCAGTTTGCCGGAGCAAACTGGATCGATGCGTTGAGAATGCTAATTTGACTTTGCAACTGAGCAATCTGATTCTTCTGCGCCAAAATCTGCGCCTTCAAGTCTTCGGATGACGGTTTTGCACCGCTCGAGGAAGCAGCCGGCTTCTCCCCGTCGCCTGCGACCGCGACCGACGCGGGAGTTCCTGCTGCGGGCCCGGCCATCGCTTCGTTGGTAACCACCTTGGACGACTTGGCATCTTTGCTCGAGGCAGTTTTGGGTTGTTCCTTTTTCTGGCGCTGCTGGCGCGCCAAGTCGCCGAGAGACGGCGAATCCTGCGCGCCGCCGGTTGCCACGGCGAACAAAGCCGCCCCCGCAACCAGGGTTAGGAACCGCCACCTTGTGCTCATGGAAACGCCTCTTTTGCCAAACTCGTGAACAGAGCTGGACTCGGGTAAATGCTATCCGCAAAGGAATGCCGGACCAGCGTCACGAACGACCATGTACGAGCGGCATCAAGCGCAACGCGATCAAAAGGGTCCACGACTCTCATTTTTGATCCGCAGGCGCCGACCCGGTCGCGGCGTCCTGGCTGGCCTGCCAGCGCACCAGAGGCTGGTTTTCCGCCTTCCATCGCTCCCCAGGATGAATGGCAGCCTGAGCAAAGCCATCGGGCTGCCGGCTGGCATTCAACCCGTACCTATCAGCTTCGCTTTCCTGCCTGCGCGTCTGTGTATTCGGTATCGGCGTCATGGCAAATCCGAAGACGGATACCAGCAAAACGACTAGGGGAAGCACAGCGGTATCGCCAATGCCGCGTATCTTCCATTTTTCTCCCCAGAGCACCAGTTCAGCGCCCAGTGCAGCAGCGCAAAAGCGATCACGATGACTACGCCGAAAAAGAGAATGTCCGTGTAGATGTGATGTAGAACGTAGTGGCCCATCTCGTGGCCCATCACCGCCTGAATCTCTTCCCGCGAGCCGTGACACAGCAGATTGTCGCTCAACGTGATCCGCATGGTGTTTCCAAAGCCGCTCACGTTGGCGCCCATCCGCGTGGTCTGACGGGACGCATCGATTTTAAAAACATCGTGCGCGGACATTCCGTTCGCGCGCGCCATGCTCAAGATAGACTGCGTAACTTTAGGATCGTCGAGCACCGTGACTTTGTTAAAAATTGGAACGATGTAAACCGGCGCGATAAGGACTACGACGATCAGAAAAACCAACGTTACGACCGAGGCCCATATCCACCACGTGCGCTGCAGTTTCCGGACGACGCCGAAAAGCAGCATCGCCAAAATTCCGCCCAGCACCAGATTCACGGCGAGACCTTGCCATTGATCGCCCATCCACGGGCCAAATGTCTGGGTTGCCAGTCCGTATTTGTGCTCGGGGAAATAGTCTTCGTAAACCAATAGAGGAAACCCAAGTATTGAAGTGAGAAGCAAATATTGCACCCAGTAGACGAAAGTTTGGATGGGTCGGAACTGCGTCAGGGGTTCCGCAAAGTTGCGCATGGCGGCGGACCGCCCAGAGTCAAGACCAGTAGAAGGATGACGACTCCATAGAAAAAATCCCACAGGATCAACCAGGAACCGCCCTCGAAGTATGCGTCCGACCGCGCTCGAGCCTCGGCTGGAATCTGCGCCAGGTAAGCGTTCGTGGCCATTTCCGCGTTAAAGTTAGGGGGGGTTGCGCCTCAGGCGGAACTCGTATGACAGCCGGCATCGCCGTGAGAGGCCGGGCTCCCGGAGTGGGCGTCTGCGGGCCGCAAACGCTGACCGTCATGAGAAGAAAGCAAATCAGTGCCAGGCCGCTGCCAGACTTCGTGCGTGAAATCATAGAATGCTTCGCTATCGATTCTTGTACTCGGCGATGAGCGTATCGAGCTTTGCCAGCAGAGCGCCGTTTCCTTGCCGGGGATAGTTTGCCAGTTGTTCGCGATAAAGCGGCAGGTTGTAGAGGAAAGATTCGACGCGCTCTTTGTTCAACTCTTCCCAGTACGCTCCGCAACCCATCTTTTGCAGCCAATAAGCGTTGAAAATCTGCTCGAACTGGTGCTTCACAGGAACTGCCAAGTACGGCTTGCCCAGATGCAAGGCCTCTGTGACCAGCGAAAATCCTGAGTTCGCCACGAGGGCTTTGGCGCCAGTAAGGTCGCGCATGAATCCTTCCAGCGATGGCTTCTTGTAGACAACGTTTCCAACTTCACCGTCCCGACCAAAACCGTAAGCGATAAAGCGGCCGCGCACCGCGCTGAGTGTCTTGGCCAGCGCCGGTGCAGGTGAAGTCACGTATACCAGCACGTGTTCTCCCTGGGTGGACGCGGCTTCAAGAATCTCCTGGCGCAACAGCGGCGGAAACAGAAAAGTGTTTCGCTTCGTCACTGGTGCCGTGAAAAAAGAAATTACCAGATAAGCATCGGCGTGCGGAGTCATCAGCTTCGTCACCACTTTCGCGGCCGCGGCATCACGCCGGTACTGCTTCGGATAAGAAACCGCCACATTCGTAAGGCAGTGCTGGTTATCCATCGAAATTACAGGCAGCCCCATGTGATGCCCCACGTGGCAGCATAAGGGCTCGAAGTCGGTGATCACGAGGTCGATATTCCAGGTCGCAACCAGTTTCTTGAGCCGGTGTATGCTCTTCGCCGCCTGTGGCGCCGTCACCAGGTTTCGGGCAATCGTGCGCTTGTATCGGACCCGATTATTCACATAAGCAAAGCGAAATCCGAAGATCTCAGTGACCTCAAACTTTTCCTTGAGGTTCTGCAGTCCGCGATCGAATGAAGCGACGTGGAGCGTATGTCCCTGCTCCAGCAGATGGGTGAGAACTTCTCTCGAGCGCGTGGCGTGCCCGGCGCCTTCGCCGTTGACTCCATAGAGGATGTTGGCCATAAATCGAAGCAGTATCGATCAACGAAGTCCGTGCTAGACGCGTCCGTACCGGATTCCCCCGGTAACGGTTCAGTCGTCCGCTCCTCGAACAGAGATCAACGTGAGACACCGCACGCTGGCGGGGTCACCCCCGTGCATCGTCCTAGGCGTGAAAACAGAAAGCGAATTTAGTCCGGAAGAGCAGTTGTGGGAATCTGCTGCGCCTGGGTGCGAAGTTCCTCGAACAGGATGGTGCTCAAGTAACGTTCTCCGAACGATGGCAGCACGACCACGATCAGCTTTCCCGCATTCTCCGGACGCCGCGCCACTTGCAGGGCAGCCATAACGGCTGCGCCCGAAGAGATGCCCACGAAGAGCCCCTCCTCCAAAGGCATCCGCCGTGCCATGCGGATCGCTTCATCATTGCTGACCTGGATGATCTCGTCGATATAGTCCGTGCGCAATATCCGGGGAACAAAGCCCGCGCCGATCCCTTGAATCTTATGCGGGCCGGGCTTTCCGCCAGAGAGCACGGGGCTCTCCGCCGGTTCCACGGCTACAGCTTTGAACGATGCCTTCTTAGGCTTGATATATTCGCAGACACCCGTGATCGTGCCGCCCGTGCCAATCCCTGAGACCAAGAAATCAACTTTGCCGTCGGTATCGTTCCAGATTTCGGGGCCCGTCGTCTCGAAATGAATTTTCGGATTCGCGGGGTTGTCGAATTGCTGCAGCATGTAACCGTTTGGAGTAGACGCCACCAATTGCTCGGCTTTCAGGATCGCGCCCTTCATCCCACGCGGACCGGGGGTGAGAACGATCTCCGCTCCGAAGGCCAATAACAGAACGCGCCGCTCCAGGCTCATGGTTTCCGGCATGGTCAGGATTAGCTTGTAACCCCTCACTGCAGCGACAAACGCCAGGCCGATCCCGGTGTTGCCGCTGGTGGGCTCAATCAGCACGGTCTTCCCCGGCTGGATCTTTCCCGCACGCTCCGCTTCGAGAACCATGCTTGCGCCGATACGATCTTTCACGCTGCCCACTGGATTCTGGCTTTCCAGTTTGGCCACAACTTCAGCCACGCAACCTGCCGTAACCTTATTCAGCCGTACCAAAGGCGTACCACCGACCAATTCGATGACATCCGTTGCGATTCTCATGGCTTTTGTTTTCCGTTCTCCTAAGTGCGGATGACTGCGCAATCACAGAAGCTACTTGTGAATTTTAACTGATTTTCTCGTGCCGATTTGCTTGGTGGGTCCGCTCAGGACTCTGCAGGGAGAGTCGGACTGCTGTCGCCGATTCCGTATTTCCCCGCCAAGAAGACTTGCAGTCCGGGTGGCACGGTCTGCGCTACTTCTTGCCATGTCAAGATTTTAAGCTGGGTGCGCAGATCAACCGGTTTCACGCACTTCAGAACTGCGTACCAGGCATCGATCAGATCTCGCCTTCGCTCGTCCACCAGGACGCAGAACGAACAGTGAAGAGAATACGCGGCGAGCACATTCCTGAGAAGCTGGTAGGAAAGGTAATGACTCTCGGTTTGAGGCAGTTCGTGTGAGCTGAACACGCTCGAGAAATCGCGGTAGGCTCGCACAACATCTTTCTTGGCGCTCTGAAAATTATTCTCGGTGAGTT
>JBEKUD010000088.1:0-21440 GCA_049515395.1 Candidatus Sulfotelmatobacter sp. | reverse complement strand
TTCCGCCTCCCATTGAGCTCAATCCCCGTACCGATCTGCTGCGCCAGCGCGTCTTCTGCAGATCGAAGAGCGTCCGCGATCAGCCGTTCCGCGAAGCCCTCGGGAATGATGTTCTTCACCTTTTGCCCCACCAGTTCATCGCGGCGGTATCCGAACTGTTTCTCCGCCCGAACATTCAGCAGGACGATCTCCCCACCCTGGTTCACCACCACCATCGCATCCGGAGCTGCTTCCAACAGCCCTCGGTACTTCGCTCCCGACTGCTTGCTCTCGCTGAGATCGTGGCTGAACTCAGAAAATCCTCGCAGATTTCCGGCCGGGTCGCGCAACACTGTTAAGGTAACACTCGCCAAAAATCGTGAGCCGTCTTTCCGCATCCGCATGCCTTGTTCTTCGTGTCGGCCATTTGCGGCGGTTATCCGAAGTACCTCCTCCGGCCTGCCCCGCTCGATATCTTCGGGAGGAAAGAAGCAGAAAAAGTTGTGACCGATAATCTGATCGGCTGTGTAACCTTTGATTCGTTCGGCCCCGGCATTCCAACTGACAACCTGGCCCCGCGGGTCTATCATAAAGATGGCTTAGTCCTGGACTCCGTCGAGGAGCATCCGATATCTTTCTTCGCTTTCTCGGAGCGCGTCCTCCACAAGCCGTCGTCTACTCTCCATCTGCGTCAGATGCTTTTCTGCCTTTTTGCGCAAGCTGATGTCGCGGATCGCTGCCGTCACTAGGATTCCTTCGGCACTTTCCAGCGGGCTCAGCATGATCTCGATCGGAAACTCACTTCCATCCTTCCGCCGTCCGGAGAGCTCGATGCCCGTGCCGATCTGCTGCGCCAGTGCGTCGGCCGCGCTTCGAGTGCCGTCCGCAATCAGCCGTTCCGCGAAGCCCTCGGGAATGATGTTCTTCACCTTTTGCCCTACCAGTTCATCGCGGCGGTATCCGAACTGTTTCTCCGCCTGAACATTCAGCAGGACGATCTCCCCACCCTGGTTCACCACCAAAATCGCATCCGGAGCCGCTTCCAACAGCCCACGGTATCTGTCGATCGGAAACTCACTTCCCTTCCTTCTCTGCCCGCACGGATTTTGAGTATCCGCCGCCCCATTTCCGGGCGCAGCTTGGGCGCGTTCGCCATTCATCGGATTGGTTGAGTAATATCCCGCATCATCACTGTAGTCTTTCTTCCTGTCCGCGTTTTGCGCAATAGGTGCGCACCCTTAGAGCAGGAAACGCGGTCGCTAGCGGGGAGCGCCGCTGGTCAATCTATCGATTAGCCGGGAATCGAAGAGCATCGGGTTGGACTTAACCGATGTGAATTACATGGATAGTTCCGGTCTCGCTGCTCTGGTTGGGGTGTACCTGAGTGGAGGTCAGTCGTCTATGACGATTAAATCGTCCACGCGGCAAGCTGGACTGCACTGCACGCGTCAGATTTCAACAATTCGGGACGAGTAGTCGGCGATCCGAAAGGAATCCAGATACGGCACTAAGTCGCGTCCCTTTTCGCTGGATGGTGGTATCTGAGGCGCCCAATTCGAGCGGCATTTCGAACCCCACGGTCATTTCGGACATCGAAGCGCTTGCCAACTTCATGCGGTTGCTCGCTCGCCCCACGCCCGCTCCACCCACGCTCAAAAATAATCATCCGCCCAAGATCGTTGGCGGGCGTTACCGGAGACCAAGTTCCACAAAGCGACCTCAAATCCTTTGGATCTGCAGATTAGCCAACCGCCATCCCTAATCGCGTCCATCACCGGTTTAATTATGAGCAACAGTGAACATCTTTCGTGATCGCGAATCTGACAAGATAGCCTCAGCAAGATTCAAACTTACGTTTTAGACTAGTGTTTAAGACTTGCGTTTAATGTCTCCGTCGAAACGAATTCGAAGGCAAATACTTCGGGTGTCCGAGCCCAGGGCGGCTGCTTCAACGCGGGAGAAGCTGGTTGAAGTCGCCGGTCGCATCTTCGCCGAGCACGGCTATCACGCGACCACAGTGCGGGAAATCGTCAAGCGCTCGGGCGCCAATATCGCAGCGGTTAATTATCACTTCGGCGGCAAATTAGGTTTGTATACCGAGGTGTTGCAGCAATTGGTGCGGGCAGCTCGAGTGGATGCGATCAACAGCGCACTTGATCAGAATGCACCTCCGGAGGACATCTTGCGGGCGATCATCCGAGCTCGCCTTCAAAGCGTGACCAGACCGAAGGTGCAGGACTTGCACGTTCGAATCATGATGCACGAACTTGTGCAGCCCACGCCGGCGCTGTCGCGAGTCGTCAATGAAGTCTCTCGGCCGATTTACGAGCGACTACTCGAATTGGTCGGAAGGATCATCGATTTGCCTCCCAAGAATGAGCAGACCCGGCTGTGCGTACACAGCATCATGGGACAAATTCTTGTCTATATTTTAGCGGGTCCGCTACTGATGCGACTTTGGCCGGAGTTGGAGATGACACAAGAGCAGGTGGACCGGATCGCTGGACATATTGCGGACTTTTCGCTGACATACCTTCGACAGGCAAATTCTGGTGATCGACGAGCTACGGTGTCGAGCAAGCGCGGTGAAAAATGACGGAACAACCGGTGATCGACCGGTCTCAAGAAATTCCAAAGCAGGACCAACCACAACCGCAATCAGAACCGCAATCTGCGTCTGTGGGAGCCCAGCCACCCCAACCATATCTGCAGACTGCGCCGGTGGTGGGAAAGTTGCCTGGAATAGTCCAGCAGTTGAAGCAAGAACGGGAACGGGCACAGAAGGAGGTCAAAAGTTTTGATACCGCCATCGCGGCCTTGGGAAGTCCTGGCTCCAACGCACAGCCAGCCCAACCAGACCCGAAACCTGCGACTGCCGTAGAGCAGCCGCCCCAAGCAAACCAGCAACCTGCTCCCGCGGCGGCGAACCCAGCCCAACTAGACTCCCAATCTGCTCCTGCGGCAGCGCAGCCAGGTCAAGCAAAACCAAGACCTACGCCTGCCGAAGCGAAGCTGCGACGCTCGATCGCCCGTCGAATCATTGTTCCGATAGTCTTCATTCTGATTCTCGCTGCCGTCGGATTTGGTGTTTGGAGAGTGTTCTTCTACACGCCGCCGATGTCGCCAAACATCGTGCCGCTCAGTGGTCGAATCGAAGGTGACGACTCGGCCGTTTCCCCCAAGACGAGCGGCCGTATTCTCGAAATCCGAGTGCGTGAGGGAGATAGCGTATCCAGTGGAGATATCATCGCGGTGCTCGACGACGAGCAATTGAGGGCACGCGTGGAGCAAGCGCAAGCCGAGCTTCAGCAAGCCGAAGCAAAGGCCAGGTCCGCACGAGACCAGATTTCGGTCCTCGAGGAACAGTTGCGGCAGGAAGAGGCGAACGTTGCCCAGCAAGAAGCTGCCCACGACATTGCCAACTTCGATAAGGATGCTTACACGCGACTGGCGCAATCGGGAGCCGTATCCGAGCGCCAAGGAAAACAGGCAGCGTCAACAGCGGACCAACAGACGGCTGCTGTGGCCGGCGCCAAGCGCCGCGTAGCCGGAGTCAACATGCAGCTGGCGCAGCAGCAGGCAGCGATTGCCGAGGCGATGGCAAGCGTTGATCAGGCCCAGGCGCAGCTCACTGAGGCGCGGGAAAATCGCCGGGATCTGACCGTGAAAGCGCCCTTTGACGGGACGGTCGTAACGCGCGTGGCAGAGCCGGGAGAGGTGATTACCGCAGGAACCCCGGTCATCACTCTGCTGGATCTCAGCAAGGTGTACTTGCGAGGTTTTATTCCCGAGGGACAAATCGGCAAGGTCAAGGTCGGGCAGGCTGCGCACGTGTATCTTGATTCGAATCCCACGCAACCGGTCGACGCATACGTTTCCCGCATCGACCCGCAAGCGACCTTCACTCCAGAGAACACCTATTTCCGCGATGACCGTGTGAAACAAGTCGTCGGGGTAAAGCTGCAGCTGAAAGCGGCACTGGGTTATGCCAAACCGGGCATGCCCTCGGACGGAGAAATCCTCGTCGCAGGCGATCGTTGGCCGCAAGAAGAAGAAAAGCGCAAATGACGACTGCGCAGTCCACTCCGCTGACCTCCAGAACTGGCTCCAATGGTTCGGGAACGAACGCGATTCGCATTAGCGGGCTCTGGAAGCGCTACGGCAAACTCGAAGCTGTTCGCGGAATCAGTTTTGAGGTGGGCAAAGGCGAGATCTTCGGATTGATCGGCCCCGATGGTGCGGGAAAAACCTCGACGTTCCAAATTCTCGCCGGGGTCATGGAGGCGAGCTCGGGATCGGCCGAGGTGTTTGGTCAGCCGGCGCGCGAGGCACGCTCCCAGACCGGTTATCTGACTCAAGCATTCAGCCTGTACCCCGATCTTACGGTTTCCGAAAACGTCCGCTACGTCGGCAATTTGCGCCGCGTCGCATCCGACGACATCGCGAAGCGGGGCCGCCACTACCTGCAGATGTTCGACATGGATCGATTCTCCGACCGGCTGGCTGGGCAGTTAAGCGGAGGAATGAAGCAAAAACTTTCGCTGGCTTGCGCCTTGGTGCCTCAACCTCGCGTGCTCGTGCTCGATGAGCCTACAACCGGCGTGGACCCAGTCTCACGGCGCGAGTTTTGGGACGCTCTGGCGCATCTGGCCGCCGAAGGCTTATCTATCTTGATCTCAACGCCCTACCTGGATGAGGCTGAGAGGTGCAATCGGATCGCGCTTATTCACAAAGGCGAGATCCGGAGAGTTGGCACTCCGGCCGAATTACGAGAAGGTCTGGGCGCCCAGCGACTGGAAGTCCGAGTCGACAACTTGAGCGATGCTGAACGCGTGCTGTCAGAGGTGTCCGGTCCGCAGAAAGACATCATGGATGTGGAGCGTTTTGGTGACCGTCTTGACGTCCTTGCACACGACCCAGACAAAGCGCGCCGAATCGTTGAAGAACTCAGTAACAAAGCGGGCCTAACCGTCAATGATGTCCGCGTCGATGAGCCGACTCTTGAGAACGTGTTCGTTGCCACCCTGCGAGCTCTCGGCGAAGAGTCGAAGGATCCACCGTTCCCCGGTCACCACAACCACTCGGACTTGCGCGGCCAAACTGCAATCGGAGCGGACAATCTGACGAAACAATTCGGAGCGTTCACTGCGGTAAAGAATGTGACCCTTGAGATTCCTTATGGAGAAATCTATGGCCTTCTGGGCGCAAATGGTGCTGGCAAGACGACCACGATCAGGATGTTATGCGGATTGCTTGAGGCAACACGCGGAACCATGCGGCTTGCCGGCGAGCAAGGCAACCTCCGCTCGGAAAGCATTCGCCAGCAGATCGGTTACATGTCGCAGAAGTTCTCCCTCTACAACGACATGACCATTCGAGAAAACCTCAGCTTCTTCGCTGGTGTCTATGGCGTGCCCGAGAGTGAGCGCGAGGAGAAAATCCGCTGGGTGGTGTCGTTCTCGGGACTCGAAGGAAAGGAAGACCAGATCACTGGCAGTCTGCCCGGAGGCTGGAAGCAGCGTGTCGCCTTCGGCGCCGCAATCATGCACGAACCGAGCGTGCTCTTCCTCGATGAGCCGACTTCTGGGGTTGATCCTCTTGCTCGGCGCGCTTTCTGGGTGATGATCAACCGCCTGGCAGATGCTGGTACGGCGATTCTTGTGACGACGCATTACCTCGAAGAGTCGGAACAATGCAACCGCCTGGGGTTCATGGCCGGCGGAGAACTTGTGGCACAAGGAACTCCGAGCGGGATCAAGCGCGCGCAAACTGGCCATTTACTTGAATTCATCGTCGACCAACCGCAACACGCCGCCGACGTGCTCAACAGCGAAACCGAGCGTTGGCGAGTTTCCCTGTTCGGCAATCGGCTCCATGTGGTCACGGACAAAGATGTTGAGGCGGGCAAGCGGGCCACGACAGAGAAGCTTGAAAGCAAAGGAATCGGGGTAATCAGCGCGCGCGAAGAACCCTTTTCCCTCGAAGACGTCTTCATCAACCTGATCGAAAAAGCGCGCCAGCAGGGAAAGGTTTCAGCCGAAGCGTGAGCCGTAAGGAGCGCATGCGATGCGACGTGTAGTTGCGCAAGCCCGCAAAGAGTTGACTCAGATCTGTCGTGACTGGCGGACGCTGGCTCTCGCTCTGGTCCTCCCGCTGGTTCTGTTGCTCCTGATGAGTGTGTCTCTTTCTTTGACCGTAAACAATCTTCCGGTCATCGTGCAGGACTTTGACGATTCAACCGCTTCGCGCGATTTTGTGGACGCGATTCGCGCCTCCATTACTCTCCATGTCGTCTCCTGGCCGATTGATCGACAGCCCCAGGAAGCTCTCAGCTCAAACACGGCCAGGGCGGTCCTGATCATACCAGTGCATTTTGGAAGGGACATGGCACTCGGAGCGAACTCTCCCGTTCAATTGCTGGTAGACGCCTCGGACGCCAATACCGCGAAGCTTACTGCAGGTTATGCCAACGAGATTACGCGTGCCTACAACCAACGTATCGCTGGCAACCAAGGACTCGCGATGGTCCAAACCGCCATCCGCCTCTGGTACAACCCAGGCCTCTCCGCCAAGAAATTTTACGGTCCAGGAATTTTCGTGCTGGGACTTTCGATGTTCCCTCCTTTGCTAGCCGCTCTCGCCATGGCAAAAGAAGGAGAGCTGAAGACAATTCTTCAGGTTTATGTCTCCAGCATCTCCGCGCACGAATTCCTGCTGGGAAAGATTCTTGCCTTCATGGTCGTGGCGCTCGCCGAGTGTGTAGTTATGCTCTTCCTCCTGTTTACATATTTTGGTTTGGGGCTGGCCGGCGACCCGACCCCCTTCATCGTCGCCACAATTCTCTACACATTCTGCGTGGCGGCCTTTGGAACCATGGTGGGAGCGACGATTCCGAGCCAGGTCGCCGCGATGCAAGTGGTGGCCCTCGGGGGCTTTCTCTTGGTGTTTCTGCTCTCCGGTTTGATTTTTCCCATTGAGAACATCCCGGTTGGATTGCGTTGGATCTCGACCGTCATGTGGGGCCGGTACTACATCGAGGTCGTGCGGGATGCGCTACTCCAAGGGGGCGGCTGGCCTGCCGTCTGGTGGAAGGTCACGGTCATCGGCATCATCGGGTTACTTTTCTACGGGGTTGGATGGTACAGCATGCGCCGAATGCAGCTCAGAGCGTAAGCAAATGACGAGTCCCTTTCAAAACGTCTTCAATCAGCGGTTCCGCGCACTTGTGGGCAAAGAGTCCAACCAGATACGGCGCGATCGCCGTCTCATGATTTCTTTGATTCTTCCTCCCATTTTTCAACTGACGCTGTTTGGCTTCGCGCTCAGCGCGGCGGTATCGAACGTTCGCCTTGGTGTCGTCGATGAGAGCAAGACTCCGGAGAGCCGGGAATTGGTCGCGACCCTTACCGAGAGCGAAAGCTTCCGCCTTGGAGGCTACTATTTTTCGGTAGACCAACTCGGGGATTCAATCAGTCAGGCCAGGGTAGATGCCGGAGTTGTCATCCCCTACGACTATGCCCGGGATTTGCACCGCGGACATTCAACCACGGTCCAGTTCCTACTAAACGCCACGAACGCGAATACTGCCACCATCAGCCAAGCCTATGCGGAGGGCATCGTTCAAACGTACAATGCCGGGCTGCAGGACATGGGCATTCATACGGGCCTTAAGCAGGTTGCTGCGCCCGAGATAAGCCGCCGAGGACAAGTGCAACTCATGCCGGCTTTCATTTACAACCCCGGCCTGATTGATTCCTGGTTCATTGCGACCGGTGTTTTCGGTCTTTTGCTGATTATGAACAGTTCATTGGTTGCTTCCGCGGCAATGGTGCGGGAGCGCGAAACCGGAACAATGGAGCAACTGCTCATGTCTCCTGCAAGCACGTCTGAAATCATCATCGCCAAGATCGTGCCGCTATTTACCTTGCTCTGCATCATGATGCTGCTGTGTCTTGCGGTACTCAAGATCGCATTCCACATCCCATTTCATGGCAGCTTGCCCTACGTCTTGTTTGGCGGCATGCTGTGTATTTTGTCCGGGATCAGCCTGGGCACGGTCATTGCAACTTTCAGCAAGTCGGCGCAGCAAGCGCAGTTGACTGCCTTTTTCATCAACCCCCCATTGTCCTCTCTGTCGGGAGCTCTGAACCCTGTCGAAGCGATGCCGCGATGGATGCAGTCCTTTACGATCCTTAATCCCATTCACCATTTCGCCACCATCGTCCGCGGCGGCATGCTCAAAGGAAGTGGGATCGTAGCTCTGTGGCCCAATTTCCTGGCGTTGCTGATTTTTACCATCGTCCTGGTTTCGCTCAGCGTCTGGCGATTTCGCAAGCAACTTAGTTGACAACGGAAAGGCACGGTCTGCTGCCCATGAAGAAGACAAAGACGAAACTGACTACACTGCCGAGCCGCCCGAAGACGAGTGCCAAATTGATTCTGCTCAGCATTTGCATTGCAAGCGGAAACATGTCTGCCCAGACGGTGCCGTCCCAATCCCAGGGCACGCAAGCTACGCAATTACCGCTGTCAGGCCGAGCCACTCAAAGCGGCTCGGTGACAGCCACGCAGTCATCCACTCCGGGCGTAGCAAGCACGGTCAACACACTCAATCCCACGGTTCAAGTTCAAGGGGCTTACTCGGGAAGCACATCTGGTTTTTCCAACGCGCCGTTTTCCGGCAAGCTGTCTTTGCGAGACGCCATCCGACGCGGCCTTGAGTACAATTTAGGAGCAGTAGGACTGGCGCAAGCCGTGCGTCAAGCGCATGGGCAAACGCGGGTGGCACGTAGCGAGCTACTTCCCAACCTCACAGGCGATCTGGCCGAAACCGTCCAGCAGACCAGCCTTGCAGCTTCAGGCTTTAAGTTCAAGATTCCAGGATTCACTTTGCCAGCTATTGTGGGGCCCTACAACTATATCGACTTGCGGGCCCGGCTCTCGCAAACCGTGGTGGATCTGACGGCGTGGAAAAACTATAAATCGGCCAATGAAAACTGGTATGCAGACCAACTCTCGGCTCAAGATTCTCGCGACCTCGTGGTATTAGCGGTCGGAGGCGCATATCTCTCGGTCATTGCCGACAAAGCGAGAGTGCAATCAGCCCTTGCTCAACTGGACACAGCCAACGCGCTCTACCAACAGGCATCACAGCAACGAGCGGTAGGCATAGTCGCTCAGGTGGATGTCGATCGCAGCCAGGTGCAAGCTCTCACTCAACAGCAGCGAGTGACTTCACTGCAGAATGATCTTGCGAAGCAGAAGATCAACCTGGCGCGGATGACCGGTTTGCCGCCCAACGATCAGTACGAACTCTCCGATGACATCCCTTTCTCGGATGCGCCGCCGATTATCGTGGAAGAGGTCATGAGACAGGCATTCGAGCAGCGCTCGGATCTAAAAGCAGCCGCGGCTCAAGTCCGGGCCGCCGACCTTGCGCGATCTAGCGCTCGGTCTGAACGACTGCCCTCTCTTGCGGTGAACGCCGATTATGGAGTGATCGGAACCAATCCGTCTCAATCTCACGGTACGTTTTCGGTCACGGGAACACTGCGGTTCCCCATCTGGGAGGGCGGCCGGACTGGTGGCGATATTGAGCTGGCCGATGCCAGCTTAACGCAAAGGCGCGCCGAACTCGAAGATCTCAAACTGCAAGTAGAGGGCGAAATTCGAAAGGTCTATCTCGACTTAGAGGCGGCAACCAGCGAGGTGGAGGTGGCGCAGAAGAATGCGCGGGTCGCAAAGGAGACTCTTGATCTCACGCGACAGCGTGTGGAGGCGGGTGTGGCCGACAGTGTTGAACTGGTTCAATCGCAGGAAGCGCTGGCGGGTGCGGAGCTTGACTATATCAACAGCGTGTTCGCCCACAACGTCGCGAAACTAAGCCTTGCTCGCGCTATGGGCCGCGCAGCCGAAAACCTGCCGAAGTTCCTTAGCATGCCATGAAACTCGCGCGCGGCGGATGCTTGCACCATGTTTCGTGGTGGGCAAGCTACTTGGTATGTCATTGCCAACCCGCGTTGATGTTAGACGCGTGACGGGGCGTTCCTCTCAGTCTCATAAAGTTGGAATCTGTATCGGAGTAGATAAAATGTTGGCTCCATTCAGAAAGAAAACGCAGAAACAACCGGGCCAAAGCGACGCTCATCCACCCGCTCTAGCACGACTGACTTTGCATCCGAATGCTGCACCCCCCTCTCCACTAGGCTCGAGTCAGAAAGATCGGCAGGCCCAGCTTGTGATCGTATGTCGGCCGGTAGCGCTCCGTGTTGTACATGGTGGCGACCTCCACTTTGCGTGCTCCTAGTTTGGGGTCGGGGATCGACACCATCGCATAGCAGCCGCCACTGATCGCGGTCATCAGGCCGGTCTTTCCTTCTTGCAAAGCGTCCATCGCCATTCCGGCATAGGTACTGGCCACCATGCGGTCGACGAAATCCGGACTGCCGGAGCGCAAATCGTAGGTCAGGTCGCTGACCACGGTTTCGTCTCCGGTGGCGGTCTTGATCTCGTCGCTCAGGTCCTCCGCCACGCTCATCTTCTTGCGGTGGCCGAAGGCATCGGCGGGGCCGTATTCCTTCACCGTGTAGCCTTCCCACTCGGCGCCCTCGGAAAGAATCACCAGCGAGTAGTTGCTGGGATTGTTGCGCTTGTCGGTGACCAGGATTTCGATAAGGTGCTTCAAATTCACTTTGTATTCGGGGATGCAGCAGCGCACAGACGTCACGTACGCGGTGTAGAGAGCGGTGTAGCCGGCGTCGCGGCCGAACACCCGAAAGATACCGATACGCTCGTGCGAGCCGACCGTGGTCCGCTGCCGTTCGATGGCATCCATAGCGCGCGTGATGGCGGTTGAAAACCCTATGCAATACTCGGTGTTGCGAACGTCGTTATCCATGGTCTTCGGCACCGCGAGCACTTTTACGCCCTGCCGGTCAAGTTCGGCGGCGTAGCTAAGGGTGTCATCGCCGCCGATGGCCACCACGTAATCAAGGCCCAGCGTCTCGATATTCCTCAGAACGGCTGGCGTCACGTCGAACACCGTGCTGGTGACGCCCTTCTTGGTGGATTGCTTGCTTGGAAACTGCTGCCCCTCAAGCGCCGGCGGCAGCTTTTGCATTTTGGTGGGATTGGTACGCGAGCTGTGGAGATAGGTACCGCCGGTGCGATCGATGGTGCGAGTGTTCTCGCGGTTGAGCGGCTGGATATACCGCGACCGGCTGGCTGGATCTTTCAGATCGACGTGTGTCAATCCTTCCCACCCGCGGCGGATGCCCTGGACCTCGCACCCGATTTCGGCCGCCCGGTAGACGACCGACTTAATGACCGAATTCAGCCCCGGGACGTCGCCGCCCCCCGTGAGAATACCGATGCGCTTTGCTGACATGAAAACGCTCCTTAGATATCAGGTACGATTCCGCCTCTTCAAAGGCATTCTATAGAAGAGGCTATAAGAGGCCTTAGGCGATTGAGCCCGCCCGCGTCCAAACTGTCACTCTGGCTACTTGCGCGAGAATCTCTGAGTTTGCCTGAAGACCGGAAGCTACTGCCCGGTGAATTCGATCACTGCATCTGCGTCTTCCGCAGTGTGCGCTCCTATCTGAGGGGTGCGCTCCTCGGTTTCCCCCGAGTTTGATCTTGTGTGCCATGTCTTTCAACCGAGTTGTGATATTACCTTGCGCATGCACCCAATCAATCCTCTTAGAGAGAAACGATGTCTGGCGGCGCACCCTGCTCTACACAACTCGCTTCTAGGGCGCGTCTGCACATTTTGACGGTTGCGTTACCTGAGAGCTTCCTGAAAGTCGGGTTTGATCGCATCTGGAATGTCGCCAAATACAGCGTCATCCGGGAGGCCGCTACCCTAAGGCCAGGTCACGCTCCTACAACCTGGGGAAGCCGCGATAGTTCCTGGTCGGTGCTGTCATCGGGGACTGAGCATCCTGGCGTCAGGATGAACTTGCTTCCGGCGCCGTTCCCGGCGCTCTGCCATTGGTCACGCATCTGCGCCGGGGAAAGGTCCTTGTAATTCTTCTCGTCGATTCCTGTGGCAATCGTTTGCGAGAACTTACTGCGCACCGTGCTTACCGACACGCCGCTGGACTGCACGGACCAGTTGACTACCGGGGCTTGGAAGCCCACGAACTGGTCGACATATTCATTCTCCCAATGCAAATGGAGGAAGTTCAGCTTGGCGCTGGCAGTTGCTTCAAAGAAACGCTTGTCAAAGGGCGCGCTAAACTTGCCATACTCGGCCGGTGATAGCTCGGTGCGGTTCGCGTTTGCAATCGAAAACAGGATCCCAGAAGCACCTGCGGCAAAGGCGCGCTTCGCGTGGTTGATATGCGACTGCGTGAGTAGATCGAGGGCGTCGAGGAGCCGCTGCGGATTTTCCTGTTGGAGGCGAACAACCTCCTCCTTCGACGATAGCTTGACCGCCACCTGCCAGGGATTGAAGGCCGTCTCGAGAATATACGCGTCCCCGTGTAAGCCGTCGCGGATCAACTCCAACGCCCGAATCTGTTCGGGGAAGGGATTGTCTAGAGCCTTCAGCTCATACCAGTTGCCTGCAGGCTTTGGGTATGGATAATCGCTCATCACCTTTACAATGTCCGTCTTGTACTTCCAGTGGTAATCAAGCGTGGCCTTGGCGTGCACTTCGGGAATCTGTGGTCCAAAGTGATGCCAATGGGTGAATGGTGGCCGGTCTACATCCCGCCCCGCCAGTGCCCGGTCTACGCGTTCTTTGCGGGTGAGCGGGTTTCGGCCTGCCACTTTTCCAAGAACTGGTTGTGCGAGTGTGAGAGCGGCTGTCGATGCGGCAGCGAGAAGGAAACTCCTGCGGTTTATCATGAGTTACTCCAGGAAACGGATCAAAACGTTGACTGTGCCTGTCGAAAATCTCGAAACGTCAGGGGATGCGGAATTATACTGCGCACCAGGATCGACCATCTTCCTGATAGGGTAATTTTAGAAGAACTAGGTAGCCCGCAATCACCGGTCCGTGCTGGTTTTTAGTAGCCATTTTAATACCCCGGCAGCTACACGATGTCCAATCCGATCAGCAACCAGAACCGTGTGCTTCGTAATGTCGACAGCCTTCTCCTGCTGATCGCCACCGTGGTCATCCTGTTTCTGGCACTTCTTCTGGGCCCATCCTTCTAATCCGGTTTCGCAAAAGGTGGGTAGCAGCCTTCAGCTTGGCTGTTACGAACCGAAATTACGAGCCGATTCGCCAGTCCCATCTGTTCAATACAGAACATCTTCTGCAAAAAGAGAGAGTAATGTCGAAGTATGTACACAATCAGCAAAGACCCCGATGGCGTTGTCCTAGTCTGTCACGAGTGCCCGCATGTTGAGC
The DNA here is from genome assembly GCA_049515395.1 of Candidatus Sulfotelmatobacter sp. Classification (GTDB taxonomy): domain Bacteria; phylum Acidobacteriota; class Terriglobia; order Terriglobales; family Acidobacteriaceae; genus Sulfotelmatobacter. The sequence continues at coordinate 8,101 of JBEKUD010000088.1, read as the reverse complement.
GCATCGATGCGTTCGATAAGAGCCTCGGCAGTCGCCGTACACAAGCAGCACGGGCGATGCAGATTCACTCACGCGATCAGCACGGCTCAGGATCGGTGCTCAATTCCGTTCCAAACAACTACGGAGTCGTGGAACAGCGGTAAGAGGAGTGCGCAGGCAATCTATGGGGTGTGCGCAAGTGCCCGCTTCCCTGAATGGCACACGCATGCCGGGGAACCGTCCGCCAGCTGAATCAGCGGCATTTCATTGATGCGAGCAGTTTCCGTGGCACGGATATCTCCGCCCTCTGGCAAAACATCCTGATGCACGGCAACGACAAACGCTTCTTCGTCCTGCTCATCGCCGAATGTCGGTTGGTTCTCAAGTTCATTGAGTCCCATCTGCTTCGGGATCTTAGAAATGATCTCCGCCTTATTCATAAGTCTTGGTTTGTCATCAGGGAATTTGATTCCCTGATACCGCCCTGTGAATCCCCTGTTCCGATTTGGATTGAACGCGCTGCTTTTCCAGCAGGGACGCTGCAGTGAGGGTGGGCGAGACCAACGAACTTCCCCTTTTCCCGGGCAATCCTATAGAACTGGCTTGCCAGGACACGACAGATTGCCTCATCATCACTATCTCGGGCAACAGGGTGAAAACTTAATATGAACGAACCGCTCGCCATTATAGGCATCGGCTGCCGTTTTCCCGGCGGCGCCGATTCGCCGGAGTCATTTTGGAATATGCTCTGCGCGGGTACCGATGCCATTCGCGAAGTCCCGTTGGACCGCTGGAGCATAGCAGCGCACTATGATCCCGTGCCGGGGCGCGCCGGAAAGTCCATTTCCAAGTGGGGCGGCTTTATTGAGAACATAGACAGGTTCGATTCCGGGTTTTTTGGAATTTCCACGCGCGAGGCCGACGGCATTGACCCGCAACAACGCCTGTTGCTCGAAGCGAGCTGGGAGGCGTTTGAGGACGGCGGACAGACGCTGGAAGAAATCCGCGGCTCGAGCACCGGTGTCTTCGTCGGCATTTCAACGACTGACTACGCGGCGATGCAAGTTGACCGCGACGGGCACAACGTGGCGGATGTTTATTCCGCCACCGGCTCGGCTTGCAGCATCGCCGCCAACCGGATTTCTTACTGCTTCGATATGCGGGGGCCGAGCGTAGCGATGGATACCGCGTGTTCCTCCGCGCTGACTGCCTGCCACGTCGCCTGCCAAAGCCTCGGGCATGGCGATTGTAGTATGGCCGTCGTTGCCGGCGTCAATGCGCTGCTCAACCATGACAACTACATTGCATTCAGCCGCATGTCGATGCTCTCGCCGGACGGACGTTGCAAGGCATTCGACGCGAGCGCAAATGGCTTTGTTCGTGCAGAAGGCGTCGGTGCCGTCGTTTTGAAACCGTTATCCGCCGCCCAGGCCGAAGGCGACAAGATTTACGCCGTCATTCGCGGCACAGCGGCCAACCAAGATGGCCGCACCAACGGCATCACCCTTCCCAGCCAGCAAGCACAGGCAGCACTTGTTCGCCAGGCGTGCCAAGCTGCAAACATTTCGCCCGGAGAAATCAGCTACGTCGAAGCGCATGGCACAGGAACGGCCGCCGGTGACCCGATCGAAACCGCCGCACTCGGTTCGGCTTTGTGCGAGGGCCGGAGACATCCTTGTCTCATCGGTTCGGTCAAGACCAACATCGGACACCTCGAGGCGGCCTCCGGCATCGCCAGCCTAATCAAAGCCGCTCTGGTCCTCAAACACAAGACCGTCCCGCCCAGCCTGCATTTCAAGAATCCGAACCCAAACATCAATTTTGACAAACTCAAGTTGCGCGTTGTCCACCAGCTCGAAAAACTTCCCCAACGTTCCCGGGCGCTGTTTGCTGGAATCAATTCCTTCGGCTTCGGAGGAGCGAACGCGCACGTTATCCTTGAAGCCGCGCCGGCGCCGCCGCGCAAGAAGGACTCACCCGCAGGAAAAGGCGTTCGCCAACACTTCTTACTACCGATTTCTGCGCACAGCCAGGAGGCACTGGAGGGCGCTGCAAGAAAATATCGCGCGCTGCTTTCGGAAAACAAAGCCAACGCCGGCGCGCTTTGCGCTGCCGCCGCCACCCGCCGTTCCCATCTCGCACACCGGCTTTGCCTCGTCGGCAGTTCGCGCGAAGACTTCCTTGAGCGGCTCGACAATTGTTTGGCGGGAGAAAGAAATCCAGCAGTTGTTGCCGGGGAGGTTGCGACCAAAGCCGCTCCGGTTTTCGTTTTCTCCGGCCAGGGCTCGCAATGGTGGGGCATGGGCCGCGAACTATTGCGGGAAGAAAAGTTGTTCCGCGAACAATTTGAAGAATGCGACAAACTGTTCTGCGAATTTGGAAACTGGTCTTTGCTGGAAGAATTGTCGAGCGACCAAAGGTCATCCCGGCTTCGAGAAACGGAAATCGCACAGTCTGCAGTTTTTTCATTGCAAATCGCGCTGGCGGCTCTGTGGCAATCGTGGGGCGTCAAGCCTTCGGCGGTTGTGGGCCATAGCGTCGGCGAAGTCGCTGCCGCACACACTGCCGGGATTTTGACTTTGCGCGAGGCGGCGCGCGTGATTTTTCATCGCGGCCGCAGCATGAAGTCCGCGCCCGAGACTGGACGGATGCTCGCTGCCGGCCTGGACGCGGGACAGGCGGAGGAGTTCGCCGCAGGCTTTCCCGGCGAGGTCGCCATCGCCGCGTTTAACGGCCCGAACTCGGTGACATTTTCCGGCGAAGCCGCAGCGCTGGAAGAAATCGCGCGCACACTGGAAACGCGCGGCATCTTCAACCGTTTCCTGCAAGTCAACTACGCATTCCACAGCCATCACATGGACGTGGCGAGGGATGAATTGCTGCCCGCTTTGGGCAAACTGGAAACAGCGCCCGCGCAACTGAAAATGCTATCCACGGTCACTGGGACGCTGGTCGACGGCCGCGATTTAACCTCCGATTACTGGTGGCGCAATATTCGCCAGCCGGTGCGTTTCGGCGCAGCCATTGCGGCGCTCAGCGGGCAAGGGCACAATTTATTTCTGGAACTAAGCGCACATCCGGCATTGACGGCTACGATTTCCGAAACTCTCGCTCGCCACTCGGTGGCCGGAAAGGTTTTTTTCTCGTTGCGGCGCAACGAGCCCGAACTGGCAACGATGCTCGCCAATCTGGGCGCGCTGCACGTCGCGGGTTCGCCGGTGGTGTGGAAAGGCGTCTATCCCGACGTCGAATCGGAAGTTACGCTGCCCTCATACTCCTGGCAGCGAGAACGCCACTGGCGCGAAACGAGCACGATGCACGCCGCTCGGCTTGCTCTCCCGGCGCACCCATTTTTGACCGCCAAAGTCCGCGCCGCCACGCCGGTTTGGAATGCCTGGCTGGATCTGAACCTGCACGCATGGCTCAAGGATCATCGCGTCCAGGAACACGTCGTTTTTCCCGGTGCGGGATACGTTGAAGCGGCACTGGGCATCGGCAGGGCGCTGTTCAATTCCCAGCCGCTCGAAGTGGAGGACATCGAGTTTCACAAGGCACTCATTTTGCCGGAGGGAAAAAATCCGATGCAGTTGCATTCCGTGTTTTCGCCGGCGGATGCGACGGTGAAGTTCTCCAGCCGTGGAAATGAGGCCGACGGCGAATGGGTGCTGAATGCGACCGCAAAATTGCGAGCGCATGCCGCCAACAATCCGCCGACCGTGGATTTGAAGCGGCTGCAGCAGAATCTGCGGACTCGACTGACCAAGCATGAAGTTTATTCAAGCTGTGAGCAGGCCGGCTTATTCTATGGCCCGATGTTTCGTGCAGTTGAAGCCGTCTGGAGGAAAGACGGCGAAGCGCTGGGACGGATCGAGTTGCCGGAGCAACTAGTTGAGGGCGAGGCACAATTCCAGATACATCCGGCGCTGCTTGACGCCTGTTTTCAGGTCCTGCTGTGTACTAAGTCGGAATCGCACGACCGGCGATTGTTGTTGCCCACTCGCCTTGATCGCGTCACCTTCTTCGCCCACCCCGGGATGGGCGTATTCTGCCACGGCAAAATTGTCCAAGCCAGTTCCCACGCGATTACGTGGGACTTTCAAGTCTTCGATGAGACAGGACGCGTGCTGCTCAACGCCGAAGGTTTCCGGGTGCAAGCGGTGCGCGGGGTCGGCGCCTCCCGCCTCGATGGCCCGGACAATTGGTTTTATGAAACAAAGTGGGTAGCCCGGCCGCTTAGCGAGTCTGGAGCAGCCCTGGAAAAGCCGTTGTCGGGAATATGGTTGCTGTTTGCCGACCGTTCAGGAGTTGCAGAAAAACTATCGGAATTGTTGAAAAACCGAGGCGGAGATCCGCGGCTGCTTTTTCCTGACAATAATTCTCAACATCCTGGCACGTGCAGTTTAGAAAAGTTGCGGGAACTCCTCGCGGGAGCAAACGGAGCAAGCCGCAACCAGTTCGTGGGCGTAATGCATCTTTGGAGTCTGGATGCGTCCGACGCGACGGAGTTGGATCCACGGTCGCTGTTGCAAGCTGAGGCCGACGGATGCCACAGCGTTTTGCGCCTTGTGCAATCGATGGCGCTGGAGAAGCCCGCACCGCCGCTCTGGCTTGTGACGCGCGGCGCACAAGGCGTCACCGCGGAGGACAGGATTTCCGTGGCACAGGCGCCGATACTCGGAATCGGCCGCACCATCATGACCGAGTTGCCGCAACTATCTTGCCGCCTGGTGGACTTGAGTTTCAGTGATGCAGAAGACGCCGCACGGCTTCTATTGCGGGAAATCATTTCTGGCGAAGGCGAGACGGAAGTCGCGTGGCGAGGCCAATCGCGGTTTGCGAGCCGAATCGCGCGGACTTCGCTGGAAGCGCATCCCCCACGCACGTCGCCGGCGCGCAATCCCGGTTATCGTCTGGAAATCCCAGCGTCCGGCGTTATGGACGACCTGGCCTTGCTCGAACATCCACGGCGCAAGCCCGGCGCACATGAGGTTGAGGTCGAGATTTGCGCGGCGGCTTTGAATTTTCGCGACGTAATGAAGTTGCTCGGCATTTATCCGATGGACAGCGATCTTGATCTGCGGCTCGGCGACGAATGTTCCGGACGTATCGTTGCCGTCGGCAATAAGGTAAAGACCTTCAAGATCGGCGACGAAGTGATCGCCATCGGCTCGGGCTGCTTCGCTTCGCATCTCACGGTTCCCGAGCCGTTTGTCGTGCGTAAACCTGCGGGCATCCCATTCGAGGAGGCCGCGACGATTCCGGTCGCGTTCATGACGGCTTGGTATGCGCTGCATCATCTGGGGAAGATCCAGCGGGGAGAGAAAATCCTCATTCATGCGGCGGCAGGCGGCGTCGGGCTGGCGGCAGTCCAGATCGCAAAACTGGCGGATGCGGAAATATTCGCAACCGCGGGAAATGACGAAAAGCGTAACTATCTTCGCAAGCTTGGTATTCGGCATGTCATGGATTCGCGTTCCACGGCGTTTGCCGCGGAGATTCGCAGACTCACCAAAGGCGCGGGGGTTGACCTGGTCTTGAATTCGCTGGCCGGCGACGCCATCGCGAAGGGACTGTCCGCCCTAGCCCCAGGGGGAAGGTTTCTGGAGATTGGCAAGCGCGACATTTACGCGAACACCGCCATCGGCCTGCGCCCGTTTCGCAACAATCTTTCGATGTTTGTGATCGACATGGGACAAGTGATGGTGGAACAGCCCGCCACCGTTCAAAGCCTGCTTCAAACCATCATGAAACTAATGCGTGGTGGAGAATTGCATCCGCCGCCGCATCATTCATTGCCGGTTTCACAGGCCTCCAATGCGTTCCACCAGATGGTGGAGGCAAAACATATTGGCAAGATCGTTTTAACCATGCAGGGTGAGAACATCACGATCATGCCAATGCTGTCGAAGAAAAGACAGACGTTTTCGGCGAAGGCATCGTATCTGATCACCGGGGGTCTCGGCGGTTTTGGATTGGCGGTGGCGAAATGGCTGATCGAAAGGGGCGCGAGACATCTAGTTTTGTCGGGGCGAAACGGAGCGGGAACACCTGAAGCGAAACGTGCCGTGGCGGACTTGAAGCAACTCGGCCCAAAGGTTGTGGTCGTCAGAGCGGACGTCACGGATGAAAGTGAAGTGGCGCGGATCTTCAAACTGGCGCACAAGCTGGGACCGTTGCGAGGAATCTTTCACGCGGCGATGGTGCTGGACGACGGGGTGTTGCCCCAGCTCACGGCGGAAAGATTTTCGCGCGTGATGGCGCCAAAAGTTAGCGGTGCGTGGAATCTGCATCGGGCGTCGACAGGACTTCCGCTGGATCATTTCGTGATGTTTTCGTCGGCGAGCGCACTGGTCGGAGCGGCAGGGCAGGCGAATTATGCGGCGGCGAACTGTTTTCTCGACGCACTGGCGCTGTACCGGCGTGCCTCGGGTCTGCCGGCGCTCACTGTAAACTGGGGCGCGCTGAGCGAAGTCGGTTTCGTGGCGAGCAACGCAAGAGTTGCGGAGCACCTGACTGCCCATGGAGTTCAGAGCATCACCCCGGCGCAAGCCACGGAAATGTTGGGACGGCTGCTGCAAAGTAATGTCACGCAGATCGCTTTCATGCACGTTGACTGGGAGAAATTCTTTGGCACGGCGGTGGGTTCATCCCCGTCACCGAGGTTTTCAGAAATAGTTGCGGCTCCAACGCAAAGGGAACACGGTGACGGCGGGAACATTCGCAGAATGATTTTGTCCGCGCCAGCGGCGGAGAGGCTGGCGTTGGTCGTTGCGCGGGTCGGCGAATCGGCGGCGAAAGTTTTGCGCACCAGCCCTGCGAAACTGGAAGCGAATCGTCCGCTTAAGGAGATGGGATTGGACTCGCTGATGGCGTTCGAATTATTGAACCGGCTGGAAGTGCAGTTTGCTATTTCGTTGCCGTCAAACAACGGTTCGGCAAACTCGAGCATTAGCAATCTTGCCGCAGTTGTGCTGGAAATGTTCGTGGGAGACGGGACCGACCCGGCAACTGCGCAGACCGCAGCGCCAGCGATCGGCCGCGAAAGAAATGAGTCCATCGAGGCAGCGGTCCGGAGTAAACAGACTTTGACCTTGCGCGCCCGAGGAAGTGGCACTCCAGTATTCCTCATCCATCCTGCCGGAGGTGGTACGAACATTTACGACGAATTGGCGGCGCAGGTGCCCGAGGGATTTCCGGTTTACGGAATTCAGTCACGCACTCTTGTGGGCGCGGATGACGAATGGACTTCGGTGGAGGAGATGGCGCGGAATTACGCCTCGCTCATCACACAACAGCAGCCGGACGGCGCATTGCGGCTGGCGGGTTTTTCCGCGGGCGGTTTGTTTGCGCTGGCGACGGCGGGCGAACTGGAGCGACGCGGTAGAACAGTGTCGTTCGTCGGCATGATCGACACACCCGTTGGCGTGTTCTGCCCGGATTACCCGCGGGAACTCGTGCTGAAAAACTTGTTTGCGGAATTCTATGACCACCTCAGCGGTGAACCGGCGTTGCCGCAGCGGCGCGAGCCGGGTGACCTCTCAGACTCGATGATGGAACTCGCGAGAAAAACGGCGACGGCCAAGGAAGAGGCGGTGCGATTGCGCCTTGTCATGGACTGGCTGGTGAAACATGGAGTGCATGTGGGCAACGGCACGGATTCGGTTTCGAAAAAGTTCTTTGAACTCTTTATCCGTCACGCGAACCTGATCAGCACGGGGAGACTGGAAACGGTGATTGCACCAGTTTGGCTTTGGCGCGGGGCGGCCTCATTCCTTCCAAGGTTGCCGATTGCCAGGGAAACCTGGGGACGAATCACGCGCGGGAAATTCGCAGAGGAGATTCTCGACGGCGGGCATTTTGAACTGATGCATCGGCCTCTGGTCAAGACGCTGGCCGCGAGGCTAGCCGGGGTGCTCGCGGAAACGGAAGAAGCCCGCGTTCCAGAAACCGTGCTCCAAGCGCAAATGGGGATGTGATAGGATGCCCAGCGGTGCGAGCTCCCCATGATACTGTTGACGAACGTTTCCAAGAGCTACCAGACGGGGGGCTCCGTATTGGCTTTGAGCAACGTCAGCTTGCAGATTGGGCCCGCGGAGCGAGTGGCGGTCACGGGACCTTCCGG
>JBEKUD010000087.1:0-21572 GCA_049515395.1 Candidatus Sulfotelmatobacter sp. | reverse complement strand
TGTTCTTCTACAAAGTTAGCTTCGCTGCCATGGCTGGCATGAGCCTTGATTGCAGTGAGCAAGTTCGTAGTGCGGCCGTCGTGCATGAGGAAAATGCGCTGTCCCAAGCCCCACAAAGGAGCCGTGCGGAACTGATCCCCGCCCGCGGAGCCTTGGGAGACGTTGTCCGCCAAGCCAGTACCCATGTGGTGGAGCTCGATATCAGAGTAGGCATTCACCGGAGCATTGCTCAATGACCCAGTGAAGCTCGATACCTGCGTTGTCCCCACCGTTGGATTGTGGCAGATCGCACAGCCGATCGACTTAAACAAGGCCCCACCCGCGGAGATCGAATTGGCCGGGACCTGCTGGCCATTCAGCAGAACGGCACCAGGCTGCGGCGGCGCCAGAAACCGCATGAAATTGGCAAATGCGGAGACGTCATCCAGAACTGCCGCGTTCGGCGTTGCCGCCGGATTCGACGTGTCTTCAGGATAACCGCTTCCCGCGAGGTTGAGGCAATTCGCCGGCAAGCCGGTGCCATGCTGGTCTTCTCCGGGGGACGGCCGTTCCTGGGGGAACAACTCGTTGCTGACGCCCATCTCAACGTTGTAGGCCTCACCGGCAAAAATGTGCAGCGATTTGTTCTGGGCCTTCCAGCCGTAGCGCGTAATGGTGCCGTCGTTGCCGTTGTAGTTGAAAGAACCGGAAATGCCAAGCCGGTTGTTGTTATTGGCCAATCGATTGGCCATCAGGGTTGAGTCATCCAAATTTTCGATCAAACCGGTGCCATAGGTTGGGGTGGGAATGCGAAAGATCATGTTGTTCGCCGCCTGCGCTTCAGCAAAATTGGGCTGCTTTAGACTGCAGGTTCCGGCATCGGGACGGCCCGTAACGGTGTACAAGGCCTCCACTCCGCCATTGGGAGCGTTGAGGTTCGGGCTGCCGTTACCGTTGAAGAAGAACGGAAACCGGACTACAACGGTCGGCCCATTGGCCTTGATGAACGAAGGCATGGTATCGCCCGGCGCTACTCCGTTGCTGACGAATTGAGATTGCGGATTGACGGGCGCACCCGAGCCGCCCACCGAAGGTTGCGCATGACAGGCACTGCACTGGTTTGCGTTGAACCTTGGTCCCAGTCCATTGTTGCCGTTCGGGCTGTTGGAAACAGACTCCGCGGCTTGGAAGCGCGCGAACCCGTCATTGAAAAAAGCCAGGATGCCTGCATTGTCGTTCTGCAATACCGAGGGAAGTGCGACTCCAGTGCCTCGGTTACCGCTCTGAACCCCGGGGTCGGTCTGAGCCAATGCCATGCCTGTGATCAACATCGCTCCCAAAGTTAAGAGTGCCGCGGCGGTGGATATTGACCATTGCCTTGGAGAACGTTGAAGACACCAGAGTTCCGGTCGGGGGGAAGAACTGCATCGATCATTCATACCGAGACACACTTCTGCGCTAGTGCTATTCACGCTTTTCATTTGGCAACTCCTCAGTTGGTGAGTTAATCCGGCTCTGCTTGCTAAACCGGAGACGAGTGACGCACGCCTAGCTCCGCCGATCCGCGCACGAGCAAGATCAGTACTTGCAGGCTGTTCTTGTCAGTCGTGCGAACAGCCTCTTGACCTTGGGTCTGAGGGACCCCGAGGATGGAACGGTCGAAAGCGGTACAGCGATTTGGATAGAAACTAACTTTGAAAGCCAATGCGGTCAATGTGCCGTTAGTGCAGGGCGATAACTGCCCGAAGACGCAGGTCGCTCTGTCTGGCGAGCCTGTACGAAGGAGATGTTACGCGACGCTCTGATTTCGGCGAGCGTGGTATCGCATAGCGTCAAATGCTGATCTGCACGTACGCGGAGCTAACGATAACTTTACTCCGGGTGCGCACGTCGTGGCTCATGATGACTCTGCGGCGACGACAGCAGTTATTGTCCCTGGAGCAAAGGCCGCAGGCTAGCTGCACTGAGGGGCAGCGAAGCCTGTGGCGCTTACGAAAGGTGGCGTGATCGGCGGAGTTACGCTCTCTTGAGCTCCGCCGAAATTATTTCCAGCATCGAGATTCGATTCCGTGAGGGCCCGGACATGGCAAAAAAGGCGAAGAATCTTGAAGCCGCGACTGGGGCCTGATCTATTTGAAATGTGTCCCATCAAAATTTACTTCAACCTTGGTCAGCATGGTCGCGCCGAGAACAAGAACGGAGGACGAGCGATATGCCCGCCACTCCATTTTGAGGGGTACTGCAACCGTTTCGAGGGGGTAACTTATAACCGCTAGTGACTGTCCCATGTGGTCAACATCACCCGTACTCTTTTAGTGTCACACTTCCGGAAGGAGGCGAAGGAGTCTGCTATGGTTGCGCTTTTGGGGCTGCGGCCGGGGTAGCTGCTTCGTTGGCGGGGCTGATGTTTGTGCTGCTGACTGAATTCACCAGGGAGATCAGATCGGCGAGGGAAGAAACAGCTTGAGTCGGGCGAAAGGAGCCTCGATTAATGTTCGTTAGTGCGGGGCCGAAGGTCAGTCATTCCAGAACGCTATCGTCGAGCTTCTTGCGTCCCCAGTCGGCGGCGGCCTGAACGAAAGCCAGGATTATGGGATGTGAATCTTTATCGGTCGAGGATAGTTGGGGCTGGAAGAGTGTCGCGATGAAGAAGCGGTGTGCGGGCGATTCAATGGCGCGAATTTCGCCATGCGCGCCGCGAGCGACGACGGGAAAACCAGCTTCCATCGTGGCCCATTCGTACTCAGGGTTGACCTCGAAGTTGCAGAAGAATTCTTCGGCGACGATTTCTTTGTCTTTGCCGTAGAAAGATTGCAGATAAGAACCAGGGCGCAGACGGATCTCGGGCACGATGCCCGACAGTTTCGGAGCATTGCCCCTCCGGTCGGGCACGGCGCAGGCGACGGGATAGATGACGATGTTCTTTGATCCGGAATTATTTTCCGCGCTGTCGGCATCCGCGATGCCGAGGACGTTCCTTGCGAATTCGATCAGGGCATACTGAAAGCCTCCGCAGGTGCCGAGAAATGGCCAGTCGCGGCGGCGGGCAAACTCGATTCCTCGGAGCATGCCGTCGAAACTTTTGTAAGGACTACCGGGCGAGGCCCAGAGTCCATCAAAGCTCTCGAGAATTTTTTTGGCGTCGGGAGTGGCAAGCGATGGCGTCGGAACCCACTCCGACTCGACTTTCAACCCAAGTTTGCGGGAGGCATGCTGTAGGGAGTCCGGGGTTGCGTGGTGGGAACGGAATTCGGGATTAAAATCTCCGAGAATTCCGATGCGAACGGCATGACTCACGCCAGCATTGTACTAGAGCGGATGAAGGGCGTCGTTCGTGACCTTCTGGAACCAACGCTTTTTCCGGGTGCGATTCAGCGCAGGTTCTAGCTCGCTTGGGACTCTGAGCAAACTAGATCAAACGAGTGAGGGTGAGGAGGCCGTAGAGGCAGAGCAAGGCCAATGCGGGCCCCCCCCAGATCATGAGTGCGCATTTCCATCCGAGCGAGCGGGCGATCGCGCGCTGGCTGCGCCAGGAGATCAGGAAAGTTGGATTGTTCTTTCCTTTCATCAGCACGACGGGTGGATGCGGATCGAAAGAATTCGCCGTAGCGGTTGCGATTCCGTCGGACGAGACTGACGCCGAACTGATGGCGGGGGTCGACCCCGAAACTCCGGCGGCGACCCACGCCGCCGGATTTGAAATGCCCGCTTTCATTAAGGCGGCCGCGATTTTCTGCTGCTGGCTCATGTCGGATGCTTTGGTTGGGCCTAGATCGGGCGAGAGTTGGATCACTTGGGTCGCTGGGTTCAACGGCTGTTGAAAACTCATGCCGTCGGAAGGCTCTTCGAGGGGTGCGGAATACTGGTTGCCGTCTCCGCTGGCAAATGAAAGTAGCGGGCTTCCCATCGCGGCTCGCACGGGATGGAACCACAGCGCACTCCCTAGGGTGAGGGTGTTGTGCTCGTCATCGTAGATGGGCTGAGGTGTAAGTTCGAGGCCCAGATTTTCGCCGAGAGTTCCCAGCAGGAAGAGCGCATTCTTTGGCTTGATACAAAACTCTTCCACTTTGATTTTATTGCTGGTATGGATGCCATGGCGCAGCAATAGAGTGCGGACGTTCGGCGGCGCCTCTTCTTTAGTGGTGAAAAACGAATCGCAGAATTCCTGCTGGAAATCGCGATGAAGATCGAGTTCCGCGCCGCGAGGATCCACCATCACCTTGCCAGTATTGTCGTCGAGGAAGAAAGGGACGTGTACGCACTCGCCAGCCACTTTGACCCACTGACTGCTGCGTCCCTGACGTTTCCATTCCCAGATTACGGTGCGGTAGTAGTAGCAGGGGCGCTCGGTGATGGGCGCTGCCATGGTGTAGGGGCCGACGGCGAGGCCGCTGAGCTCAACCATTCCCAGCGATGCGCTGCGAATTTTGGAAACGGGAGTGTCGAGGATGAGGCGCCTACGCTGCAGCAAGCAGAAGCCATTGAAGAAAAGATAAAGCCCAGCGCAGAGTCCGATGACGCACCATGCGATCGGACGGCTGTCTGTGCGAAGTAAAAGGATAGAGGGAATCAATGGCTGGGCCCGATGATTTGTCTTTCAGACAGACTCACTCCCCATCAGGCTAGAGGAGCGGGCGCGCGGCTTGCAGCAAAAAAGGGGGAAGCAGGCTTACGTTGGTAATGGCGAGTTACGAGACCTGCCGCCGGCGTTTCAGGAGAAGGTAAGCGCCGGTGAGGCTGGTGAAAAATGCCAGTCCGCCAATTTCGTTGATGCGGGAAGAACGGAGAGTTTGCAAAACGGCGACGGACACGAGGACGAAGCCAACGATGGAACCCCAGACGCCCAAAGGGGAGCGCATGGGTAGGGCGGCGACTTGTACGGGTGTGAGGCGCCAGCGGAAGCTGACATGGGCTGCCAGGGATACGACCCACGACAGGATTAAGCCAGAGAATGCGGCTCCCATGATGTAGAGGAAGGCTTGTTTCGGGGCCCAGTGTTCGATGATCAGAGCGGTTGCGATTCCGTAAGAAGAGACGAGTAACGCCAGACGGGGCGATCCCGACGCGTTCAACCTGCCGAGACTTGCGGGAGCCCATCCGGTGCGGCCCATCGAAAACAGAAGGCGGGAGGCGACGTAGAGCTTGGCGTTAGCACCCGAGAGTGCTGCCGTGAGGACGACGAAATTCATGAAGAAGGCGGCGGCCGGAACTCTGGCGAGGCGCAGCACGGTGACGAAAGGGCTCTCGGTGACGCCGGCGTGATTCCATGGCATGACGCCGACCAGAACAATGATGGCGCCGAGGTAGAGACCGGCCAGCAGAAAAAAAGTAAGGCGGGCAGCGCGGGGGATATCTTTCGCAGAACGGGATTCGCCGGTAGTGACGGCAAGGATCTCAACCCCGCCGAATGCATAGATGGCGAGGAAGACGGCGAGTAGAGGCGCGATTGGACCCTGGGGGAAGAAGCCGCCGTGAGCGCTGTATTGCGGGATAACGTGCCCGCTGAACATCAGCGCGGCGCCCGCCAAAATGAAGGCCACAACGGTGGCGAACTTGATCATGGCGAACCAGAATTCGAAGCGTCCGAAGGAACTCACGTCGCGCAGATTGACGATCAGGAGCAGCACGGAAAAAACGATTACCCACCCTTCCCCGGGAACGGCTGGGAGCCAGTAGGTCATGTACGTGGCGGAGGCCACGAGTTCGGCTCCGATGGAGAATGCGATGGAGGCCCAGTAGCCGGCGCGGCAAAGAAATCCCAAGTACTGATTAAGGTAAAGTTCGCCGTAAATGCCGAACGATCCGGCGGCAGGATGTGTGCTGGCCAACTCGCCGAGAGCCATGGCCACGGTGTAAGCGATGAAAGCGGCGACGATGTAACTCAAGATGACGCTGGGGCCGGCGATTTCCAGGGCTGCGGCGGAGCCAAGAAGAAGTCCGGTTCCAACGGAGCCCCCGACAGCCAACATGGCCATCTGTCCAGCGGTAAGTTGGTGGTGGAGACCTTGTTCGTGGGCTTCTTTCTGAACGTCCTCCGGGCCAGGCGGGGCGAAAGACATGGGGGCACGATAACAAACAAAGGAGGAGTTCCCCAAATTTCAGAGAGACTGGGTCTTAGGGGATCGGTCGTAGGTGCTGGATTTCCTAAGACCGATCCCCTAAGACCTGAGAACGATCACCCAACACCGAACGGTCCCGCCGGTGACTTTCGTAATCGCTCACGAACCCTTGCGGATTGCTGGCACCGGGGGTGGCTCCTAAAATCGAACCAGAGTACTCTGCCCAAATCCAATCCATGCCTGAGATGACAACACGCCCGGACCGAGCCGAGATCACGCGGCGTGTGGAGCGTGCCGAAAAACTTCTGCAGAAGGGGAAGGCCGCCGAAGCCCTCGAAGAGTATCTGCTGGTCCTGCGGGATGACCCGGAAAACGATAAGGTCCGGGAACTCTCGGCGGATTTAAGTCTTTCGCAGAACCGGGCACGGGACGCGGTGCGGCTGCTGGGCGAGTTGTTTGAACGGCAGGTAAATGCCGGAGACGCCACACGGGCTAGCCTTACTTACAAGAAATTAGCGCGTCATGGGAGTCCGACTTCGGATCAGAAATTTCGCTTCGGACAACTCCTGGAAGGGTCGAACAAGAAACTGGCGTTAGGCACCTACGAATCGGCATTAAGTGATCTGGCGAAGCTGGAAAACAAGAAGGATGCGCTGCCCGTTCTCCGGCGCGTGGTTGCCCTGGAGCCAACCCAGGGAAATTTTGTACGACTAGCGGAGTTGTCGTCTGAACTAAGCGACAGCAAGGCCGCGGCGGCGGCATTCAAGCGTGTCGCACAACTCACCGCAGAAGAAGGAGGAGATCCTTCGCAGTGGTATGAACGGGCTTATCAGGAGGATTCGTCCGATGATGAGATTGCGCTGGCCTACGGCAAGAGCCTGCTCGGACAGGGCCAGATTGGCGCGGCAATTTTTATCTTGGAACCCCAGGTGAATGCAGGAAAGACGTCACCAGCCTTGCGGGAGATTTATGCCGAGGCTTTGCTGGCAGCAGGGCGGTATGCCGACGCGGAGCCGCTGGTTTGGCAACTGTTCGAACTCTATCCCGACCGAATGTCGCAGGTGACGGCGCTTATCGGACAGTTGGTGGATGCAGAACGCGATGATGCGGCAGTGTCACTGGCGCGCAAGCTGGGTGCCTTTCAGGCGAAGCGTGGCGAACGGCGGCAATTTCTCGGGGTAATGCAGGAGATCGCGACGACCAGGCGGGCATCCCCGGGAATGCTTGAGTTCCTGAGTGAGTTGTTTAACGCGTCGAACCGCGAGGGGGACTACTGCCAGACTCTGCTTCAACTTTTCGATCTGTATTGTGGTAACGGACAGTTCGCCAAGGCTGCAGAATGTCTGGACCGCGCAGCCGAGGTGGATCCTTACGAATCCGGACATACAAACCGGCTGGAGATGTTGAAGGGGAAGATCGATGAGAAGAAGTTCCGTGCGATTGCGTCCCGATTTACCGCGGTGAGCAAATCTCAAACCGAGCCTGCGCACGAGCAGGAAGCAACGCTGGGGGCTTCCACCCTGCAGGACCTGATGTTGCAGGCAGAAATTCTGGTGCAGTACGGGATGAGGAACAAGGCGGTGGAGCGGCTGCAGAGAATTCAGGAGCTGTTCCCGCGAGAAGAAGAGAGAAACGAAGACTTGCAGCGCCTCTACCTGGCTGCGGGGGTTACCCCAGCGTATGCGGGTGCGGCGCGTGTGCGTACGGTTCCGTCCGGAGCACCGGTGGCAGCTTCCTCTCCGGTGCCTGCGGCTCCGCCGCCAACGGATCCGATGGCGGAGATGCGTAACGTCACCCGTGTGGCGGAGATTACTCGCAAGCTCTATCACCAGGCGACGGCAGCCGCGGTCTTAACGACGGCGGTCGCTGAAATTGGCGGACACTGGGAAGTGTCGCGCTGTGTGGCTGCGATGCGTACGCCCGGTTCGGCACCCACGGCGGTGCAGGAATTCTGCGGCAAAGGTGTGAATCCAGCGAGTTCCGGGGCCCTCAAGGAAGTGATGTGCGCCCTGCAGGATTTATCTTTCTCGACATCTTCGGCGGAGCCCGTGATCATTGCCGACGCGCAGAAAGCGCCGGAGTTCGAGGCCGTGCGCAACGCGGTGGTGGAGTTGGGAGCCATTGCGGTGATGGCGTTCCCACTGACGAATGGCACCGATTCGGTGGGCGTACTGGCTCTGTTGCACAACAAGCCGCGGGCCTGGCCACAGACGGATGCGGTGGTCCTGAAAACGCTGGCCGACCAGATGGTGATCGCGCTGAATAATGCGGGTCTGCGGCGGCTGGTGAAAAACCTTTCGGTGACAGATGAAAAGTCGGGACTACTGAAGCGCAGTTCCTATCTGGATTTACTGCTCGCGGAGAGCAAGCGCGCGGTGCAAAGTTCGTCAGCACTTTCCGTGCTCCTTTTGCAGTTCGGACGAAGCGCGGCATTGCTCAAGGAATATGGCGAGGCTGCGATCGACGCCGTCATGGAAAAGCTTGGGCAGCAGTTCGCAGCCAACATCCGCACGAATGATTTGGCGTTTCGCTACGACACGACAACCATTGCTCTGATCTTGGGCGACACGGCCGAGAAAGAAGCAATGATGGCCGTCGAAAAACTTCGTAAGGTCATCGCGGACGTTCACCTGCCCCGCAAGGACGCCTCCGGCAAAGGACAGTCGTTGGAGTTTTCGGCAGGGCTGGCTGAGGCGGTGGTGCGAGACAGTTATGATCCCGTGGACATTGTGACGGAGGTGATCAACCGAGCTGAACATGCGCTGGCCACCTCCCTGGTGCAGGGGCCGGGGAAGGTTGTGGCGATGAAAGCGGTGCTGGCTACGGGGGTGGTGGCCTAGAAGATTTGATTGATCCTTGAATCGTCACCAGGCTCCCGGCATGGCAGTGGCGGATCCGTTCTGATCCGAAAGCCATTGACGGAAGAGAATTCATGGCTAGTCCGGAATTCGAATCGTCCCATCTTCTGCGATCGGAAAGGATGGATTCCAAGCGACTTCCCATAGAAACCCATCTGGATCTGAGAAGTACCCCGAATAGCCGCCCCAGAAGGCTTCCTGGGCAGGCTTGAGAACGGTTGCGCCAGCGGCGGCAGCATCGCTGAGCACCGAGTCGACTTCGGCGCGATTGCGGGTGTTGTACGCAAGCGAGATCCCGCTGAAACCGTGGCCGTGGTGAGAAACATTCGCATCCTTTGCGAGCTCGTGTCGCGGGTAGAGGGCGAGAGCCATCCCTCCCGCCTGGAAGAATATGACGCCCTCTGCGTTGGCCATGGACCGCTGCCATCCGAGGCGCTCGTAGAATTCATTGCTGCGATTCAGATCCGCCACTCCAAGGGTGATCATGCTCACGCGCTGTTCCATCGGACTCCTCCTTGGTCGGCGAGCGTACCACACTATCGGCGAGTCGCCCCGAAAGCAAACGGTGCATACGCTGAAATGAAAACTCCCGGCGGACCTCTCGGTGGTCAAATCTCCTCGCGCGCTGCTACACTAACCAGTTTGAATATCAATTTTGACCCGCTCGGAGCGGGGCCTATCAGGTAAGCCAATGTTGAAACCAGGTGATATCGCCATTGTCAGTGGGGCACGCACGCCCTTTGGCCGCTATTGCGGGAAATTGAAGGATTTTACGGCGCAGGAATTGGGCGCGGTTGCGGCCAAGGGTGCGATCGAGCGGGCGGGGATCGAACCCAAGGAATTTGATCACGTGGTATTTGGCAACGCGCAGCAGACTTCGGGCGACGCGCTGTATGGGGCGCGGCATGTGGGTTTGCGGGCGGGATTGCCGATTGAGACTCCGGCGTTGACGGTGAACCGGCTGTGCGGGTCGGGAATGCAGTCGATTGTGAATGCGGCGCAGATGATTCAATTGTACGAAGCGAAGATTGTGCTGGCGGGCGGGATGGAGGCCATGTCGCAGGCTCCATTTGTAATTCGCGGGCGCGATGGATTTACGCTGGCGCCGGGCGGGAAGCTGGAAGACGCGCTGATGGTAGCGCTGCTCGATAGCTATTGCGGCTTGTACATGGCGAACACGGCGGAGTTGTACGGGGAGCAGCAGGGCATCACGCGGCAGGCGCAGGATGAGTTGGCTCTGCGCTCGCAGCAGAAAGCCGATGCGGCTTATAAAGAGGGACGCATTCCAGAAGAGCTAGTGCCGGTGCCGCTGCGGAATTCTAAGGGTGAGGCTACGGGAGAATTGCTGACGGAAGATGACCACCGCCGTCCGCAGACCACGATGGAAGGGTTGGCAAAGTTGAAGGCGGCGTTCGGAAAAAATGGCACGGTCACGGCCGGCAATGCGAGTGGAATTGTGGATGGCGGCGCTGCGGTGGTGTTGATGTCACTGGAGGAAGCGCGCAAGCGCAGCATTCAACCGCTGGGACGGATTGTGAGCTGGGGCGTTGCCGGGGTGGAGCCGAAGGTGATGGGGCGCGGTCCGGTGCCGGCGACGAAGGTCGCGCTGCAGAAGGCTGGACTGTCGCTGGACTACATCGATTTGATGGAAGTGAATGAGGCGTTTGCGGCGCAGTATCTGGCGGTGGAAAAAGAATTGGGGCTCGATCGCGAGAAGGTGAATGTGAATGGCGGGGCGATTGCGTTGGGGCATCCGCTGGGCGCGACCGGGACGCGGCTGGTGATCACGCTGCTGTATGAACTGCGGCGGCGGAAGAAGAAGTATGGGTTGGCTACGGCTTGCATTGGCGGCGGCCAGGGAATCGCGATGATTGTGGAGAGTTTGAATTAGGATTCTCCGCCACGGATTTGCCCGGACTTCCGCGGAGGAAGACAAGTTCCAACGTCATGTTCGACGCAATTTTCATGCATGCGTGGTTGCTCGTCGCGGCCCCGGGAGGTTGATTTGGGTCTGGCCGGAGCGATGGAAGGCTGTGCGAGCAAGATTTCCGCGTGGTCACAATCCGGAAAGCCCGGGCGGTCGCAGGAGGGATCGATATCGGACTGGCGAAGTGACTCTTGCAGATCGGTTGGGTGGGGCGGCGCTACTGGCGATGGCGGGCGCGGGTTTGGTTTGTTCGGCACTTACTGAGTGGCAGGATTCTAGGGATGTGCACGATGGCGTAATGGGGTGGTTGTCATCCTGAGCGGCGCCTTTGCCGCGACGGACCGATGCATTTCGATCACGCCTACCGAGTGCATCGGTTCTCGGCTTCGCTCAGAAGGACAAGGCATTTCTTGGGGTGAAGGAAGCAATCATGGAAATCAAAAAGGTTGGAGTGCTCGGTTGTGGACTCATGGGTTCCGGCATTGCGCAGGTCTGTGCGACGGCTGGATTCGATGTGACCGTGCTTGAGGTCGAGCAGAAGTTTCTGGATAAGGGCTTTGCCGGGATTGAGAAATCCTTGGCAAAGTTTGCCGAGCGGCCGGTGGAGAAGGGCGGGATTACGGCGCAGCAGAAGGACGCGATTCGCGCGCGGCTTAAGGGGACGACGAACCAGGCGGACCTGGCTGATTGCGACATTATGATTGAGGCCATCATTGAGAACGTGGAAGAGAAGAAGAAGATGTACGCGTCGCTCGATGCTGTGGTGAAACGGGATGCGATCTTTGCATCGAATACGTCCTCGATTTCGGTGACGGAGCTTTTGACGGCGGTGAAGCGTCCGGAGCGCTTTATCGGGCTGCACTTTTTTAATCCCGTGCCGCTGATGAAGCTGGTGGAGGTGGTGCGGACGATTGCTACCGCCGAGGATGTTTATGAAACGGCTTATGAGTTCGGGAACAGGCTGGGCAAGGTTCCGGTGCGGACGTCGGACAAGACGGGATTCATCGTCAACCGGCTCCTGGTGCCTTATTTGCTCGATGCCATTCGGGCGTATGAGGAAGGCGTGGGATCGATTGAAGACATGGATAACGCCATGAAGCTGGGCTGTGGTTATCCGATGGGACCGTTTACGCTGCTGGATTTTGTTGGGCTCGACACGACCTATTACATTACCCACGTGATGTATGACGAGTTCAAGGAGCGGCGCTTTGCATCGCCTCCGCTGTTGAAGCGGCTGGTGATGGCGGGTTGGTACGGGAAGAAAACTGGTAAAGGTTTCTACGATTATTCCGACGCGAACAATCCAAAGGCGAATAAACTCTAGACCAAGCATGGAGGGACGGAGAAAAACCGATCAGCCGCCTGAGGATGCCGGACCGCAGGATATGGAAAGGTATCGCCGGGCATGGAGCAGCTACGTAGTAAGGCGGAATCTGGTCGTGGCGCTGTTTGTCAGCTTTCTGTTCCTGGGCGCGATGATCGCAAGGCTGCGCCTTGGCGAAGTGAAGGACTTCGCGATTTTATTGGGTTGGATCTTGGTTTACCTGGCGGGAGCATGGTGGCTCACCGAATGGAAATGTCCGCGGTGCGGCAAAGTTTTCGCCAACCGGTTGTGGACCCAGCGCTGCATCAGTTGTGGGTTGAGCAAGGATGAAGTGGAGTCGTCGGTGCGAGCGAAGAGCTAGAGGCGCAAAATCTTTTTGCACGGGTTTGGCGGGTCAATGCGGAACTAGAATCCCTCGCCAGAGAAACACGGGAGGATTCGCAGCAAGCTGGAGGACGCCTTACGTATCCGGAAGTTGCCAGCAAGGTGCACAGGTTCTGCGCTTGACACGGAATCACCATGCTTTTACTTTGCAGGACGTTGTGAAATCCGCATCGATCGGTGAAAATCCGTGGCGGAGTTAGAAATTATGAACTTCGAAAATATACTTCTCGAAAAGAAAAACGCGATTGCTTACGTCACGGTCAACCGGCCGAAAGTTCTCAACGCGCTGAACATGGCCACCATGGAAGAATTACGGGCGGCATTTCATGACATCAAAAATGATGCCGCCATTCGCGTCGTCATTTTTACCGGCTCGGGCGAGAAGGCATTTATTGCGGGCGCCGACATTGCGGAACTCGCCAAGCACGATGCGGTCCGCGGAAAAGAGTATACCCACCGCGGGCAGAACGTTCTGAACTTGATAGAAAATCTTGGTAAGCCGGTGATCGCGTGCATCAATGGATTTGCTCTCGGCGGCGGATGCGAGATCGCGCTGGCATGCACGATGCGGCTGGCCAGCGAGAATGCCAAGCTGGGACAGCCCGAGGTGAAGCTCGGAATTATTCCAGGCTATGGCGGGACGCAGCGGCTGCCGCGGCTGGCGGGCAAAGGCATCGCGATGCAGATGGTGCTGGCGGGTGAGATGATCACGGCGCAGGAAGCGCATCGCATCGGGCTGGTGAATGAAGTCACGGCGGCGGCCGAGTTGATTCCGCGAGCGGAAGCGATTGCGGCGAAGATCATCGCGAACGCGCCCCTGGCGGTGCAGTATGCGATGGAGGCCGTGAACAAGGGGATGGAGATGAGTCTGAGCGAGGGCTTGTATCTGGAGGCAGTGCTGTTCGGCGTGTCTTGTGCGACCGAAGATAAGAAGGAAGGGACAACGGCTTTTCTGGAGAAACGGACGGCGGTGTTCAAGGGAAAGTGATTGATTGCCACAGATTTTCACGGATGCGACGCGGATCAAGAGCGAACCCCGCCACGGAGACACCAAGTCACGGAGAAAAAACACAAGCAAGATCTGGTTGCAGAGGCTCTTCCAGAGCTTTGGGTTCCGACGCTCGAAGGGACACTGCGCGCGTCCGGCAAGCGTTTCGCCATTGTCGTTTCCCGATTCAACGCATTTATTACCGAGAGACTCTTGTTGAGCGCGATCGACGGATTGGTGCGCTCGGGCGCGAAGAAGGAAAGTATCGACCTGGTGCGCGTGCCGGGGGCGTTTGAGATTCCGCTGGCGGCGCGGAAGCTGGCGGAGACCGGAAACTACGATGCGATCCTCTGTCTGGGCTGTTTGCTGCGCGGGGACACGGCGCACTATGACGTGATCGTGAACGAAGTGACGCGCGGGATTGGGCAGTCGGCCCAGGAGACGGGCGTTCCGCATGCTTTTGGCGTGCTCACTTGTGAGAACCTGGAGCAGGCCGTTGACCGGGCAGGGCTAAAAATGGGGAATAAAGGATTCGAGGCGGCACTGGCGGCGGTGGAGATGGCGTCGCTGAAGCAGGCCATCAGCCATCAGCCCCGTCGCCTGGCGGCTCAGGGCAGACCAAGGACAGCGGTCCACAAGAAACAGATTCCTCGCTCCGCTCGGAATGACAAGCGGTTGGGGGGCAACGAGAAATCCAAGAAGCGGAATGACAAGCGCTAGAAGACGAAGCGCAAATAACCTCTCTACAGTAAACTGGCAACTGGCAACTTCCCTCCATGGGTACTCGCCGCAAATCTCGCGAACTGGTTCTGCAGATGCTGTTCCAGGCGGACATGGGCAAGCAAACGGTGGATCATGTGCGGCAAACATTTTGGGCCGAACATGCTTCTACCAGCGCCGATGTGCGCGATTTCGCCGATGATTTATTTCGCGTGGCAAACGATCGCAGTGCGGAAATCGACAAGTTGATCGAGCGCCACGCAGAGCACTGGCGCATGGAGCGCATGGCGGCGGTGGATCGCAATCTGCTGCGCGCGGGGGTGGCTGAGTTTCTGGCCTATCCGGAGACGCCGCGCGCGGTGGTCATCAACGAGTCGCTCGAGATCGCGCGGAAATTTTCCAGCCTGGAATCGGTGCAGTTCGTGAATGGAGTGCTGGATAGCGTAGCGAAAGAACTGCAGAAGCCAGCGTAGGCAGACTAAGAATTGTGGATTGATCGCGGATTGAAAGCGATCGGGTGCAGGCCCGGGTTTGCAATCAACAATCAAGAATTCGTAATCAACAATCACTTGCCATCCTTCGTGCCAACCCCCGCCCACGCTTTCCCATCCTCACGGTTTTATCGCCACCAGATTCAGCGTGCAATCGTAAGAGGAATAGCAAAAATTATTGGAGGAGTTGGGAAGTTGGAAAAAGGGGATTTCCATTTGGTCCACGCCAGTTGCGGTATTCAGTTCGTGCAGGATCCCATCCGTGCCGGCTACGTACAATAAGGTTCCGTCTACCGTGATGTCGGCGGCGACGGGCGCTGGATTTCCGGTTCCGATGAGAGGAATGGCGCTTACCGATTGGGTGCCGAAGTTGTAGACGAGTACACCCAGATCGCTGGTCACGATGTAGACCTGAGTGGAATCCGGTGCGAGGAAGACGTTGATGGGATGGAACGTGCCTTTCTGGAGATTGATATGGATGGGCGCAAAGGTTGTTGTGGTCTGATTCATGGTGGCCAGTCCGATCTGCTGCTGCGGGCAAAGAGCCGTAGTCGCAGGCAGTGGCGTGAGCGGAGCCGTGGATGTGGTCGCGATCACATCGATGCCGGTGTTATCGATCCCAAAGAAAACATCAAGGCCCGGTTGCTGGAGACTCGGAATGAGCGAGTTGCCGGTGGGAGCGTTGCCCGGCGGCACCAGTTTGAGGAAGAGGGGAGTCGCCGGCAGGCCGGTGATGGAGAAATTGCCAACCGCCGGTGGCGGAAGCACGGCGAGCGAGTTATCGCAAGTATTGCGAACAGTAATATTCGAGGCAGAATCTCCGCCGGCGATGAAAGCAAACGCTCCGCTGGAAGAAAACGCAACCGCGTCAGCGGGCGCAGTCAGAGCGTAGCTTTGAAGCGCCTGCAGCGGCGAATAAACATACAAAGTGTTTCCACTGTTGCCGAGGATGAAGGCTTTCGAGTTGTCAGACGAAAACGTTGCCGTGGTCGCGCTGTTGATCGTCAAAGGTGTGGTCGTGGCGCCCGCACCGCCGGTGTTCACGACGTAAACCTGATTCGGCGTCGAAATCGTATCCGAGAAGACAGCCAGGCTGCCGTTTGGGGATACCCCGATAACCTTTCCCGTTACCAAACCCAGCGGAGTACCGGCGGCGCCCAGCGATGTGAACGGACTCGTCGTCGCGGACCCTAGATTCGCGCTGGTGATGAGCACGGCGCCGAATTGGCTGCCCACGTAAGCTTTATCTCCTGCCGTATCAAACATCAGTGAATTGGGGGGTGTGGGCAACTGGGAGGGGCTGGCTGCGACATTGGTGCTGGTTGAGATGTCATAGAGCGCGACTGGACAAAGAGCGTTGGCGTAGCAATCCTGGCTGGTGGCCAGCACGCTCGCGGCAGTGGTGGTTCCCGTGACCAATCCGGAAATGGATGTGACCGGATAAATCGGTTGAGGAAAATAAAACTGAGGTAACCCCGGCACGTTCAACGAATTCAGCGGGAAGCCTAGGTTGCAGGTTGGGGGGGTGCAGGAGGCAGTAATCGCGGCCGCCCCCGGCTGCGTCGTAGAGATCGTGCAAGTTGCTCCCCCGGAGCATCCTGTGGTGGCGCTACCCACGGTGAGTGCCGCTGGCGAAGTGGAGGTCCACGTCAGTGGCGGCTTGGGAAGCATGCAACCTTGGACGTCGACGGCAGTGGCAGTGATGGTTTCTGAGGTTCCCTTGCTGGCGGTAAAGCTTGTTTGGTCAATATTGTGTGAGCCGTTTTGACCGAGCGAAAGCGTGATGCATTGCACGGGGCAAGTCTCCGCGCTGTATGGCAGGCTGGAAAATCCCGAGGCAGACGCCACTACCTGAGTCTCGCCGGGGGTGTTGGAAACCACCGTGGCCTGGTTGGTGGCCACGTTGGTCGAAGAGGTAATGATCGGAGTCACGGTGACCACGTTCAAATTCGATTGGTTCCAGGTAAACGGACCGACGGAGGCAGTAATGTCAACGCCCTGACTGTAAGCGGTGGCTTGCAGGGTTTCGACCTGGTTCTGCGAAAGACAATAATTCGCGGCATTGGCGTTGAACTTGATGCCGCATGCGGGCGGAAGTGCCGTCTGTCCGGGGCAAGCGGGAGGCGGAGAGTTGACCGGAGGAACAACGCTGATCTGAATGTTGTCGATCGCGGGATGAACGAAAACCAACGTGGGCGGACTGGTGGCACCCAGAGCCGAGGCGGTGATCTCAGCCGTGCCCTCGCCTCCCGCTGTGCAAACGTTGTAATAAGGTGCGTTCCAGATACCCCCGCAGGCTAAGCCGGTAGGCGAGATGTTTACGATTGCAGGATTACTCGACGCATAAGTGAATGCGGGGGAGATACTGGAATTGGAGCCGTTTTGCGCGTTGGCGGTAAAGGCCATGGTGCTTCCTAGTTGCATAGAAGCGCTCGTGGCGGGGTTCAAATTGATCTTTGCCGGAAAGGGCGAAGCGCCAGGCGGCTTGCTCTTACCGCACGCTGGCAAAAACAAAAAAAAAGCAACGGTAACGCCGACCCATGCCCACTGAACGCAACGCAACCTTGCCATGCACCCTCTCGCAGCCTCGCGATTACCTCCGCGGGCGAGCCGCTAATGTGAGATCAGCTTCCGCTGATGCTAAAAGATGAATCGGAACGGAAAGGTTGTAGTGTAGAGGCAGGAAGCCGATTCAGCAAGCGACGGGCGAGAGCCTCTTCACCACACGGCGATATCATTTGCAGTGGGATGCCAAAACATGAGTTGACGATGTTTCGTCTGAGTTGCTATAGTAGTTTGGTTCCGCGAGTTAATCCAAGCTTGCTGTAGGCCGTGAGTTCTGCGGGGTATCGCGTGGACTTGTGGTTGAGCTTTTGAGAAATGCGTTTCCGTGTGTCAGTAAGTCCGGAAACATTCCTCGCTGAAATGTTCCTGCGCTGCCTTTCGCCCTCGGGCATCCGGTACGGCTGAAACAAGCGGACCGGTCGTCTGCGGAAGGATATGCAGGACAGAGCTGGCGATACGGAGCACCCCCGCAGTTTTGGCCGGGTGCCACCGTCGACGGTTCAAATCTAGATCAGGAACCTAGAATCTCTCTCCGTAATGGCGGTGCGGCGGTGAGAAGCATGGCTGGCCACCGAGCCTGCCAGTCCGGATCGTGAAATCAAAGACCGGGAAAGCGGATCAAGCTGTGCGCTGCCCGCCTGTCCAGGCAGGTTTGCGGCGTGCGGCGAGGAGCGGCGAACAGTGCCTACTTTTAATCAATTGGTGGCGAAGGGCCGCAAGCGGCCACGGTACAAGACGGCCAGTCCGGCGCTGCAGGGGTGTCCGCAGAAGCGCGGAGTTTGCACTCGTGTGTACACGCAGACCCCCAAGAAGCCGAACTCGGCGCTGCGTAAAGTGGCGCGAGTGCGGCTGACGAATGGGATCGAGGTTACGACCTACATTCCTGGCGTTGGCCATAATCTGCAGGAGCACTCGATTGTGCTGATCCGCGGCGGCCGTGTGAAAGATCTGCCGGGTGTGCGCTATCACGTGATTCGCGGCACGCTGGATGCGGTGGGCGTGGCCGGCCGTCAGCAGGGACGTTCGAAGTACGGCGCCAAGCGCGCAAAGAAGGGTTAAAGCGCGGTGACCAGTGACCAGTGGCCGGTGATGAGTGGCCAGTCGGGTCAAGCGAGAAGGAAGGGCTAGAAGCCAGGAGCGAACAAGCGAATGCCTCGTAAAGGACATACTGCAAAGCGGACCGTGCCAGCCGATGCGGTTTATGGCTCGAATCTGGTGACGAAGTTCATCAACTCGATGATGTGGCAGGGCAAGCGCAGCACCGCCGAGGGTATTTTCTACGAAGCCCTCACCCGGGTGCAGGAAAAAGGCGGCGACGAAGCTTTGAAGCTGTTCACGAAAGCCGTCGAGAATGCGAAGCCGCTGCTCGAAGTGAAGACGCGTCGAGTGGGTGGCGCCAACTACCAGGTTCCCGTGGAAGTGAATGCTGATCGGCGAACTTCGCTGGCGATCCGCTGGTTGCTGACTTATGCGCGGGGTCGGGCGGAGCGGGGCATGGTCGACAAGCTGAGCAATGAATTGCTGGACGCTGCCAACGGAAAAGGCGCGGCCATCAAGAAGAAAGAAGATGTGCACCGCATGGCCGAAGCCAATAAGGCGTTCGCGCATTACCGGTGGTAGAAACGCAGCTTCTAGCTTCTAGCGACTGGCTAGAAGCCGGTAGCTCGAAGCTTAATTTTCGGAGCCCAGAAAGAGTTCAAAAGTCGTGCCTAGAACAGTTCCATTAGAACGCTGCAGAAACATCGGCATCATGGCCCACATCGATGCCGGCAAGACCACTACGACGGAGCGCATCCTGTTTTATACGGGAAAGACGCACCGCATCGGAGAGGTGCACGAAGGCACGGCCACGATGGATTGGATGGAGCAGGAGCAGGAGCGCGGGATCACGATCACATCCGCCGCGACGACCTGCACTTGGCGCGACATTCGGATTAACATCATTGATACCCCTGGCCACGTGGATTTCACGGCGGAGGTGGAGCGCTCGTTGCGCGTGCTCGATGGCGCTGTGGCTGTGTTTGACGCGGTGCACGGAGTGCAGCCGCAGTCGGAGAAAGTCTGGCGCCAGGCCGACAAGTACGGTGTGCCGCGCATTTGCTTCATCAATAAGATCGACAAGATGGGTGCGGATTTTGAACATGCCATCGATACCATCCGCAAGCGCCTCAGCGCCAAGCCCGTTGCCATCCAGATTCCCATCGGTCAAGAAGACAAGTTCAAGGGCGTGATCGATCTGATCAACATGAAGGCGATCGTGTGGCAGGACGACACGATGGGCGCGGAGTACGTCACCGAAGAAATTCCCGCCGAGCTGAAGAAGAAAGCCGAAGCGTTTCACGCCCAGTTGGTTGAGAGTATTGCTGAGAACGACGACGAAATCCTGCACAAATTTCTGGAAGGCGAAGAAATCAGCGCCGCCGAGTTGCGTGCGTCGCTGCGCAAATCGACGATCGCGTTGAAGGTGTTCCCCGTGGTGGTTGGCACGGCGTTCAAGAACAAGGGCGTCCAGCCTCTTCTGGATGCCGTCGTTGACTATCTGCCGTCGCCGCTCGATGTGCCGGAGACGCACGGGCTCAATCCCGACACCGGGGAAAAGATTTTCCGTGAAGCAGATGACAAAGAGCCGTTCTCGGCACTGGCGTTCAAGATCATGGCAGATCCTTTCGTTGGCCAGTTGACATTCATTCGCGTTTACTCCGGGCAACTTAAGACCGGAGACTCGGTGTTGAACACGGGCCGTCGCAGGACCGAGCGCATCGGGCGTTTGCTCAAGATGCACGCCAACAAGCGGGAGGAAATCAGCGAGATTCTCGCGGGAGACATTTGCGCCGCGGTCGGTTTGAAGGGCGTGAGCACGGGCGACACCATCTGCAGCGAAGATCATCCCATTGCTCTGGAAAATATTACGTTTGCGGTTCCCGTGATTTCGGTTGCGGTCGAGCCCAAGACGAAAGCCGATCAGGAAAAAATGGGCATGGCGCTCGGCCGCCTCGCCCAGGAAGATCCCACCTTTAAGGTTCACACCGACCCCGACAGCGGACAGACCATCATCAGCGGCATGGGCGAGTTGCACTTGGAAATCATCGTCGACCGCATGATGCGCGAGTATAAAGTCGAGGCCAATGTCGGCAAGCCGCAAGTGGCGTATCGCGAGACCATTCGCAAGCACTCCGAGGCGGAAGGCAAATACATTCGCCAGACCGGCGGTCGCGGCCAGTATGGACACGCGAAGATCAAGCTGGATCCGCAACCACCGGGCGTGGGCTATGAGTTCGTTAACGACATCGTGGGCGGTTCGGTGCCCAAAGAATTCATCAAGCCGATCGATCAGGGAATTCGGGAAGCGCTTGAAGGCGGAATTCTTGCCGGCTATCCCATGGTCGACGTGAAGGCGACGCTGTATGACGGCAGCTATCATGACGTGGACTCGAATGAAATGGCATTCAAGATTGCGGGCTCGATGGCCTTTAAAGAGGCCGCACGGAAGGCTTCGCCGGTGCTGCTGGAGCCGGTGATGGCGGTTGAAGTGGTGACCCCGGAAGATTACGCCGGCGTGATCATGGGCGATCTGAGTTCGCGCCGCGGACGAATCGAAGGCATGGAGCATCGTGCTGGTTCGCAGGTGATCAAGGCCATCGTGCCGCTGGCGGAGATGTTTGGTTACGCGACCCACATGCGCTCGTCGACGCAGGGCCGCGCGGAATACTCCATGCACTTCGCGCGCTATGAGGAGGCTCCGCGCTCTGTGGCGGAGGAAATCATCGCCAAGGTGCAGGGAACAGCGAAGTGACTCCGAGCGCCGCGGTTCGTCGTCGACCGCAGGTTCTGGGTCAGAGAAGGTAAGCGATCTGAGTTCGGATTTGTGTTTGGACACAATGGACTTTGGGCGCGGTTTCTGAAGCGATCTGAAAGTTACATGGTGACAGAACTGAATTGCGAGTCGACGGTTGAGGGGCGGTATCGGGTCCGCGATTTCTGGAATTGGCATCGCGGGTTCGAGATTTTCCGCGAGCGATTTTCGGAAGATTTCGCTGAGTTCGATCGGCAGATTGTCGAGGAACTCGTTGAGAAACAGGAATTCGTTGGCGCGTATTACGAAGCGGACGGGGACGATTTGGTTCCGGCGTAATTGGAAGCCGAGGAGATTGAGAAATGGCGAAAGAGAAATTTGATCGAAATAAGCCGCACTGCAACGTGGGGACGATTGGCCACATTGACCATGGCAAGACGACTTTGACGGCGGCCATCACCAAGGTGTTGCAGAAGCACAATCC
>JBEKUD010000086.1:0-21981 GCA_049515395.1 Candidatus Sulfotelmatobacter sp. | reverse complement strand
CTTGATCCCGCAATAAGATGGCTCCTCGGCGGGCAATGGCGCATAGATGCGGATCGCGATGCCAACCAGGGTATCGAGACGTGTGCGGCAGATATCTGCATCGGCTGGCCGCGGCTCCTGCTGATGCGCGGCGTAAATGCGAACCCCGCCATCGCGGCGCACAATACGCAGCAGACCCTGGTAGTGCATGGCGTCGAGGGGAACGCGTCGTGGCGTTCGATGAGCCGCCCCAATAATTCTTCACCTTGCCATGGGAGAAATGCTCGCGCGGGTGTATGGCGCCGCGTTCGCGAACGAAGTCGAGCAAAAGCTGCGCGCGTTTTCTGCGCGCAGCAGGCCAGGGGGGCTGTCCTTGGCCAACGCAGTTGTCCGAGCGCGGATGCATCAGCGCCTGCAGGGATCGGGTTACGAAGCCATGTTGACGAAGAAGTCTTCCTCGATGCCGAGTTTCGTGTAGTTGCGCTCAAGATCGCCGGCACCGTAATTCTTCACACGATGGCGCAGGATCAGGTCTTGCGCGCGGGCTGGCGCGCGGATCGGATCGGCCTGCACAAAGCCAAATCTGTGCGGCGCGCGCTTCAGCGTGGTGGGTGCGAACAGACTTTGGTTGACGGCGAAACGGCGAAGGTAGTCGAGATTCATTGGACAGGGTTCGTTTTCAGCCGCGATCAAAAGATGAAGTCACGTTATACCATGGGGTGTGGACCTTCCAGTAAATCCGCCGATCCTGCCGATGCTCGCGAAACGAGTAGGCGAATTGCCCGCCGAGGGCGATTGGATTTTCGAGCCCAAGTGGGATGGTTTTCGCGCGCTGATGTTTCGCGATGGAGATGAGATTTTCATCCAAAGCCGCGACGAAAAACCACTCAATCGTTACTTTCCTGAGTTGCTGGAGCCACTGCGCGCTGCGCTGCCCGCACGTTGTGTGCTCGATGGAGAGATGGTCATCGTCAAAAATCATGGGCTTGATTTTGATGCGCTGCAATTACGTCTGCATCCCGCTGCATCGCGCGTAAAGCTTTTATCAGGGCAGATTCCCGCATCATTTGTATTCTTCGATCTGCTTTGCCTTGGAGATCGCGATCTCTGCGGCGAGGCGTTTCAAAAGCGGCGACGCGAACTGGAGTCGCTGCTTGGTTTAGCTTCACCGCCGATTCATCTCACACCTGCGACCAGCGATCGGAGTATTGCCGCCGATTGGTTTTGCCGCTTTGAAGGCGCAGGCTTGGATGGTGTGATGGCCAAAGATCCTGCAGGAACTTACGAGCCGAATAAGCGAGTGATGCTTAAAGTGAAACACGAACGCGACTGCGATTGCGTAGTTGCTGGATTCCGCTGGCATAAAAAAGGCGAGCACACAATGGTCGGCTCACTGCTACTCGGTTTGTTCGACGATGCCAGCGCTTTGCAACACGTCGGAGTCTGTGCGAGTTTCAGCACGGCAAAACGAAAAGAGCTGGTGGAGTTTCTCAAGCCGTATCGAAAAGATGCGCTCATGAACCATCCGTGGAAGACTTGGGCTGAGTACGCGGCCGAGAATGATGAGGGTGCCAAGCGAATGCCCGGCGGACAGAGTCGCTGGAGCCAAGGCAAAGATTTGTCGTGGGAGCCAGTGCGGCCTGAATTAATTGTAGAAGTTGCTTATGATCACATGCAGGGAGATCGCTTCCGGCACACGGCGCAATTCCGCAGATGGCGAACGGACAAAAAGCTCAGCGATTGTACCTACGCCCAGCTTGAAGTTGTTCCTCCCCAGGAACTGGCAGCAATTTTTCCACAGGGACGATGAGACGTATGTCGCGAAAGCGACGGTATTATTAGCTCCGGCGGTGAAAACCCAACAACCGCTAGTCCCCTTAGGGACGCCATTATTCCGGACCCCTGTTCTTCCAACGCTCCCGCCACTCCCGTGTGGGATCATCGTCGGGCTCTGGAGCTTCCTGCGGCGGCCGTTGTTCTTCGGGGACATGACGCAGGTTGATGCGGATGCGTGTCCACGTGGATGAGCGGCCTCGCATGGAATCGACCAGCACATCGTCCACGGCAAGCAGACTTGCGATATCCACATGTTTGGCCCTCCATCGCTCAAGACCCGCCAGCGCGGCCGCTTTATCAGGCGAATTCGCGACCGTAATCAAGGGCATCTTCACGCGCAGCTTCTTTATTGCTATCTTCTTCGCGGCAGATTTCGCGCGGGAAGGCATCACGCGCGCAGCCTCGCCTTCCATCTTTCGGAAGTGCGGAGGCCAGGGTGCGTCGGCGATACCGGCCGCTTCATCTTTATCGGCTAGTTCCAGCAATTTTTCCAGCGAGCCAGGGGATGCATCGATCTCGGCATGCCGATGGCCGATTTTCGCGAAGCGCTCAGGAACTGTGAAGATGGTAAAGTCCGCCGGATTGCAATCGGGCACTTCTTCCCAATAAAGAGGAGTCGAAACGCGGGCATCTGGGAGCGGACGCACTGAATAGGCAGAGCATGTCGTCCGATCCTTCGCGTTCTGGTTGTAGTCAAGGAAGACGCCATGACGCTCTTCCTTCCACCAC
The DNA here is from genome assembly GCA_049515395.1 of Candidatus Sulfotelmatobacter sp. Classification (GTDB taxonomy): domain Bacteria; phylum Acidobacteriota; class Terriglobia; order Terriglobales; family Acidobacteriaceae; genus Sulfotelmatobacter. Next base: position 19,437 of record JBEKUD010000086.1, on the reverse strand, counting down.
TTCGAACTGGCCAGTGTTGGGGCGCGGCGCTCGACCGCTCGCGATAAGGCAACAGCCGCACGGCGAACTTGCGTGAACGTCCAACGCGGTTCGATACGTACATTAACGTGCATGCCGCGCGAGCCGCTGGTCTTCGGCCAGCCTCGAAGGCCGACTCCGTCGAGAAAGCCCTGAACTTCAAGTGCGACGCGGCGAACATCATCCCAACTAACGCCGGGAATCGGATCCAGATCGATGCGTAATTCATCCGGATGATCGAGGTCGCCGGAGCTCACCGGATGCGGGTGTAGTTCGATGCAGCCAAGGTTTACGATCCAGGCAAGTCCGGACGTATCATCGACCACGATTTCTTCGGCAGTTCGGCCGGAAGGGAACGACAAAGTGACCGTACGCAACCAGGCTGGTCGCTTCTGTGGCGCACGCTTTTGATAAAATGCCTCCGCCTCGGCGCCGTTGACGAAACGTTTTAGGACGATTGGTCGATCTTGAATCCCCGCCAGCGCACCCGGAGCGACGGAGAGATAGTACTGAACAAGTTCGAGCTTGGTGACTTTTACTTGCGAAGAAAAGTACAACTTCTCAGGGTTCGTGATCTGGACTTCCTGCCCGTCGATCGACAGAATTTTGCTGGCCGATTCCGTTGCCACAAGACAAGGCTACCACCGAATAGTCATTATCTTAGGCGCCGCGAATCTCTGGCCTGCGGGAAGTCGTCGGCCACCCCGAACCTATCCGCAAGCGGGACTCGAACGAGAACCCGGATGAAAAAAGTCAAGCGAGTTTCGTAGAATGCCCGGCTTGTGGTCGCATTGTATTCCCCTAGACTAGTGTCTTCCGTGAAACCGGACTGCGCGTGTGCCCTCCAGAGAAAAGCCGGGACAGTGATCGCTTCGCAGCCGAGCAGTCCGTTCTCTACAGTCCGGTTTGTCCGGGCACAATCGCGAAATACGGGCATGGTCGGCTGGATTCGTACCTCCGGTACAGGTCTGAGTGCGCGAGAGCCGACGTTTGCGTAAGTTACAGGGACTCAATCTCTTATCGGGAGAATCGGGAGACGGCGGGCTGGGTGATGTTGCGGCTTTGTGGCAAACTAATGCGGTTTGCAGACGGATCGAAAGGCGAATGGCTGGCGATTCTGTGGCTGAAAGTGGCCTCTACGACACCCCACAAGCGGCCAAATTGGTTCGCACGTGACTGCGTGCCTGCCGCGCAGTCCAAAAGCGAAAAATATCTCCGCAGGATTTGCTTCGTCAAAAAGCGAAGGGCTGGCGATTTTCGGAGATTCTCGCCCATGCCTTCTGACACAACTTCCGCCACTTGGTTAGGAAATAGAAGATTCACATCCGTCGGGTTGTTTTCGAGGTGCCCGTCAGATCGGCATACCCTCCGGCCTGACTCCGAGTTTGTCGGCCGTCTGAGTATCAAGTTGCCCTGTGACAGGTAGATTCTCAGCCTTCTGAAGTCCGCGAATGCTCGCCCGAGTTCGCCCGAGTTCGGAGACCGAAGACGCCATCGACCTCCCCGTGGTAGTATCCTTTGCCCTGCAGAGTTTGCTGCATCTTCCTGACATCGTTCCGATTCCTGACCGCTGGCACTTCTTTGCTGAGGTTGGCTCCCAAAGCGGGCGGCGTTGGACGTGGTCCGAGACCCCCGTCGTCAGCAGCATGAAGACAATCCCTGCGCACGCGGCTTTGCCGGCTTAACAACATTCCTTCTCCTCGATCAGTTCGGTTTGACGTCAGATATCGTTTGAACAGTGATAAGGGCTCTGTTGCTGTGCTTTTGTCACATGAACTAGCGATTATCCGCTACAACTATCGGTCGGTTGAGTATGTCCGCGGCCTGCGTCAGAGTCAGATCATCGGATACTCGGTGGAAATCCTGATGGTTTTCCTTCTTCTGCACACCGATGCTCGCGAACAGAAGCGCTTTGCCTGTCATCTCCAAACTCATGGTAGTCATGTCCCAATGGCCGGGGACGACTTCTGCCTGCCTGACCTCAAAATGGCCTCCCTTGTCCAAGTGTCCCAGCAGACCGAATCCGAATTTCACCGTCTGCGTCAGATGGCCATCAAACCCAGCCAGCCGCTCCTGTTTGCAGTCGACCCACATCTCGCCTTCCATGTCGTGGAAAACACGGGCCTCCAGGGATGGAGCGTGAAAACTCGGGTTTGGTCTAAAACTTAGCTTTACCAGGTTTCCGTCACCATCCGCGTAGCTGAAGACAAATGCATCGGGCAGCATCTTGAACAACCGTCTCCCCTGCAGGGTCTCAGCGTCCAGAACTCGACGCAATTTTTGCTGCGCACTTCGACTGGTTATTAGTTCCCGCATACGCTGGTCCTCTGCCAGCTGTTGTTTCGCGGTAAGGGGCAGGTCGTTTATAGATAGGAGTCGACTGAGAGAACCCTCTTTGGTCTCAACAATTTCCTCGACCTGTTTCTTCCCGTCCTGTTCCTTTTCTAGACGGTACATCCAGTTGGTGTGGTCGTTTTGGAAGGTTAGTTCGTGAGTGACCACCCGCCGCGCTAGGTCGTTGGCCGACACCGAGCTGCCGGAAAGGGACTGAGGATGCGCGCGTACGCCAAGCAAGATGATAGTCAGCGCAAGGAGTACGCAGCTGTGGATCAGTCTGGCCAGTCCATAGCACGCTTTGCACCGGCTATGCATCTCGTCATTCCTCCCGTGAGATCACCCTGCGTACGGCTCGATGGTTCGTGTCCGCAGCTTTGGGTTCCTCGCAATTTCGATCATGGAACGAAGTGCACTCAAAAAGCTGGTCAAAATCGCCCACTCTCCCTAGACTGCTCACTGGAGTACCGTAACTCTGCAGGCCAAACTGTTTGGGAGTTTCGCGCGGGGTCGCGTCGTCCTGCACGGACTTCGTGGTAGCCGACTTGTCGATCGTCGACTTCGTTGGCAAGCCACACGCAGCCGGGGGATTTGTCATCTGCTTGGCGAATACTCGGTAGCTCGCTTCTTCCGGCTGCAATGTCGACCAGTATCCCGAACGGGTCAGCAAGGGTTTGTGTTGGACGATGGTCTGGTTGACCACAATCTTCACTCCACATTCGAGACAACCAGTAGGGGTCCAAGTCAAGTCGCCTTCGCCAAGTCATCGGCTTGTGATCGCATTGCATTCGCCTGATGGTTTCGGTGAAACCGGACTGCCGGTGTGCCCTCCGGAGAAAAAGGCGCGAAAGCTTACCTGCGAGCGGCCGCGGGATACTTTCTCCAGTCCGGTTTAAGGGAACAATTCGCTAAATTGCGGCCATTTCGAGAGATTTTGCGGCGATCGGAGCCAGCTTTCTCTGCGTTCCAGACTGGCTGGCGGAGCAAGTAGGATTCGAACCCCGCATTACCTTTTCGAATTCCGTAACTCCCGACGTTTGCGTAAGTTGCAGGCAGTGAAGGGCTTAACCAGAGAATTAACAGGCACGAACTAGGCGAACGTTCACGAAAAACAGTCCCACTTGCCGTCCGATCAAGAAGGCGAATGGTAGGAGATACTGTGGCTGAAAGTGGTCGGGATACGCCTGCCTTGCGGACCCCGAAAACGGGTGACGATGACTGCTTGCCGGGGCGCGCACTCCAAGAGCGAAAAATTATCTCTGGTGAATGAACGAGCCCAAAAGCGAATGCCTACGATTCTTAAGCCTGTTTTTCCATCCTTACCTTCTTCGATGACATGAGCATCGACTTTCTCGCACCTACGAAGGTTTTCGTTGACACTACGAACACCTTCGTAGTATGGTCCTTTTCTATGAAACGACCTCCGCAGAAACCCACCGCGTCGGAGCTGGAAATCCTCCGCGTTCTTTGGACCCACGGTCCATCCACGGTCCGGGAAGTGCACGACTCGCTGAAGGAAAAGCGGGCGATGGGCTACACCAGCGTGCTGAAATTTCTGCAAATCATGACTGCAAAGGGCACGGTTCGCCGAAACGAAAGCCAGAGAGCGCACGTCTATGAAGCATGCCTGCCAGCCGAGCAAACCAAGCGCCAGCTTGCTGGGGACATGCTGCAACGCGTCTTCGAAGGCTCCGCCAGCCAGCTCATGATGCATGTCCTGGCCGGGCGCAAAGCCTCGCGCGAAGAAATTGAAGAACTACGCCGCTTGCTGGACGAACATGAAAGGAGCCGGCGATGACTGCTCTTACGAATTGGTTTTCCCCGAGCGCGATGCATTCCCTGGGCTGGATGCTGTTGCACTTTCTGTGGCAAGGCACAGCCGTGGCAGCACTAGCCGCCGTCCTGATGACATTGTGCCGCCGGTCCTCAACCGGTTACGCATTGGCGGTTGCAGCGCTCGTGCTGATGCTCGCCGCACCACTCGCTACATTTCTCTTTCTGGCGGCTTCTGGGGAAACAACCTCTGCAGGATCCGCTTCCATCGCGGAAACGCTGCCGACGGCGATGAATAAGAATGTCGCGCCAAAATTTTCAGCCGAATTCTCCCGCTTCTCGCCATCGCTGGATGCCTTACCGTGGCTAGTGGAAGCGTGGCTGCTCGGAGTAGCGATCTTCAGCCTTCGCTCCGCCGGCGGATTCCTGGTGCTCGAACGCCAGCGTCGCAAACAGTCCTATACCGTGAGTCCGCTGGTTCTTGAAATGTGCCGAAACATGCAACGCCAGCTCGGCTTGGACCGCGCGATTCGTTACTGCGAGTGCGCCTGGCTACAGGCTCCGGCGGTGATTGGCTGGTTCCGTCCCATCGTGTTGCTGCCTGTGACCGCTCTTACAGGACTTTCCGAGGAGCAATTGCAATCGATCATCGTGCACGAACTGGCGCACATCCAGCGGCTCGATCCCTTCGTGAATGTTTTCCAGATTTCGGTTGAGACTCTGCTGTTCTATCATCCCGCGGTATGGTGGCTGAACAAGCGTATCCGCGCCGAACGCGAGCATTGCTGCGATGACGTGGCCGTCTCTTTATGTGGCAATCCCGTCGAATACGCCCGCGCGCTCACGCTCATGGAAGAATGGAGAAGCGCGCCTGCCTTGGCGATGGCCGCGAACCGCGGTTCACTTTCTGAGCGCGTCTTCCGCGTCCTTGGACTGAAGTCGATCGGCGATGGACGCCGCGGCATCGGACTCGCTGGTGGACTACTCTGCTTGACTGCGGCGCTGGTCGCAGGAAATGCCCTGCTCGGCATCGCTTACCCGAAACCCATCGCGCACGCCAGTGAAATCGCTTTGGCACGTTTCGGTTGGACCTCGGCCACTTCCCCGCAATCAACGCCTGCGCCAGCACCCACTCCGGCAGCCAAACCTTCTGCGGCACGCCCTCAGGCCTCAGCTCAGCCTGCCGTCTCAGGCTCCTACATCGACGGTTTGAAGGCCGCCGGTCTCGAAGATCTCACGGTCGATCAACTCATTGCCATGAAGATTCATGACATCACGCCGGAATACGTCCGCGGACTGCACGATCAGGGGCTGCACCCCAACGCCGACGATCTGATCGCGATGCGCATCCACGGCGTGACTCCGGAATACATTCACGATGTGCGCGGACTGGGCTTCAATCCTGATCAGGATCAACTGGTTGCCATGAAGATTCATGAGATCTACGCCGACTATGTGCGGGGCATGAAAGAAGCCGGCATTCACGCCAGTGCTGACGAACTCGTGGCCTTGAAGATTCATGGAGCAACGCCCGGCGAGGTCCGAGGTCTTCACGAGCAAGGCTTGCAGCCCGATGCCGACAATCTCGTCGCGATGCGCATTCATAATGTAACTCCCGAATATGTTCGGGACATTCGCGCTCTCGGGCTCAAGCCCGCGGTCGACGATCTGGTCTCCATGCGCATTCACGGCGTGACGCCGGAGTACATCAAAGCCCTGCAAGAGGGAGGATTCAAGGTTGATATAGGCGGCATCGTTAGAGCGAGGATTCACGGAGTGACCGAGGACTTCATCACGAGAGCGCGGACGCATGGCTTCAAGGATCTTGATCTCGACAAACTGATCCGCCTTAAGAATCTGGGAATTCTGGAATCGCCAGCTGATATCTAGAGAGGAGATTTATGAGACTCGCACGAACCTTTGTATTTCTAGTATTCGGCTTCTGTCTTATGTTTGCGGTGGTCGAGAATCGCGCGGCAGACGTTCGCAGCGGGGACTGGACCATTCGCCACTCGGACGAAGCGGGCAAAGTTGAGTTCTCGCTGATCGACCACCACCGCGGCGGAAACTCCAGCCACGAATCCGACTGGCCGATGAGTTCATTCTCAGGCGCCGACTTCTCCAAGCCCGGCCGTCAGGATGTTCGCTTCACCATCGCGCGCGATGCCGGCACAATCGATTGCGAGGGCTTCCTCAGCAACGGCGAGGGTGCGGGCATCTTCCATTTCCAACCTGACCCGAACTACGCCCGCGAGATGCAAAAACTCGACTTCTCCGTCGACGAAGAGAAGCAGTACAGCATGGCGGTGCAGGACGTCAGCCTCGAATTCGCGCGGCAGATGAGGAACGAGCACCTCTCCGATCTGGACGCTGACAAGCTGATCACTTTCCGTATGTTCCGCGTAGATTCTGCGTTCATCGAAGAACTGCGCGCCGCCGGCCTCAAGGTTTCAGATAGCGGCAAGCTCGTGGCCTTCCGCATCCACGGCGTAGCGCCCCAGATGATCCGGTCTTTCCATCAAGCCGGCTATGAGCCCGACGAAGACGCGCTGATTGCCATGAGGATTCACGGCGCGACGCCGGAATGGATAAAGGAACTCAAGAAGCGCGGCTACGATCACGTGGATCTCGAACAGCTGATCGCCTTCAGAATCCACGGCGTTTCTCTGGAATTCATCGATCAGTTGCAGAGCTTGGGATACAAACATCCCGCCCCGGACGAACTGGTAGCCATGCGCATCCACAACGTCACACTGGAATACATCAGCGATCTGCGCTCGCGCGGAATGCAAAACCTCACCATCGATCAGATGGTCAGCATGCGCATTCACGGTATCGACTGAACAGCTGTAAACGAACGACTTCCCGGACGCTGAAAAAAGTCAAGCGTAGTTTCCGGTTTGCCGACCACTCGCTCAGAATCACTGCGCCCTGAAATTCACAAATCACAGGAAATGGCAATTCGATCTCGAAGGGAGCAGTCAACCAGGTGTGACTGAGAGATTTCGGCCTTTGCGCATGTCAGAGACAAGCTCGTCGACTTGTCGCAAAACACGCTCCGCGGCCATTAAGCCAAAATGGTCCCTGCTCGCGGATACAGTAATCATGCTTTCCGGGAATTCCTCCCCGAGGATACCGTTGTCGAGGTTTTCCAATTTCAAACGCGCCAGCGCGGCTTGATAGCCGGAATCGTTCGAGATGACGAGCCGGAGTGCCGACACGCGCTCGCGAGCGCCTTTGAACCATCGCGCAAACACTTCGAATCCTGGCCTTTCACTGAATGGACGGACAATATCGGCGGCAGCTCGCTGCAACACCCCAACATCCCCTTGAAACTTCCGCAGCACTTTCACCAAATATTCGTGCATGTTGAGCCAGTCGTCCAAAGAGCTGGCCGAGTCGCTCAGCCGCTTCAACTCGGCGATTAGTGCTTCGGGCCGGTCGGTAGCAAGTCCTGCCAACACCCGCGAGAACATGCATGTATCTAATGACAGATTGCACTCCAGAGACAGGAATGCGTCAATGCGTGGTGTCGGCTCGTCAGCTGGCCCCAAAAGCAGCTCGAAACCCATGTCCGCGCCTAGCGAAAACCCGACCATAACGATCGTTTCGTGCTCAAACCGGTTGGCGATTTCCCGCAGCCACTCGCGCAAGATAACTACATGATCTGCAAGGGACAACGAGACGCGCCCGCGGCGATCCGGTTCGCATCCATATAAAGTCGGACTCAGGCCGCGATAAGGCAAACGCTTGAGGATCTGATCAAAGTCTCCGTGATCGAGGCCGAGCCCATGAAGAAAGAAGACAAGAATGTCCGAAGCTACCTGGTTGTCTACATAAAGCAAATGATCGCCGATAACTCGAGGATCAAGAGTGGCTCGGTCGAGCTTTCGGCACACGCGTTCCGTAAGCATGAACCGGTGTTCGATCAACTGATTCGCGATCTCCGTGCTCACCGGAGTTTTGAATTCTTCTCGGTCGTCTGCTAGTGAAATCGTGCTCGACTCCGAATCCCGCCGGAGACGTTGCAGATCGGCGCGGATTTCTGCTGCGCTCTGGTAGCGCAGGTCGCGGTTCTTCTCCAGCGCTTTGTTGATGATCTCTTCGAGCTTGGCTGGGAGTTCAGGAGCGATGCTGCGCGCCGGACGCGGAGCGCGATTCAGAATCTTGTCAAATATCGTGGCCAGGCTCTCTCCCGGAAAGGCTAATCTACCCGTCGCCATCTCGTAGAGCACGGCCCCACACGAGAACAAGTCTGTGCGCGCGTCCAGTTCTTTTGCGCGTGCCTGCTCGGGCGACATGTAGGCCACCGTGCCGATTGCTGCGCCGGAACTGGTGAGATGCTCTTCTAAGGCTACAGTCGATTGCGCCGTGGGGCCGTCCGCGGCAACATTCAGCGGAGATGTGACTTTCGCCAGGCCGAAGTCGAGAATCTTGGCGTGGCCGCGCCTGGTTACAAAGATATTTGCCGGCTTGATATCGCGATGGACGATCCCAGAGCTGTGTGCGGCATCGAGTGCGTCCGTAATTTCGATGGCAAGCAAGAGGATTTCTTCGGTTTCCATCGCGCGGCCGCCGATGCGGTACTTCAGGGTCACACCGTCGAGAAACTCCATCACGATGAACGATTGTTGCCCGCTCTTTCCGATTTCGTGGATGGTGCAGATGTTGGGATGGTTCAACGCCGAAGCCGCCCGGGCCTCGCGTCGGAAGCGTTCGAGGGCCTGCGGGTCGTGGGCAACATCATCCGGCAGGAATTTCAGGGCGACGAAACGTCCGAGTTCGATATCCTCGGCCTTGTAGACCACACCCATGCTGCCTCCGCCCAGTTTCTCGAGGACGCGGTAGTGCGAAATGGTCTGGCCGATCATGGGCGCAAAGACTCAAGCAATGGTAGGGATGGGTGCAGGGCGAAGTCAATGAGGGGAATCGGGGCGTTGCGAGTGAATGTTTCCATAGCCGGTTCCCGGATCACGGGCAATCTGGAAGTTGAGAACAAGAGAGTGCGGAGCCACGAGGTCCTCGTGGCGTGAACAGGGGAAGCTACGACGCGATCCTACAACCCTCAGAACTTGATCGATCGAGGAACCCTTTGCCCATTCATTACCGAAAACGCCCTCTGTCTATTTCAGAAATGGCCCAAAATACGTGTTCAACTGATTCGCCACGCTTCCATTCGCACTTATTCGGCGCTTGTCAATGCCGGGTGCACATTGGGGTTCTCAGTATCAGGCTGGTGCTGCAATCTTTCTGTCGGCCTCGAAGGCCCGGGAAAAAACACGCAGTCAGCGTGAACACGGTATCTTTCCACATTCCTCCTGGTTCGTACTTCATCCAAGCTACATTGGCCCCATCTACCCTACGTCGGCAACGCGGAAGACGTGCGAAGCATCACGGCGTGGGGGGACCCCCAGCGACGTTATAAAGAGGATGGTATGTGTCACCCGTGACCCACAGCCGGTGGAGAAGGACAGCAAGTTTTCGGGCGACCGCGACGATTGCCCGTTTCTTGCTGTTCTTTCCGCCCCGTTCGAACATTCGTGTGCCCCAGCGTTTAAGGTCACTGTCCGGGCCAAAACGCCCCAACAAATATTGAGCGCACTGAACGAGCAGAGATCGGAGTTGTTTGTTGCCGGCCTTGCTGATTCTGAGTTGTTGTTCGATGGAGCCCGATTGGTGGCGACGTGGCGTCAGCCCAAGGTATGCAGGTACATCTCTGGAATGCGTGAACCGACTGGGGTCACCGATGGTAAGCACGTACTGAAGCGCAGTGATCGGAAGTCGGCCGGGGCGCCTTGCCCGTCGAGGTGAGGCACACACACTTCCCCAGCGTCACCGCCGAATCGTTCCAAGAGGGCGCGCCCAAGTCAACTCCGGATTCGCAAGCCATTCGATTTATGATCGCTCGGCGTTCGCCCTCACGAGTTCTTGAAAGTCGGACTGCTCATCGGCGCTCCGGAGAAAAGCCGGTGAACTGACGGCCGACGTGCCGAGCAGCCCGTTCTCCCCAGTCCGGTTTGTCGAGCAAATATCGCGGAAAATGGGCATGTTTCGCGTATTCCGCGGCAAAAAGCGGCGGACTTTCTCTGCAGTTAAGACTGGATGGCGGAGCGAGTGCGACACGAACCTTCGTTACCTTTTCGGATTCGGCAAGTCCCGACGTTTGCGTAACTTTGGAGCCACTCAAGAAGCTAACCAGAGAATCAACGGGCAGCAAGTGGCTCGAGTCCAACAAGAACAGTCCCCACTTGGAGTCCGATCATTAAGGCGACTGCCTAGCGATTTGGGGCTGAAAGACCCAGATTTGAGACCCTTGTGCAGCCAAATTGGTTTGTAGGTGACTGCGTGCCTACCGCACAGTCCAAAAGCGAAACGTCTCTCCGCATCGGAGGGCCTCAAAAAAAGTAACTAAATGGAGATTTCCAGAGATTCTTGCTCATGTTTTGTGACACGACTTTCGCCTCTTAGTTATGAAATTGGTGATATCGGCCAGATTCTTGTGTCGTCGGAGCGGCAACTTTCTACAGGCTGACTTCTGGCTCGCGCGTCGTTGAATGTTTTTTCGGGGTATATCCTTCGTTCAGCGGATATTTTTGGCGACGAACAGAGTTGAGTAGATTCGCTGGACAGCGTACAGGGAGTGAGCGCCGTCCGGTGTAATGAGCGCGTGACGCATGGTAACCATCGCGGTTTTGTCCGTCGGCGAGAAATGTGTCCAGAGCTTTTGTTGGCCGTTGGTGAGGTTCAGATCATAGATATCAATTGCATCCAAGCTTCCCCGACGTTCAAAAAAGATATTTTGTGAGCCATTATGCCACTCTAAAGGGAAATCGCCTTCGACCAATCTCTTGATCTCCGTCGGCTCGCCGCCACCAATCGGTTGTATCCAGTAGTGACTTCCGCCATCGGTGGTCAAGAAGTGTTGGCCATCGGGTGAGACGCTCATCGCGACGTCGTGGGAAAAGACCGCATACTGTCCCTCGTGAGTAATTTGGTGTGCCGCACCGCTAGCAATGTCCTGGAGATAAGTAACGGGAGCATGTCCTGCAGCCGACGCGACCACCAAAATCTGCTTGCCATCGGGCATCCAAGTTCCGACCATATAGTTCAACCCTGGGGGCGCGCTCAGGGTGCTACTATCGCCCACGCCTGCGGGAATAATCCTGAGATGATCCAGATGAATGGGGTCAAGAGCAAGCGCCCATTTGCGGTCAAAGGAGAATCCCAACCCTGCTCCCTGGCCGATCAGCGCGGGAGATGAGCCATCCGTTGCCTGGGTGTACAGGTTGTAATCGGAATTGGGGCCGGTCACGTAGGCGTTCAGAAGGAACATCCGGCTGTCGCGCGAAATTGCTGCGAGGTTCTCGAAAGGGAAGAAGCTGAAATCGCGGACTTGCCCACTTCGTGTATCGGCAAAGACCTGCTGATCTCGCTGCGTATCAGAGTTGATCAGGACGTCGCCATCTTTGGATATATCCTGGAAATGCAGCACAGCTGGACTTGACAGCAGTGTTCGCTGCTTCCCATTCGGATTGACGGAGCGAAGGGACCTGGGTTCGCTCCCGTCGGCCGCGGTAAACCAGATTTCGCTGCCATCCGGCGCCCACGCCAGCCCCTGGATGGAGCTGAACTCCTGGGTCAAGGCTTTCCGATTCCCGTGGAGATCTACGAAGTCAACCACGCCCCGATCATCGCCATAGGTGGAATGGTCTATGAAGGCGATCTTGTCGCCAGCGCTTGAAAAACGCAAGTCGCTAATATAGCCCTCGTTCTGGTACAACACCTTGCCGGGCGGGAACTCGAGCTGGAAGTGATTCTTAACCTTGTGGCTGACTGCCAGCGCCGAGCCGTCGGGCGCCCAGTCGGCGTCGGTCACGTTGTCCAGTAGCTCGCGCGAGGATCCCCCACCCAGAGGAACGCGCGCCAGTCGCCCGACAGGAGTCCACTTCACGACAAAGTCGGGATTCAGCAGCACCGCCAATTCCCCGGTGGAGGAAACGCTCAGAATGCTGGCATGAAGGTTGAGCGACTGCGCCTCGGCAGTGTCTGTGCGCGTAGAAAAAAGTTCCGTGGGCTTGCCATCGCCGGTTCCATCGTAGACCACGGTGCGCCCATCCGGAGCAAACCGCGCGCGGCGAAGGTATGCCGAACGAAAAGTAATCTGGGTAAATGCTGGATGGCGTGCCTGAGGATGGTTCAGCAGCAGGGTCGCAATCACGCCGATAGCTAATGCCGCCAGCACTGACACCGCAACCAGAATTCGGGACCGTGTTTTTCTCGTGTCTTTCAGAGCGCGCAAACTCGCAGTCGAGCTGCCAGCGCTATTGCTCAAAGAATCCAGTGCAAAGGCCAGATCGCTAGCCGACTGAAAGCGCGCCTCCGGCTTCTTTTCGAGGCAGCGTTGCGCGATCCTTTGCAGCCCGAGCGGCACGTGCACTCCGCTCTCGGCGAGGTCATGTGGTTCTTCTTTGAGGATCGAATTCATGACCTCAATTCCCGAGTCGCCGTGGAACGCACGCTGTCCCGATACCATCTCGTAGAGAACAGCTCCGAAACTGAAGATGTCGGAACGATGGTCGATCGGTTCACCGCGCACCTGCTCAGGAGACATATAACCGGCAGTGCCCAGCACGGTGCCCACGGAAGTTCGGTCCATATTGGTGAGGGTTTTATCGGCACCGGCAGCCCTATTCACCACCTGCTTCGCCAGTCCGAAGTCGAGAACCTTTACTCGTTCATCGGGCAGGATGAAGATGTTTTCCGGCTTGAGGTCACGATGCACAATACCTTTCTCGTGAGCTGCCGCGAGTCCCTTTGCAATTTGCAGGCTATATTCATTCCCCCGTCGCTGCGGAAGCGGACCAGCTTGCAGCCGCTCGCGAAGTGTCTGGCCTTCGAGAAATTCTGAAACCAGGAAATGAACCCCGTCCTGCGAGCCAATGTCATGGATCGCCATCAGGTTGGGATGGTTGAGGGCGCCGAGAATGCGGGCTTCCTGCTGAAAGCGGGCCAGCCGGTCTTGGTCGGACGAGAGCGACTGGGGAAGAATCTTAATGGCAACGACGCGCTGTAATCGCGTGTCGCGCGCACGGTAGACCTCTCCCATGCCGCCCGCGCCGACTAATGATTGAATTTCGTAAGGGCCAAGCTTTGCGCCGGAGGTAAAGGACATGCGGGGACATTATACGTGCGCGACCGCGATAGCTAAGGCTTAAAACAATTCGTCATGGGCGGCTGGTCGCCGACCTGGAAGGTATCCGGAAACGGGCTTGGAGGAAATCAATAGCGATGTCCTCGAAGCCGACTTCGGGCCCACGTCGTTGAAAGTTCGTGCCCGGGTCATACCTTCCGGGTAGCCCGACCAGAATTCGATGCCAAATGCGGAGATGACTTCCTACTAGCCCGTGATGCGGCCGGAATCGATGAATGTACCTCTTCAAGGCAACTCTCCTGGAGCAATCGCTCGGGCCCTTCATGGGATGGGGGCCTTGGAATCCGGACTTGCTCTACCTGTCTTTTGTATTCTGGTTTCGCCTAGCTACCTTTCTCGCGATTGGCGGCCCCTTCGCGATCATAGACGCTGCATTTCGAAATGCTTCTGTCGTCACTCCTATGGCCCTTCGGCGCGTGTTCGTGGCACGCCACAGAGCATAGACGTGCCGGCGAAGAGTGGGTCTCACACCGACGATACGCACTCCCCGAGGTAGCGGATCGCGGCCGAGGCGAGGAATCACACAAACGCCAAGTCCGGCCGCAACCAGCGCGAGTTGGGTCGCATGTTCGCAGGCAGTATGGGCGATCACAGGTTCATGACCGCGCGCTCGAAGTGTGTAAACCAGCCACTGATCACACCATCTGGCCGGGATGTGCATGTCGCTCAGCATGGATCCGGTCTGCCCCCATGTGATCCATCGATCGGAACGTAGATCATCGAGGTCGACCATTTCGCGTCTTGCCAGTGGGTGACCTGGGGGGAGTGCGATATCAGCGATGTCGTCGAGCAGCGGTGTTTTCGAGAGGCCCTCAAGCTGCGGCAGCGGAGCGTTTTCCCAATCCTGGGCAATCACTAGATCGACGTCGCCACGAACGAGAAGCGGGACTGACTCGGGAGGGTCCTGCTCGGTCAGTACAACGCTGAGCTCGGGGCAAACGCTGCGGAGGCTCTGCAACGCAAGGGGTGCGAGACCGCGGGCAGCGGTAGGAAACGCCGCCACCGTAATCTCCCCAAATACGCGGTTCCGTTGTGCGTCGAACTCAGCCTCAGCGCTCTCCATAACTAACAACATTCGCTGCGTGTGGTCTACCAGAACGGCTGCAGCGTCCGTGAGACGTACGCCTCGCCCGCTTTTTTCAAGGAGCGGTTGCCCGAGTTCGCTTTCAAGTTTCGCAATCTGCTGCGACACGGCAGAGTTCGTCACATGCAGCGCAGTGGCCGCGGCGTTCACCGATCCACGTGCCGCAACGGCATGGAGTGTACGCAAACGCTCAAAGTTAAACATGTAGAGATTCTAAACCAAAGTGTCAATAATAAATCACTTGTGCTTAATGGTTGCGGACGCGATTATGCCTGCAGATCAGAGTCAAGGAGATACAGATGACCACAATCAATGCTTTGCTGCAAGAACGAAAGACTAGCAGTGGCCGCGGCCATGCAGCCAAACTGGCGCTGGCATTCGCGGCCATCTACTTGTTGTGGGGGTCAACCTATCTTGCGATTCGCTACTCGGTGGAGACGATACCGCCGCTGCTGACGGCAGGCATCCGCTTCTCAATCGCAGGCAGCATTCTGTTTGCCTGGGCGTGGACGCGCGGGTTCCGTACCAAGCGCGAACATTGGATGGCCGGGGCGATTGTGGGTGCGCTCCTCTTCCTGTTTTCGCACGGGATGCTGTACTGGGCCGAGCAAACGGTGGCCTCAGGACTAGCGGCGCTGTTGATTGCGACAGAGCCGATGTTCATCCTAATCTTTGGCTGGATGGCGGGGCAGCAGAAGATCAGCCGGCTGAGCGCTCTGGGACTCGGATTCGGGCTGGTGGGTGTGGGACTGATCACGGGAGTTGAACACGCGACCTCCTCGAGTCTGCTGGGACTAGCGGCGGTGCTGTTGGCATCCGCGTCGTGGGCAGCGGGGGTGGTGATCTCGCCCAGGGTCCGTCTGCCAGCCGATGCTCTGGCGCGCACGGCGATTCCGCTGCTTTGTGGCGCTGTAATGCTGCTGATCGCGGCAGCTGTTTCGGGGGAGATTCAGAGGACGCACTGGTCAGCCATCTCCCTGCGTTCCGTGCTGGGGCTCGGATATCTGATTATCTTCGGTTCCGTGGTGGCATTCACGGCGTACATGTGGCTGCTGCAACAGTGCCCGCCGACGTTGGTGGCGACGCACGCGTATGCCAACCCAGTGGTCGCGATTTTTCTGGGATGGCTGTTCGCCTCGGAACAGGTTGGCACGCGTGTGTTGTTGGCGTCCGCAGCGATTCTGGGAGCCATTGTGCTGATCCGGCAGGGAGAGCGGAAGGCAGCTAAGCCTACCCTAGTGGCAGTCCCGACCGGGGCCAGTCGCGGTAAAGAACAAGCGCTCGCCAGATAAGAAAAATTTAAAAAACCGTCAAGGCACCGATGAGTTTTAGCCAGCACGCCGGTTATACACAGTAGAGAGTCAAAATCGGGCAGCCAAAGGCGGCCCCAAAAGGAGATCATCATGAACATCGCACAGAAAACAGTCTTGATTACCGGCGCCAACCGCGGCATCGGCCGTGCACTCGTCCAGGAAGCCCTCCAGCGTGGAGCAAAGAGGGTGTATGCGGGAACTCGCGGAACGCTCGACATCGCCGACGAGCGTGTAACGCCGCTGATGCTCGACGTGACCGACTTTGAGCAGATCGAACAGGCAGTCCGCCAGGTCGCCAGCCTGGACGTCCTCATCAACAACTCCAGAATCGCTCCCTATGACGATCTGAGTGATCCGGCCGTCATCGAGCAGACCCTCGCTGTCAACTTCTTTGGCATGTACAAGGTTTCGCGAGCATTCCTGCCGATGCTGAAGCGCTCCAAAGGTGCCCTCGTCAACAACCTGTCGCTGATGGCGCTCGCCCCGTTGCCGCTTACGCCCAGCTACGCGATTTCGAAGGCAGCCGCGTTGAGCATGACGCAGTCCATGAGGGCGCTGCTGGCAAGTGAGGGAGTGAAGGTCCACGGTGTCTTCCTGGGTCCTGTCGACACCGACATGACTCGCGGCTTCGAGATCCCGAAGGCTTCGCCCGAGTCCGTCGCGCAGGGCATCTTCAACGGGCTGGAGAACGGTGAAGAGGACATCTTCCCAGACCCAGCATCGCAATCCATCGCCGAAGGCTGGCGCACCGGCGTCGCCAAGGAGTTCGAGCGTCAATACGCAGGTTTCGTGCCGCAGAGCGCTGCGGCTCTTGTGTAACCACCGCCCTTGCTGCGGCAAAAATCAACTTCCCCTGAAGGAAAGAAATACGGAGGAGCGAGTCATGAAAAAGCAGGACTTCACGACGTCATTCACGGTTGACCAATCTCCCGAAGAAGTTTTCAAGGCAGTCAACAACGTTCACGGCTGGTCGTCGGGAGAAATCGACGGCGATACCGGCAGGCTTGGCGCCGAATTTACATACCGCTACAAGAACATGCACAAGTCCACACAGCAAGTGACGGAATTCGTTCCCGGCAAGAAGGTAGTGTGGCATGTTACGAACGCCGAACTGACTTTTGTCAAAGACAAGACCGAGTGGATCGGCACTGACATTGTCTTTGAGATCGCCAGAAAAGGCGGCAAGACCGAGCTCCGCTTTACGCATGTGGGCCTGGTTCCTGCGTTCGAGTGCTACGGCGGCTGCTCAGGCGCCTGGGGCGGGCTCGTCGGTGGCAATCTGCGCAATCTGATCACTTCGGGCAAGAATCAGCCTGACGCATTCGCGTAAGACAGCGAAAAGACTACTCACGCGTGCGTGCGCCGGGTACGGCAATTACTCAACCGAATCTTCAAAATCGTGGAGGAACCATGTCGAATCAAAACTACACCGCAACCATTTCGGTCGACCAATCGCCGAAAGAAGCCTTCGATGCCATCCGGAACGTTCGCGGGTGGTGGTCAGAGGAGATCGAAGGCAACACCGCCAATGTCGGCGACGAGTTCAGGTACCACTACCAGAACGTCCACACATGCACCATGAAGCTCGTGGAGCTCGTGCCCGACAAGCGAATCGCCTGGCTCGTCACTGACAACTACTTCAACTTCACCGAGGACAAGACCGAGTGGAAGGGCACCAAAGTTGTTTTCGCCGTGCGGAACGTCTCCCAGTCCATCAACCGTTGGCCACCCACCCTCAGGTGATTCTGCGCGAACACGTCGTGTGGGCAAAAACTGCAGTCGACCCGGCATCCCGCGGTCGTCGTGACTTCCAACTTGCGCAACCGTGGAGTATTCTTCAAGGCCGGCGGCAGCGCCTTGCGGAACAAGTCGCGTAACCGCTCCGCCTGTTGTCGTCGCATTGGCGCACCGCCGTCCTCCGGGACCGTCGTAACCACCGGAACGCTCGCGTCTGCGAACAACACGGTCGACGCGGTGCCCGGTCGACACGGTGCCCATACCAGTTCGCAGCCCTTCGGAATCGCACCGCTCTCGCCCAGATAACCGATCTCCACCCCGAGGGCCGAAAGCTCTCCGATCACGCCGTCCAGCGCCGCTTCCCGCACAACCGCTATCTGCATGACGTGAGTCCCCCAGGGAGTTCGTCTTTCACTTCGAACCCAAGAATCCGACGTGCGGGCTCCATGTCGAACACTTCGCTCCCTGACTGCTTGCTTACCGCGTACACAACCGCGAACCGCAGATCGTTTGGCGCCAGCAAGCACCGCAGAAAGAACTCTTTCACGTCATTGATACCAAGGAAGAATCGCGTGCCTAACGGTAGCGCGCGCATGCGCTCCAGTTCGGTCTCGCCGCGCACGACCCACCCTAGCCGGGCCGCAATCACGGAGAGCCCGTAGAGCCGCGAGTACATCTCGCCCGCGTCCTCCGCCCACAGCTTAAGCAGGCCATAGTGATTCGTGGGACACCGCTCCTCGACTCGAATTCCGCCGCGTGTGCACAATCCCTCGAACGCCTGTGTGCTGCTCGCCAGGACTACACGCCGTACCCCTTCAATCCGAGCTGCTTCGAACATGTGATAGACCCCGATCGCATTGGGACCGATCAACTGTGAAACGAAATCACCGTCGTCCGAATACGCCGCTAAGTGAACAATCGAGTCCACCCCGCGTACCGCCGCCCGCACAGCGCTCAAGTCCTCGACGCGTCCCTCGAAGTTGCGAACGCGGAACCCGCGCTCCGTCAGAAACGGGCACACTTGCCGGCCGATGAAACCCGAAGCCCCAGTCACCAGGATTTGCTTGGCATCCATTTATCCGTGAATATACCAAACTTGGACCACGGCGAGAGAGGATGACTGCTCTCGCGAGGCGGCTCAATCAGCCCACCAGGTTATTGTCTCGAGTGGGACTCGTACTCGTCAGCGGTCGCTTCACTCTGGTAGAACGTCGGAAGTTCGTAGGCCGCATCACCATGGCAAGTCCCTGCCAAGCGCCCCCAATCAGAAACTGAGCGCGATTTTTACCTTGATCACATCAATAATATTGGTAGTGTGCCATGACAGTCACTTTGACGCTACATCCTTCTGTACTTAGAGCAGGAACTGAAGGTCCACAATAGGTAGTCAAACTGAATTTATCTGAGTTGAGAATCGGATTTGCGACTGACCAATACACCGAACCAGTAGTTATTAATTCGATCCCCGCCGGAACATCTGCCGCCGTAGTTGGCGACTCAGCGCCACCACCGCAGCACACGAATCCCCCTGATGGTATCTCTTGTCTGCAGTCGAAATGATGGCCATCGATCCTGTTTGCCGGCCGGATCTCCTCCGCAAGACACACCCACCTAGCAACCCAGTACCATGCCTGGCAGACCAAGTTCGTTACGAAGGTGAACCTGCTTCCTTCGGGTTCCGAGATCGAAATTTCAGCTTTGTCGGAACCTATCGTAGTTGGCGGAGGAACGTGATCAATACACCCGCCATGTTCATCGAGGAGTATGAGCAAAAGGTTTTTGTCCCACTCAGGGCTGTTTCGGACGGCTGAGTAAACGATCCGGAAGTCAAGTCCGGATTCGCAAGCCGTTCGGTTTATGATCGCTCGTCGTTCGCCTACCGAGTTCTTGAAAGTCGGACTGCTCATTGCGGCTCCAGAGAAAAGCCGGTGAACCGATGCCCGACGTGCCGAGCAGTCCGTTCTCTG
>JBEKUD010000085.1:0-22331 GCA_049515395.1 Candidatus Sulfotelmatobacter sp. | reverse complement strand
AGGCATGGCGGCCAGGACAACACTTGCCGAGAGTGCCGGCGCGGCGATTTTCGCAATTGCCGGAACGTGAAAATTTGTGGCATCAGCTATGACGGCGGATACCAGCAATACATGGTGGCCCCCGTGGAGGCACTGGTGGCCATACCGGAAACTCTTAGCGACGCCGACGCAGCACCGCTGCGCTGCGCCGGAATTACCACCTACAACGCACTACGCCACAGTGGTGCGTTCCCTGGTGACCTTGTTGCGGTGCTTGGGGTCGGCGGGTTGGGTCACCTCGAAATTCAATTCGCGAACAAGTTTGGTTATAAGGTCGCGGCGATCGGGCGCGGCTCTGAAAACGCGGCTCGCAAAGAAACTCGGAGCGAGCCTATACATCGACAGCCAATCGACGAACGCAGCCGAGGCATTGCAAAACCTGGGCGGTGCGCAGGTCATTTCTAGCGACCGCCCCAAGCTCCAAAACGATGTCCGAACTGATCGACGGTCTGGGGCCGAACGGCAAGCTCATGGTAATCGGTGCGACATTCGATCCCATTGAGGTCACGCCGGTCCAGCTCATTGGTGGAAGTAAAACGATTCAAGGCTGGGCCGCCGGAACGCCAGCCGATTCCGAGGACACACTGCGCTTCGCCGAACTAAGCGGCGTGCGTCCCATGATTGAAACCTATCCGCTCGAAAAGGCGGCCGAGGCTTACGCGCGCATGCTGAGCGGCAAGGCAGAGTTCCGCGTCGTTCTGACGATGTGAGGTTGGCCAATAACGTTTTCCGCTTCGACCTGAAAGGAGATCGAGAGATGGCAGTAGCTCTTACGCAGGTTTACGATATTTTTCAGAACCTTGAAGCTAGTAATGAGGGCGCGTTCTTTACCATGTTGCCGACGACGTGCGACCGCCAAGAATGGCCTCAGGTTCGACAACCGATGGTGTTGGGTTTGCCGGTTCAGCGGAGACAAGATCGTTGAGGTGCGAGCATATCTCAATTCCCCTCTGCGGGCTCGACTTTTCCAGGAGAAGCTTACTGTGGCCGCAATATCAGGGCACGGTGTTTACCATCTCCCAGCCCTCCGTCGGCCAAACCCGAGTGTCTGTGCCCCAGATTCGCATCTGAGCTTGGCGCTGATCCGGGCATCGCTGCACTTAGGAAAAGTATCGCCTTATCCTCCCATGGTCTACGCGGCGCGTTGGTTGAGGCGGCTATGGGAACGCCCGTCACTAACAATTGAAACGTAACCCGTCGGCGCACATCCAACTGGTGAGGATTCTCACATGCGAGCTGACATAGTTCCAGGAGCTCTCTTCCCTGACTACGAGCTCTCCGATCACACCGCGAAGCGCCAGAAGCTCTCTGAACTGCAGGCGCAACATCCGATGGTTCTCGTCCTCAGCCGCGGAGGTTTCTGCCCCAAGGACCGCCGGCAGGCCGAAGGGCTTGTTGAACTCCATCGTGAGCTCGAGGTTGCTTATTGCCGGCTTGTTACGATTAGCACCGACAATATCACTCAGACGAATGAATATCGCAGCGGAGTCGGTGCCCACTGGCCTTTCCTCTCCGATGCGGGGCGTTTCGTCCAAAAAGATCTCGACATCGCCGAATACACGGATCCCGTCAACAATCCCATGATCCCCCACGTGATTGTCTTGGAGCCCGGTCTTGTCATTTATAAGATCTATAACGGCTACTGGTTCTTCGGCCGACCCACTGCGGAAGATCTCCGCCAGGACCTACCTGCCGTTACCAAGAAATGCCGGCCGGACTGGGACATCACAACGCCCGAACTCAAAGCGGCGTGGCAGCAGGGCCGCAAGGAACACTTCTATCCGTACGGCAAACCGTACGTCCAAACTCTCGGTGAACAGGATTAGCCAGTCACCATTCACTGGATTGAGTAAACGTCGGGCGGGCGCGCCAGACAACCAGTTTCTAAACCGAGAAATGGGTACCTCAAGAACAACCCGTAAAGGTTATTGCGTTGGTTGCTGGGTCTGACCTCAGAACCGCGCTGTCGTCGATTCAGGATGGAAGGCAAACTGAGACACTACCCGAACCCTTCGAACCCTACCTGGGGTTGGTACCCGGATTGGGCGGTGCTAGACTGCGGGAATGGCTACTAAGAAAAAGGGCAAAAAAGTGACGAAGTCCAAACCAGCTTCCGGCAACAAGCTCACGGGCGGGAGACACGCACCAAAGAAGGAAACTCCGAAAAAACTAACCGCGAAGAAGAAGAAAGGCGGGATCAGCTCCAGGAAAACAATTGGAACCACCGGCCATGCGCCGAGAAAACCGACTCGCAAGAATAGCCAACCCGGGACCGAGGCATTCGAACAGGAGGTGGTGGGATCGCGTTCTGGTGCGCAGTCTGGAGACTTGCAGGGATTGCGCGACATTGAAAGAGCCGATTCGGAAAGTGTCGACGAGTTGCTCGAGGAAGGGAATGCGTTCGAGGCCGACGTCGTGACGGGCGTCGAAGATGCAGAGGACGAGCCAGAGAGGGAAGTCCACACGCACGAGGTGCCGGAGGATGACGTTCCTGAAGAATATCAGGACAAAGACTGATAGGTGGTGAGGGAAATCGAAAAAGGGCATACCCGTTCGAAGCGTGCCCGATTCATCGTAATTGGCGCGGCCCTCGAATGATCTTAGCTGCTCAACCAGTCTTCACGGAGCGCGCCAAGCGTAGTGTGCTAGAGATGAAAGGCTTCCTGGTACGGCTCGACCGGATAGCCCATCGCCTTCCAGGCCGCCAACCCACCCCTGAGCAACTTGACCCGGAAGAACTGAAGTGCCAATACGCGACGCAAAACCATCCGGCTGGTTTTGTCGCTGGGACAGGTGCAGTAAATAACTGCGTCTTTTTCTTTAGGGATCAGAGACGGACTCTCTAGCAGCTCTTCCGGTGGAATCCGTTATGCCCCAGGAATAACCTCGGATAAGCTAAGAGGTCGAGTGGCTGGCGCACATCAAACAGGAATACCTCTTGGCTTGAAGAGAATAACCGGTGAAGTTGCTCCGCCGTGATAGTGTGCCGTCCTATTTCGCTTTCGTCCCTCTGGCGTTTTATACGAGCAACGGCCAGCGACGACACTCCAGCAACTACAATGCAAAGAATGCCCGCAGTCAAGAACATGCAAGTATCCGTCCCGCGGCAATTTTGATCCCTTCTGCCGCCTTGCTACGCCGCGCGATCCAAGCCTTGAAGTTCTCTATCATCCACCTTCAGAGTAGCGGCAGCGACGTTTTCTTCGAGATGAGTCACTTTTGAGGTTCCTGGGATGGGGAGCATCACCGGCGAGCGCCACAACAACCACGCCAACGCGAGTTGAGCGGTCGTGACGCGGTGACGCCTCGCAACACCCTCAAGTTCTTCGCCTAGAGCGCCAAGGTTGCCGGCATTGATTGGGTTCCAGGGAATGAAACCGATTTTCTCCCGCTCGCAGTACCCGAGTATGTCTTCGTATGTTCTGTCGGCCAGGCTGTAACGGTTCTGCACTGTCACAATGGGAACGATTTTTCGCGCGTGCTCAATCTGAGGAACGGTTACTTCCGAAAGCCCGATGTACCGAATCTTGCCTTGGGCTTGAAGATCTTTGAAGACGCCCAACTGATCTTCGGCGGGCACTTCGGGATCGATTCGATGCAACTGGTAGAGATCAATGCGGTCGACCCGGAGCCGCCGCAGGCTCCCTTCACACGCCGCGCGCAAGTGCTCGGGTCTGCCGTTGATGGTCCATTGGTTAGGCCCGGTGCGAACAAACCCTGCCTTGCTTGCAATGACCAATCCTTTGGGGTAGGGATACAGAGCCTCCGCGATCAGTCGCTCGCTGACGTCAGGACCGTAAGAATCGGCGGTGTCGATGAAATTAATTCCCAGTTCGAGTGCCCGACGTAGCACACGAATGACTTCGTCGTGATCACGTGGTTCTCCCCAGATTCCGTCGCCTGTGATTCTCATGGCACCGAACCCAAGGCGATAGACGGGAAGTTCGCCTCCGATGTGAAATATGCCACTCTGCGCTGACGGCTTTTCGCCGACGGATGCCACGTTGGTGGTTGAGCCTGATTTCTGCCTCTGCTTTTCTGCCATTGTTACCTCCAAGACATCTCGCGGACTGCTCTGTCGACGTTTCAAGGCGCGTCCAGAATTGCAACCACAATTTGTAATCCCACAAAAAGAGATGATCTAACGAGCGGATTGGGCTTTTTTTTTAGGACCTGTTCCATCGCTTGAACGCGTTCTCGCTCGAAGGATGTTGTCGCTGCGCGAGATACGCTGGTGCTGACATCGGCAAACCGATACGAAAGTCCAATTGCGCTCTCCCATGGAGCGCAGCATCCTCATGTTATGGAGTGCTGCCAAGACAGGAACGCCATGGAGAACGAGCTCAGCCGCGTTGTCAATGCGCTGCCCGGATTGGCATGTACGGTACTCACTTCGCGGCGTGGGAACAGCCGGAACTTAGCGAGGAGCACAACGACGTCGCGACAACGAGCCTGATCGATTACTGGATCGACCAGACGGAACGCCGGCCCTAGCTCCTATCCGAGGTGACGAACGCCTGATAGTCGATCGCGGTCTGTCAGAACTCTACCAATCACAAACTCGGAGCGCTTTGCCATCATTCCGACTCCGCACGGTGATGCAGGTCCGGCCTTCCGTCTGGTCAATCCAAGTCTCAACCAAGCTCGCGGTGGTAATCACCATCGCGTCCTGCCCGTCTCATTCTGAGGAGACCTACCATGTCGATCGTTGGGTCCCGGACAGGTTCGACAATTCGGCCATGGGAATTACTGTCCAATTTTGCGGAACCGTTCCGCCCGAATTACTATCTGTAAATCGCGAAAGAGTGGACAAAGAGAGACAAAGCGAAATGAGAGCAGGGCTCACTTTCGCAATGATGCACATCCGGCATATTGATGGGTAGAACTTCCGAGCAAGCGAACGCCTCTACCACTTCCAATCCACCGAAAGGAGAACGCACCATGAGGCACAATCACAACCAAAGATGGCACGCAGATTTACTACAAGGACTGGGGCGACCCATCTATCCGCATCGGGAACTTGCGACCAATTTTTTCGATGGTTCAATTTTGCGAAATTCCTGGCGCACCGAGTGCGCGCACTTCCCGCTCCAAGCAGTCAAGCCGCTGCAATTCCGCTTCAACTGCCGGGGCGCCCTCTTCCCGTACCTTCTTGGCACGGACCAGCGCCTGCTCGGCGATGCGGCTGACTTCGTGCAGTAACTTGCGAATCTCAGTTTCTAGCCGCGCTCGGCTCTCCTGAACGAGGTTGAGAATATCGCTTTGCACGCGGGTGCTGTTGTATTCGAGCAGCCGAATGAGGAACCTTCGCGCATCGTTCTTGATTACCCTCCGGGCGCCCACCAGGCCAAGAATCAAGTCAGCCAGCCAGCGCACCGGTGAGGCAGGCTGCGCGACATCAATGGACTCCAGGAAAGTGAATTCCGAGCGAACGCGAAATCCTCTCTCCGGACCGAGAGCATGCGGCATGCGCGCCAGCTCGGGAATGCCGGCATTCCCGAGTTTCTTCAGAAACTCGTTTGCCATCTCCACGAACCGTAACGCAACATGACGGTATTTTTTCTCTGCTTCTTCCTGCTCGGGTTTCAACCACGGCAAGACGTGACGTCGCGCTAGCTCCTGCGCCTCGCAGAAGGTACGCCGGCGATACGAGGGACCTAGCCAGCCAGATATGGACTGCAGCACAACCTCGAACTCTTTGCCCGCCTCCGGCATTACGCGCGCGAGAAACGCCTTGTGCCGGTCGACAAACATGTCGGAGAGATGCTGTTGCTCGGCCATAAGGAGATACGTGAGCTCCCGCATCGAACGCTCTGCATCGGCGATCGTCTGCTTCATAACCGCAATACGTCTCTCAGAATCCTCGATCGGTCGCCGTAGTGCCTCCATCTCTTCCGTGATAATTGCGAGAAGTTGTTCGCTGATCCGTTGAAGACCGCGGTCGCAAGCTGCCCGGATCAGTCTCCGGCCCGAGCCTTCGACCAAATGCTCCAGTGAAGCGACCAGTTTTCCCCACTCCCGGCCGGTGCCTCGATGTTCGAGCTGTTCCACTGCACTGATCTCAAAGAACGGTTCCACGGAGTGTTGAAGTCGCCTTTCGAGCTGCCGTCGCGCAAAGGCCATCGCCGCCGATCGTTCTGCATCCGTGGTGCGATCAGCTTTGTTCAAAGCGATGATGAGATCTTGAACGCGCCGCGCGACCGCCTCAACCAGTAGAAGTTCTTCCCCCGCTAGCGGAGGATCAGCTCCGATCACGACAAGTGCCGCATCAATATGCGGAATGAATGCCTGGGTTGCTGCGGTATTTCCCGTGAACACTGATCCCAGTCCGGGGGTGTCCACAAAGCACATGCCCGTCGCAAGTAGCGGACTGGGCACAAAGATTTCCAATGCAGCGACATGCTTGGCGTTCTCGGGGTTCTTCTCTTCAGAGGCATACGCATCAACGGTCTTTACAGGAATATCTGTCCACTCACCGGCTCCAAAGCGCACGCGAGCGGTTGCATGGCGGCCGTAACGGATGATCGTTGGAACTGCGGTGACCGGCACGACTCCAGTGGGCAGTACGCTGTCGCCCACCAGCGCATTCAGGACTGAGGATTTGCCGCGCTTGAACTGACCGATACAAGCAACGTAGAAGCGCCCTTCGGATACCCGTTCGGCCACAGACCGCGCATCGGCGGCAACTTGCTCGGCGTCAAACTCCTCGGCTAACTCGGCCAGGCGCGCTAGAGTTGATTCTCCGAAAGAATGTTCAGCAGGCACGTTCCGGTCTTCGGAAACTCCCGATGTCAACGCCGAAGTATCGGGCTTCTCCAGCAACAAGTTTTCTTTCGAGTCAGTCCGCATACTTCATCTCTTTAAGTCCGTGTTGCTGTCATCTGTATCTTGGTTAATCTTGTTTACGAAGCTGGAGAGCGCACTCCTTCCTGGTGCACATAGCGAATCACCTCCACTTCTGACATTGCGATCAGCCCTTCATCCACCATTTCATCCAGAGCTGGGAGCAACTTCTTAAGGTTCTCCTCGGTGTCTACCACGGATACCATAATGGGTCTGTCGGAGGACCGTAGCAGATGAGCCTTATGAATGAGTGAGCTCGCGCCGTAGCCCTCGATCCCGCGGAACACAGTGGCGCCCGCGATATCGAGTTCCCGGCACTTGGCCACGATGGCTTCATACAAAGGTTTGTTGTGCCATTTGTCATCTTCGCCAAAGTGAATCCGCAACATCTTGGCTTTGCCTTCGAGCTTCATAACCGCGCCTCCTGCCGTCTCTCGGCTTTCTCATAGTTATGCGCGTACTTAATGATGTCCACGTCGGACAGCACGACTAAGCCCTGCTGCACCATTTGATCGAGAATCGGCATGAATGCCTTCAGCTTTTCTTCCGTATCAACTATCGACAACAGGATGGGACGATCATGGGAGACACTCAGCGCAGCGTCCTTGTGAATTCTCCGATTGGCGCCATAACCGAGAATTCCCCGATAGACTGTTACGCCGGCAATATCGTTCGATCGCAGGCCGTTGACGATGGCTTCATACAACGGCTTGCCGTTCCACTTGTCGTTTTCGCCGATGTAGATTCGCATCATCTTGGCTTTGCCCTCACGCTTTAATGCGGGTCTCTCCGGCTCAGCCTGCTTTTGTTTCCTTTCGGCAGGTTTGACGATTGTGGTGTCGTGCATCTCAATCAGTCCGGTACCTGCCATCGCTTGCAATTTGGGTAACAGCTCGTCCACCTTTCCTGCGGTTTCAACGAACTCGATCTTGACCGGCAGACGAACGGCCAGGTCTACGAGACTGGTCGTGTGAAGGTGATGATCTGCCCCAAATCCGGCGATACCGCGTGTTACTGTCGCGCCCGACACACCATGGAAGAAGAGAAAATCAAGAATAGCGGCGTAGGCGGCGCTGCCGTGGTACTGCTGGTCTTCAGCCACGTAAATGCCGACTTTCCTACCAGGTCCCGCTGTGAGCATGTTGTCCTCCTGAAATTAGAGTCCCTCTGACCTACCAGAAATTCCGCTATGCGGCCCAGCAATCCGCCGCCGGCGTGCACCCCCTGCTTGAGTTGCTCATGAAAGGCCGCCAGTTCCTCACGAAGCTCGAGCGATTCCGTTCCACGACCTCGCCAATAAATGTTTGAAGGCGCAAAGGGATAAATTCTTCTAATATCCCAGCGTGGTCCAGGCAAAGAGTTCCCTGTGTCTTCATCCATTGGGTGAACATAGGACGCTGGAACTGCTCCGCCAGTTCACGCAAGCGGGTCACTTCTTCGTCCCTTACGCGGTGGCACAGGGCACAATCAGCGCTGCTCACTTTCCCCGCGGGAGAACCTCTTAGCATCTCCAGAAACACACTCGAAACAATCTCCCCAGGCGCGGAGCGTTCAAGCGAGCCGCCCCTGGAACGAGCAAGCGCCCAGGTATGAAAATTGCACAATCGCAGAGCCGCTTGCGGTCGCACAGTGGCAGCCAGCGTCCACTGGAAATCCTTCAGTATCCCGCAGATAGGACACGCGCCTTTGGTCAGCGCCTGACTTACGCTTGGCTGGGCAGCAGCTTCAGCGTTCACGAGATTGCCCTCCCTGCTATCATGCCTCCCCAAACCGCGACAAATCCGAACACCACACTTGTTGCAACGTAGAGAAGCCCCAGTCCGATCTGGCCATCCTGAATCGACCGCAGCGTTTCATATTCGAAGCTCGAAAAGGTCGTGTAGCCTCCGATGAAGCCAACCGGGATCAGGTATCGCCAGTTGGGGCTCCAATGAGTCCTCACGGTCAGCAACGCAAAGACCAGGCCAATCAGAAACGAGCCGGTAATGTTAATAACGAGCGTTCCGTAGGGGAACCGAGTTCCCATTTTGCTGCCGATATAACTGCCCAGCCAAAAGCGCAGAATCGACCCCAGACAACCTCCAATGCCAACCAATAGATATTTCAGCAAGTCGCTCTGTTCCTTTCCCCTTCATCGACAGCTATACGCACAAATCACGAAGCCAAGTTTTTTCCCCGAGTATACTTTCTAACGATTCCAAGTCGCGGCGAATGCTGTCTTCGTCTTGATTAGTTCGCACTTCCGGGTTTCCCAGCAACCTTTCTACCTGAGCACGATAGCTGTTGGCATAGGCATCGAATCGCCGCTGGATTTGCCCCAAGCGTTCTGCCAGACCAGTCATAAAGCAAAGCGCGATATGCGGACAAAGATCTTGAAAGTTGATCCCCGATTAGCGCTGTTAGCCGCTTGCTCACGAACGATTCAGACACTTTCCTCCCGAGCAATGTAAGCAGCGATGGCCGTTGCAGGCGAAAAGTGAGATGTCCAAGATCGAACGCCGGCATTTCTCGCAGCACGCTGGCGAATTCTTCCCCGGCAGGCACGTCGGATATCTCCAGGACCTTGGCAGCCGACTGAAGAGTTTCATTGAGTTTGTGAGCGAGTACGTCCATGCGCCGACGCAGACCTTCTGTTTGTTCCTGAATCGTTCGCGTCACCGCGTTGCTCACAATTTCGGATGTGGGTCTTTCGTCAGAACCTGGCAACGACCACGACTCAACTAGATATGATCCGGCAATCGCAAGCATTTTTCGGGAACTCGAATACCCCAACTCGTCCGCTGCGCGCCTCGCGGTCTTTTTCATTTCCTCAAGCCGTCCGCTAGCTTGGCGCAGTTCGGCTTCGACCACTCGCAGTTGTTCAAGTTTCTTGATCGGAATCTGGTCCTTGCGGCGAAGCCGCCCACGCAAGGCGACCTCTACCGATTGCCGCAACCCTCCAAGCTTGCGGCGGATTGAGCGGATCTTCAGATCTTGCCGCTGGCTGTACAAAGGCGCAATGTCATCTTCGAACCAGCGGGCGAGTAACTCCTTGCCTTCGGGAAGGACACTGACGGCATGTATCGCTAGATCAACGTTCAGTTCCTTCCCGATGTGGTCCTTCACATAGGCGATCACGTGTGACCGCTCTTGCGCGGTGAGCAGATCGGCTTTACTCGGCAGGACTGTTGCCGGAATCGCCGCATCATAGAGAATCTGAATGGTCTGAAGATCGTCCGGCGTCAGTGTCGATCCAGCGTCAATCAGAACCACGCCCAGGTCGCAGCGTGGCAAGTAGGCAAGCGTCTCAGCCGCCCCCCGAGTGGGAAATGATCCAAGTCCGGGCGTATCCACAAAAGTGATGCCATCTCGCAGGCGAGGTGAGGCAAGCTGGATCACGATTCTCGTTACGCGTTTCTCATTGCCCGGATTGAGCAGCTCGGACACAAACTCTGATAGTAGTGAAATTTCATAATGCTCGGGCGACCGGTTGGCAAACCAGACGTTGACTGCACGCGATTCCGCAAAGGCGAGTCGTGTGGGAATCGCCGTCATCGGGGTCACTCCGACCGGAAGTACGTCGGTTTCCAGGATCGCATTCAGCAATGATGACTTGCCGGAGCTGACGCGACCAAACATCGCGATTTCGAAGCTGTTGTCCTCCAGTCGATCGAGAATCATCGACAACGTGGACCGGAATTCCACCAGCCAGTGTTCGGTGATGACCGTCTCCAGCTTCCGGAGAAGAAGCAACTCGTCACCCGTTTGCTCCAACTTCTCCAGCTGCTGCTGCAGGTTCTCCCCTGCGCCACGCAATAGATAATGATCCAGTTGTCTGACCAGGCCTTGCAGTTCTCCGGCAATGCCGTTCAACTCGACTGCGGCTGCGGTCGGGACTTCCCCGTAGCCGCGCATGTATTCGGGCTTCAACTCCTCAATCGCGATGTCCACGAACGTAAGCGTCGAGTGGAGAGACCGTGCAACCGGAATATCGGCCAGCGGTCGTTCGATGTTTTGCCCATCCAGTACCCGAATCAGCTGCGCTCGGATGCGGCTGATGTAGTCCTCGACCACGCGCCGCTGGGCAGAAGTGAGATCGGGGGTGTATTGCGGAAAGGCTAGCTTGGAAGAGGCAACATTCAATATGCTCTCCATATCGGCGAGCAGCTTATCGATATGGCGAGAGGTCACGGCCAGACGCCGCTCATGATTCGAGTTGAGCGAATTTACCGACTCTTCGGTCATCGCGTCACATCACCGGTAGTGTCTGAACTCCGTCTTACAAAGACCCAACCCGCCCTGTTGTCAACAGCGGGCCATGCATCGCGAATCATCCAGCGACTTTCCTATTCATGCGAAAGTCGATATAGAGCGGGCTGATCTTGATGTGTTCGTCCGAACGATATTTGGGGTGCTTCGCCGTCTCCACCAGCGCCACAATTGCTCCTGGGTTTCCCTCGCTGAACTGCAAGATCTTGTCGAGAAACTCATTCATGTTCGATGCCGTGAGATTTGTGTGCCCGACCACCTCGCGAGCGAACTGCTCGGCGAAGGGCCTCTCAAAGTTTCGGATTCCGTACTTCTGTGAACGGTCTGAGTAAAGGGACTGCAGAAATCCGGTGTCTTCCATATGGCTCGACCGCGCTACCGCACTTACAGGCGTCGATCCCCAGCTCATCATTTCGCGAACAGCTGCCGCGAAGGAGTGTGAAGGATGCCCGAGGTGGTCCAGTACAATCGTGTACTGGCTCTCGTTTAAGGCGTCCATCACAATTCCTTTCAGGGAGACAGCTGACTTCGTCTTGATGGCCTCCTCGTTTCGAAAAGCGCTCCGCACGCGCGGGCTGCGGAGACGTAGCAAGCTGTGCGCCAGACTGCGAAACGCCACGTGTGCGGTGGCAGAATCATCACAGTAAAGCACTGACGGGAATTCCGGCAGCAAGCTGCGGAGCAGCAGAGTCTTGCCAACACCAGTGGGCCCATGAATAAGGAAGGGCCGCCTCTTAGCGAGGCGCTGCCTAATGGCCTGTCGTTCGTCTTCTCGGTCAAAGATGGATTCCAGCATCATGTTCCCCTCGCCAATTCACCGCGTTGACCAACGACCGCGCTTGGTCAGTTCCCGGCGTCCTCCTAGCGAAACAGCAAGCTCACAAACTCCTCACTTTCCCCATCTCGCGTAGGCAGAACGGCCAGCATACTTCGCGCTTCGTCCGAGCTCTTTTTCGATTTCCAGCAGCCGGTTGTACTTGGCAATCCGTTCGCCGCGGCACGCGGAGCCGGTCTTCAGCTGGCCGACACCCGTGGCAACGCAGAAATCCGCGATTGTCGTATCGTCCGTTTCACCTGAGCGGTGGGACACGACAGCCGTGTAATTGCTCTGTTTCGCCATTTCTATGCAGCGCAGCGTTTCGGTCACGGTTCCGATCTGATTCAGTTTGATCAGGATCGAATTGCCTACGCCTTCCTTGATACCTTTGGCAAAGATTTCAGGATTGGTGACAAAGATGTCATCGGCCACCAGTTGCACCTGTCCCCCGAGTGCGGAAGTCAGTTTCTTCCAACCGGCCCAATCATCCTCGGCAAGCCCGTCTTCGAGAGAGAAGAGTGCGGGATATTTCTTAAGCCAGTCGGTCCAGAGCGAAATCATGTCCTCGGAACTCTTGTGCGACTTGTCGGACTTGCGAAATACATACTGGCCGTCTTCGTAGAATTCGCTGGCAGCGGGATCCAGGTTAATACCGACCTCCCTTCCAAGTTTATAGCCGGCCTTCTGCACCGCGGCGGATATCAACTCCATTGGCTCCTCATTCGAGCGCAGACGAGGAGCAAAACCGCCTTCATCGCCAACGCTGGTTTCATAGCCCTTCTGGTGCAAAACCTCTTTCAGCGCGTGAAACGTTTCCGCCGCCGCTCGCAGCGCTTCACTGAAGCTGGGAGCGCCCGCCGGCACGATCATGAATTCCTGAAAGTCCACGTTGTTATCGGCGTGCCTCCCGCCGTTGAGGACGTTTAGCTGGGGCACGGGCAACACGTACTCTTCGCACGCGACAAACTGACGGTAGAGAGGGATTTTCTGCTCCGCCGCATCGGCCTTGGCCGCCGCGATTGAGACTCCCAGAATGGCGTTGGCCCCGAGCTTCGATTTATTCGGCGTGCCGTCGAGTGCGATCAGCTTTTCGTCGAGCGACTTCTGGTCAGCCGCATCAAGCTCCTTCACCGCAGGTTGGATAATATTGATAACGTTATGAACGGCCTTCAAAACACCTTTCCCGCTGTAGCGGCCTTTATCGCCATCCCGGAGTTCGACAGCCTCATGTTTTCCCGTTGAAGCCCCCGAGGGTACCTTGGCTACGCCCGTCGCTCCACTTTCCAGCGTCACGCTCACTTGAATCGTCGGATTTCCGCGCGAGTCCAGAATTTCCAGAGCATCAATACTCTTTATCGTCGACATAAATCTCCTTTGTATGAGTTATATGAGTTCGTTAAACAGAGCCGGTCCGAAGCACGTGATCAGGTCTTTCTCCACATCCTGGGGAAACAGTAAGCCTGCAGTTTCCCCACAGTCTCGTCTACGAAATAAGGAAATGACTTCAGTTCAAAAGTTCCATACTCCCAAACCACGTAGCACGCGTCCGGCTTGCCGGTCTTTGGCTGACCAAGGCTGCCGGGATTGACAACGAGACGGTCCCCAATCCGCCGGATGAACGGAGTGTGCGTATGGCCGACAAGCACCACATCGGCCGAAATGCTACCCACTTCGTGAAACCAGTCGTCGGAATCCTCAGGACTATAGCCATATCGAGGGTCGGACGGCTTCGCATGGCAGAGATAAAAGCGCTTGTCCTGTCTTTGAAGTTCCACGTGAAGTGGCAACTCTCGCAAGAATTCCTTTTGGTTTTTGTTTAACACGGAGGCAGTGTACTGGCGCGTAGTTTCAGCCATCCTTTGATAGCGCGACCCACAACGTGGATCTACGTCATAGCCGATGGAATGATCGTGGTTTCCGCGCACCGTGACGGTGCTCTTGGCTTTCACAAAATCAACGACTGCAGCAGGGTCGGGTCCGTAGTTGACTAAATCTCCCAGCACCCAGAGTTCGTCGTATCGTTCTGGTAGGGACTGCAAGGATTCATAGTTCCCGTGCAAATCAGCAATGATGACAATCTTCAAAATGTTTCCTTCTTGATCACACACCCTTCGGTGGATCTCTCTCGTCGATCCTCTGCGTTGTGGCCCACTTCAAAGGGCATACCCTACAGTCGAACTAGTGAACTACCATCACCGGACAGTGCGCGTATCTCAAGGCTCGCTCGGAGACCGAACCTAACATCATTCTGGAAATGCTGGATCGTCCCCGGCGGCCTAAAACGATGAGGTCAACACCGTCCACTTCTGCCCGGTGAATGATTTGTTCCGCCGGATGGCCCACCGCCATGTCGGTGTTCACGTGGAGGTCGCGCGCGCGGGCCTTTTCCATGAGCTTCTTGAATCCTTCTTCAAAGTGTTCCTTCGCGTTGTCCAGTACGGCTTCCAATTCGACCGAAGTCGACGGTTCAGGGGGCCGCGCAACCGCAAAGATCAGTACTGTCGCATCCAGACACTCTGCCAACGAAAAGGCCACATCCACTGCTTTTTCCGACTGCGGAGACCCGTCATAGCCGACCAGCAACTTCCGAAAATACGCGTTCTGTCGTTTTCCTGTCATGCTCCCTCCTAGTTTGCGTTTTCGCTTACAGGTCGAGGTAACGCTGACTTTTCCTTCGTCTTAGTGGCCAGCAAATGCCTCGGCATGAACCAAGCGTTGGCAATCATGGTGGGTATCACGGCACTCCCGATCACCGTGGCGACCAAGTACGAATACTGCGCCTGGGTAATGACACCATGATTCAGACCGAACAGCGCAGAAATTGTTCCAAACGTCAGTCCGGTAGACATCATCAGCGTGAAGTACAGCCCTTCTTCCTTCTTGTAGTCAAATGCCTTCACCGTGGGATACAGGGGAATTACTTTCGACAGCATCTTAGCGAAGAACAACGCAGCGAACACCAGTGGTGCCGCGATCAAAGCAGGGACGGACACAAACGATCCTGCCCGAATGAAGTAGAACGGCGTGAGCAATCCGAACGTCAGAGTACGCAGACGCCGGATGAGAATGTGATCCTTTCCCACGCTGCCAGCCAGCACCATTCCAATGATGTAGGCCGGCAAGACTGCTTCGCTGCCTGACCAGACCGCCAATCCCCCCATTGCGAACAGTAGGAAGAGTAAGTACTTGGCTTCCAGTTCGGAAACCCGCCCTCCATATTTCTTAAAGAAGCGCGGGGTCACAAAAGGAAGGATAGTGAAGACAACCACGCTGACGACCAGGAAGATAAGTGTCTTGATCGTAAAAGGCGAGAAGATCATACCCAGAGCAATCACGGTTCCGAGATCGTTGATGAAGCAGGCGGCCAGCACCGCCTTCCCGAAATCCGTAACGTTAAAACCCAGTTCCAACATCACGGCGTAGACCACCGCCACGGAAGTGGTGGAAAGGGCGACGCCGGCCAGCCAGCTCGATCGTCCAGACCAATGCAAGATGTAGTGAGCGGCTGCCGTGCACCCAAGAAACGGGCCGAAAAAACCGACAAGTCCGACGACGGTCGCTTCTTTCCATTTCGTCTGGAAGATTTGGGGATCGAGTTCGGCGCCGGCCAGAAACGTAAGAACAATCGCACCCGTCCCGGCGAGGAAGCTGATCCAGCTTGTCTTCCCACCAAGTTCAGCATGCACGAAAAGTGCACCGATGACCAACTGGGCCACAGTGCCTACGACAATTTCACTCAGGGCAGTGGAGATCCGGAGCCAGATGGCAACCAGCGTCGCGATCAAGGCCAGGCCGACCCACACCGCGGCCATTACCCACACGTTCTCCATGAAGCGCCACCTCGACTAATTCTGCGGATCGTTAGCTCTAAGGATCATGCCGGCACTATGACCCCGTGACAAAACAATCCGCTTGTCAGGAGTCATCAGCTGTTCCGGCTTAAGGATCGGGACAGCGGTTGACGGTGAACTCCTTCACCGTGGTTAACAACACAAGTACAGCAAAAGATGCTCGTCGAAGTCAACGGCATTCATCACACCCCATCGGTCACTGAATCTCGGGCAATGCTGCGCCTGAGACACATCGGCACAAAGGGTGATCGGCGTAAATCATGGATTCGACTTGACGTATGTCCATAGTTCTGCAATTATCGAAACATGCCGGTAGCCTCACCCAAGAAAAACACCGAGCATCTGGCCAAGTACGCCGACATGCTTTCCGCAATGGGCACCGAACCACGGCTTCGCATCATGCAATTGCTGCTATCGGCGCATCCAGACGGCTTGGTCGTAGGCGATATCCAGTCAGAGCTCGACATTCCGAATTCCACGCTTTCGCACCACTTGGAGAAACTCAAGAACGAGGAACTGGTGAACGTGCGCCGCGAAAGTACTTTTTTGCGGTACACGGCCAACACGAAAGCGCTCCAGGAACTTCTGCAATTCCTCTATGCCGAATGCTGCACTCGAAACAAGGCTGTCAAACCGCAAAATGTCATCCAGCTTTGTAAATAAGAGAGAGGCGCACCCATGAGCAGCACCAATGTTAAGGACGTAGTCAAAGAAAAATATGGCCAGGCAGCCTTGCGTGTGAAGACAGGCGGATGTAGTTGCTGCGGGGCGACTGCAGCAAGCGGGTTGGGTTGCGATCCAATCACCTCCAATCTGTACGACTCCTCGCAGGCGGGACAAGTCCCTGAGGAGGCCATGCTCGCCTCGTTAGGGTGCGGAAATCCAACCGCACTGGCGAAATTGAATGCGGGAGAAGTGGTTCTCGATCTCGGTTCGGGCGGCGGAGTGGATGTCCTGCTTTCAGCGAGGCGTGTTGGACCCACCGGCAAGGCATACGGTCTCGATATGACGGACGAAATGCTGGCGCTCGCCAATGAGAACAAGCGCAAAGCGGGCGCTGAGAATGTCGAGTTTCTGAAGGGCGAGATCGAGCATATCCCCCTGCCGGAGAACTCGGTGGACGTGATTATCTCGAACTGCGTGATTAACCTCTCGGCGGACAAAGACCGCGTATTGCGAGAGGCCTTCCGTGTGCTGAAGCCGGGCGGCCGCATCGCGGTTTCCGATGTTGTTACCCGAGGCGCAATCGCGCCAGAAATCCGCCAAAGCGTGCTTCTGTGGGTCGGGTGTGTGGCAGGGGCGCTCGGAGATGACGAATATCGCAGCAAACTCTCCGCAGCGGGTTTTGAGCAAATTGACATCGAGCCGACACGAGTTTATCGGGCAGAAGATGCACGTGAGTTTCTTTCGGCGGGAGGCGTCGACGTGGACGCTATTGCGCCACAAGTGGACGGCAAGTTTATGAGTGCTTTCGTTCGGGCCGTCAAGCCCGCAAGCGCAGGAGCGAAAGCGTGTTGCGGACCGACCTGCTGCAACTAGGAGAGAACGAGTATGCAAGGACATTACAACGCTTTATTCCTGTGCACGGGCAATTCTGCGCGGTCGATCATGGCTGAGGCTATTCTCAACTCCAAAGGCAGGCCTAACTTCACGGCTTACAGCGCCGGAAGTCATCCCTCCGGAACGGTTCGTCCGGAAGCCCTGAGACAGCTCGAAATGGCCCACCTGCCAACAGAGGGTTTGCGCAGCAAGGCATGGGATGAATTCTCTCTGCCTGGCTCTCCAAAACTCGACTTTGTTTTCACGGTTTGCGACAACGCGGCGAAAGAAGTCTGCCCAATCTGGACGGGACAACCGATGACCGCGCATTGGGGCGTTCCCGACCCAGCGGCGGTTCACGGAACCGAACCGGAAGTGGAACGGGCGTTTCGCGAGGCGTTTTTTATTCTAGAGCGCCGAATCAGTCTCTTGCTCTGTCTTCCAGTGAAGACTCTGGACAGCCTTGCACTCAAGAGAGAGCTCGACAACATCGGACAGACGATGACACCCGTTACCAAAGAATAGCAACAGGTTCTCGACAAAGAGCCCCACTTCGCGGTCCTCCGCATTGCAGGGATCACAAATGAAGCCAACCAGTCGTCTCAGTTTTCTCGATCGCTATCTGACCGCGTGGATCTTCGCGGCTATGGTCGCGGGTGTTGTATTGGGCTGGCTTGTGCCCGGAGTCGTACCGTTTCTGAATCGGTTCAACATCGGAACGACTTCCATTCCAATTGCAGCGGGATTGATTTTAATGATGTATCCACCCTTCACGAAGGTGCGATATGAGAACCTGCACGAGGTCTTTCGCAACAAGAAGGTGCTAGGCCTTTCACTCATTCAGAACTGGGTTGTCGGGCCGATTCTGATGTTTCTTCTGGCCATTGTTTTCCTGCGCGGATATCCGGGATACATGGCTGGACTGATCATGATCGGTCTCGCACGCTGCATCGCGATGGTCATCGTGTGGAACGAACTCGCGCGAGGCGATACGGAATATGCGGCTGGACTCGTGGCGTTCAATTCGCTCTTCCAGGTCTTTTTCTACTCGCTCTACGCTTGGGTTTTCATTACGGTCCTCCCCGCCAAGCTCGGCCTTCGGAGCACCATCGTTAATGTGTCGATAGTAGAGATTGCAAAGAGTGTTTTTATTTATCTGGGAATCCCGTTTCTCGCCGGATTTCTGACTCGTACCGCATTGGTTCGTTCTAAAGGGCAGGATTGGTACAACCGAAACTTCGTTCCTCGTGTAAGCCCGCTGACGCTGATTGCCCTGCTGTTCACGATCGTGGTGATGTTCTCCCTAAAAGGCGGGTACATTGTTCGCCTGCCCTTGGACGTCCTACGCATCGCGGGGCCGCTCTTGATTTATTTCGTGCTGATGTTTCTGGTGTCCTTTTATATGGGCAGAAAATTGGGCGCGGACTATTCCAAGACCACAACGCTGGCATTCACCGCCGCCTCCAACAATTTTGAACTGGCCATTGCGGTGGCAGTGTCGGTATTTGGCCTCAACTCTGGAGCCGCATTCGCGGCGGTCATAGGGCCCCTGGTAGAAGTGCCCGTGATGGTCACACTGGTCAATGTGGCTTTGTACTTTCAACGCCATTTCTTCCTCAACCCGCAACCAATGGCTATCGAGCCGGTTTGCTCGCCCACTGCGAAGTGAGGATCGCCATTGCGGTGCAAACTCCAACCGGTCCGGTGCTCGCTTCGCGCATCGCCACCGTAGGGCTTTAGATCTAAGCCACGCCAACGGCCCCAACCCCAGCCGTCCGTAACTTTTTAGCGTTGAGCGTTCTTCTGCATGAATTCCACCTGCCCGAATCCGCCAGGGTGCGTGAGACCGTCCGGACCCAACTCCTGCCGCCAAGCAATTTTGGCGAAGCGCGTGCCATCGGGCCACGGCGAGATGTTGCCCGCCTGCGCTGCCTTGATAGCAATGTCGTTACCGAGCACGAATCTAAAAGTACTGTTGTCGCCGCACTTGGTGGTGCTAAGCGGCTTCCAGTTCTCGAAATTCGGATCGAACGGGAATCCGTTGAGCTCCGGCTGTACGGCCGCCAGGGAAATCTCTCGGGTGCCAGTAGGCGATACCGCCGCCGCGGTCCTCGAACCGATGCTTCCCGAAGCGTTATCGGGCTGATTTGGTACGTGAGCCCGCCAGTTCTTCCGGCGTCACTTTTGCTTCCGCATGCAGACGTAGAACCTCGGCAACGGCATGGCTCCCAGCTGAATCATGTTCACAGCCTCATAGAGCACGGCCTTCTGCGCAGCCGCGGGTTTTGGAGCCTAAGGTCGGGAACAAAGAGGTGCTGGCGTGCGGTTAGTACGTCGTATCGCACCAGCCAGTACGCCGGTACGATCTGATCGAACCACGCGAGCCGTCGCTGGTCTGAATGGCAGCTGTAGCAGTCTTTCTCAAGAATGTTCCTTACCGCCGGCGGCACCTGCAGTTCGGTCGTGCCAGGCCCCAACGGGAATGCTCGGACGCACAAGTTGCAGCACTGCAAACGCAAGTATTCCAACCATCCAAAGCTTGGCCAACATCTTCATCGATTCGTTCTCAACTTTTTCGCGGAGGTTGTATGCACCCCGCGGATTGGATGGTTGAATTTAAGTCTTCGAAACACTTTTTGGCCAAGCCGGCTCGAATGCCTGGAATCAACGGACTTGGCCGCCAGGGTCTCGATGACAGCCACGTTTTGCATCAGCGCTAGGGGCAGCCCACGGCGCTCCTGCAAGTAAAATGGGCTGTTGTAACTGACCCAAACCTTGCTCTGAGCATCCTCCCAGATCGATATCTTCAGAGGAAGGTCGATGGCGCTGTCGGGTGAAGCCAGCATCAGCGGAGTACCCGACTTGGGGCTGTCGCTTCGCCGCTATGGTCGAGCAGAGCAAACAGCTTGACTCCTTTCGATTGCAGGACGCTCTGGAGCCTTTCTAATGTTTGATTACGGACGACCCATGATGTGCAGATACGCGTTCGGTGAACCCGCGCACATCATGTAGGCGCCCGTCGCCCGATGCGTTGTCGACAGGCCGGTAGTTTTCGGATCAAACCGCCACATGATCATCCAGTGAGCACCCACGTCCGGTTTTTCCCAGCATTCGTGGTGGCCGACTTGGCCGCGATGCGATCGAGCGTCTCATAACCAAATACATCAATGTTGCCAAACCGTCGCTCAAACGCAAGAAGGTCTCTCCCCATGTTGTGTGGGGCGAAGACATGTTCTTAATGTTCTGTAATAACCAAATAATTCGATTAGTTCATTAATGTCTATCATAAAAGAATACTGAGTGGAAAGTTACGGAACGTCGGTCTCGACAGGGACTTAGGCGCGCCGGGGAAAGGACGATAGGAAATCAGCCCTGCACACGCGTACAAACGAGGGCAACGATTTGAGTTCAGCTCATGCAGAAACGCGATGGATCGAGACCACAATCAGTCCCGACATGAGCGAGCGCCGTTTCCTACCACAGGCTCCCCAGATTATTGCTGAAGCTATCCGGCACGAAGGGATCCGCCAGGGTTCGTAATACCCAAGCGCAATTCTCTTTGCACTGTGCCCAGTTGTCCACCTTGCCCGCCAACCGCCAGCAGCACCACCGATCGCACTTCCCGTGATAATTGGCAATATACCAATCCTTATTCTCATCGGTCAGGGTTTCCATCTCCTTGATTTCCTGATTGATGAATGCCGTCATGATCTTCATGAAGTCGTTCTTGCGCCCGTTAACACCCAGCGTCGCTGGTTGGCGAGGGGGAGCCGCTACCGCCGCCGGGGGCGGGGGCGGGCCGTTTTCGCACTCCTCGACCCAGTCCATGGTCAAGAGCATCGCGGCATGCAGGGCCACGCACGCCTCCTTGAGCTTTTCGGTGCGGCGCGAGGCTTGTTCCGCCGCCAACGCCACTTCAAAGAAGGCGTCGCATGTAGCTCCTGCTTCACGCTTTTTGACCAAGTTTGCACCAAAAGCCTGCATGGCTTTATTGAAATCGGTGATCGACTCCTGCACTTTCCAGCGATATCGGTCCAGTTCCTCTACGTTGAGCTCCTTGAGTTTGAACTTAATCTTTTCCTCCGGCGTTTGGGCTTTGCTGAGGGATCTGTGGTGGAGGCAGCCCTTGACGGCCTTTTCCACCGCTTCCTCTACGGAGGCAAGCAGGCTGCCTACCGCTGGAAGCGGGATGGCCTGCAACGTCGCGCGAATCGCGGCACCCCCGAGACTCGACAACTTGCTGGCCGCCGAACCCTTCGAAGACACTGCGCTGCGAACACTATGCAGCTTTGCCGAGTGGCCAATTCTCGCCAGCACGCTTTTGTTATCCACGCATTTTTTAGCGTAATCGAAAATATCTTCCATGTTCCCCACCTATCCTTAGCGCGTTGAGATCAATCCATACGTGAACTCATTTGACTGGAATGTCCTTTTTGGTTCAAAAACGGCTATGATCATACACCCATCCCGCCTGTTCCCCTCCGTGCCAATATCTCTGAGACACTTCCAGTAGTCGAAATTAATGAGCAGGCGAGGAAGAGAAGAATAACAGGAATGCTCTTGGTGTTGTCTCAGGGCCGGGGGCCGGGGCTGGTGCGGAACGAAGCGAAGGCGAGCGTAGCGAGCCGCAGCGGAGTGGAGCGCCAGTCCCGGCCGAAGCCGTGCCGGCCGCCTCGCGTCCGGACCCGGAAGTCGTGGCCCGACCCCAGCGGCGTACCTACACCGCGGAATACAAAGTGCGCATTCTGCGCGAAGTGGAGGTGGCCGCTGCCACACGGGGTGGCGTAGGCGCACTTCTCCGTCGCGAAGGTCTGTACTCCTCACTGCTGGTCTATTGGCGACGAGAACGAGCTCAGGGGATTCGGGAGGCCTTGACTCCGCAGAAACGCGGACCCAAATCCAAGCGACACCCCATGGCAGACGAAATGGAAAAGCTGCAGCGGAAGAATGCGCGCCTCAACGAAGAGCTGCGCAAGGCCCACATCATCATCGAC
>JBEKUD010000084.1:0-22152 GCA_049515395.1 Candidatus Sulfotelmatobacter sp. | reverse complement strand
TAGCGCAGTGCTTCGCGAACATCCTCGACCTCAAGGTCCGGATAAGCATCAAGGATTTCGGCTTCCGCCATGCCTTCGCTAACCATGCCCACAACAGTAGCGACAGGGATGCGCAGGCTCCGGATGCACGGGAGGCCGCCCATTTGGTTGGGGTCCACAGTAATGCGCGTGAACATTTTCACTCTACCTCCGTTAGGATGGAAGCACAAATGGCGCTTCTCAATACGTTAGCTAAAAGATAGCATCTCCGGTAAAGCAACCGATCCCTAAGCGCGCAGCTTATATGCCTCCGGCAACGGCCTCAGGCGGCTTCTGTTTGGGCCAATAGAGCTCATGAGGCTTTCTCGCTCAGTCCTTCCAGAAATTCCTGCCTTTGTTCTTCAGGCAGAAACTTGAAGAATCTCG
Source organism: Candidatus Sulfotelmatobacter sp. (assembly GCA_049515395.1). GTDB lineage: Bacteria > Acidobacteriota > Terriglobia > Terriglobales > Acidobacteriaceae > Sulfotelmatobacter. Next base: position 21,747 of record JBEKUD010000084.1, on the reverse strand, counting down.
TCATCGAGAACAGCAGCATCTCCGGGTCTCCGTGGTCGAGGTTGGCACCCGCCAGGAAGTCTGCACAGATCATTTCCAAACAGTAGCCGCGGGAGCGATCGCTTCCCAACATCAGGCACGCCGTTTCGATTGCCCTCTCAATAACTGGCAGTTGGTTCTGGTACAGTTTGGTACAGTTTGAAATAGACAATTTCCCACGGCTCTGTTAATTTCCCAGTGAGTTCTCTCTCGACCGCCTGCTGAAAATCCTCTTTCGACAACTCACGAGCTTTGTGCAACCAGGTTGCACAATCGAAGTGCTGCCGATCCCGGCGCGCCAACTTGGCCAACTCTATTCCCTTGGCCCAGCCCACCTTCTTTAGCTCCTTCCTCGCCTGGTGTGGCAGGTTCTCATGAATGGACATTAAGTAGTACGCCTTCCGCCGAGATTGCGGGAACCGTGTTCCCAGGAAGGCATCGAAAGACTTCAAGTCCTCCAGCCGCCAGTACTGTCCCGCCCGAACCTCGCAAAGATACCGACCTAGTTCCACAAATTTTGTGTCTCGCTCCGTCTCTCTCCGCTGCTCCCAAGCCAGAATCTCGTCGATCTTGCTTAGCGCGACGGCGATTGAACTTCGGTGGCATAGGCGGATTGTTAGTACCTAAGCTCGTCAAGCCAATCAAGACTCTCTGCTCCTGGACGCCGCACTAAGCGAGCGTCAGCCATCTCCTGCTTTCCCAGACAAAGTCCTACGTACGGACAGCTGCTGCAGGGATTCTGCGGAAAGCGGATGCCACTGTGTGGAAGGAATTGTGCGGATTCGATTCTCCGGATCGTGTCCTCGAACGCCATAGCGGAGCTCTGCCAGCGCGACGACACTTAGGAAAACCCGATCCTCATCCGTGGAATCCATCCACTTTGCGCCATTACGATTGAGCAAGGTGGAATTCGGAGGGGTGTGAGGGCTGAGCTGCGGTCCGAACTGATTGAAGGGGCCCACAGAATGCACGGGGTGCGCGAATGCAATCCGCTCAGTTCAGCGACAGATTCCTCTCTCATAACCTGCCTTTTGTTCGCTTCCCGATGCGCTACCGTTACCTTCTCGCGGCATACCCCCAGCATATTCTTTCCAACAGCCATGACGATGATGGAATCTCCCCACCGAAACAGTATTCGCTATCAGCTGCAACTGCCAGTGTCACTTATGCTGCCCACGAGGAAATGCGCGCCCAGTCAGAGCCATCGTAGGCTTCGATCTCCCACTCATCGGGGGAACCGATTTTCACGTCAATGCTTTCCCAAGTGCCTGCCCAGCCGGAACCGCCGCCGACTCTCTTGCGTTCAACGATGTAATCCGAAGTTGAACCGTCGGGCTTGCTGTCCGTTCCCTTTATCGTCTGAGTTTTCGCGCCAAGCTCAAAGCGTGTGGGTCATGGCGGTGGTGACTCGGCCGTCCCTTTTCTCCACCATCTTCCAGGTGTTAGATCCCTCTGGGGTAATAGATACTGTTCTTCCGAAGTGAACGGGCTGATCGGTGCCGTCGGCAGTAATCGTGTCAGATACGTTGCCGAACTTGAGTTCTATTTGCCGCCGCCGAGGTCCTCGATTTTCAATTGCTCGCCGGTGATTTTGCTTTTCTCCTGGTTGCGTTTCCATTTGCCGCAAAAGGATCGTTCGCGGCGCCGAGCGTCCCCTTGAGCCAGCAGACGATCGCGAGTGAAGAATCGACACGTTTCAACATAGGTGCCTCCGTGCCGCGGATTATGGAAGAAACGCATTAGTGCGGTCTGGCCGCCTAGTGCAGGCGTTGTCCTCGAGGCTCGCAAACAGTGGCTCCGCATTTCACAGTGCCGCAACTCCGACCTCCGCAGAGCCGTTTCGCGCGAATGAATAGTACCGTCCACGAGCAGCCCGACAACGCGAGAGCATCATCCACGGACCGGCGTCAATTTTTAGAGGGTATCTCTCTGGAATTTGGGCTGCGTTCATACGGTACGTACGCTGGTTCCCAGATATTTGCCTGCAGTTCGCGATCCAGGCTATCTTCGCCGGCGATCTGCGACAGGCCATCTTGAATCGCCTGCCTACCCACGGCCTGCGCGATCGAGCGACTGAGCTGGCGCGAATCCGAAAGTGACGGCAGAAGGCTTGCCGTTTTATCCTTTTGTGTAGGGACGAGACGTGCCAATTCCTTAGCCGCGGCCATGACCATCGTATCGCTGACGCGTTTCGCTTTGCAGGCAATGATACCGAGAGCAAGCCCAGGAAATATGTACGAGTTATTGGTCTGGTCGATGTGAACCTTCTTCCCACCAAGATTCACCGGTTCGAACGGACTTCCGGTACCGATCAGCGCCCGTCCTTGCGTCCAATCCAACAAGTCCTGAGGAGTCGCTTCGCTGCGTGAAGTGGGGTTCGAAAGTGGGAAGATAACGGGTCGAATCGTGTTCTTGGCCATTTCGCGCACTGCATCCTCAGTGAAGGCTCCAGCTTGACCAGATACTCCGATGAGGACCGAAGGCTTGGCATGGCGGACCACATCCAGCAGTGTTATTTCGCGACTCGGATGTTTCCAATCCTGCACTTCCTGTTCCTTGCGGGCGTAGGGGAGTTGTTCGGGCCGCACATCTTTGCCCTTTTCGGTGACCAGACCGCAGCGATCGACAGCGTAGAAGTGATTGCGAGCTTCTTCTTCCGGGATGCCCTTGTCATGCATGAGCTGCGCTAACAGGTTGCTGACGCCTATGCCCGCGGTTCCGAAGCCAAGTACAACGATTTTCTGTTGCTCGAGTGGCACGCCCGTAACGTTGATCGCAGAGAGTAGCGTCGCGGTCGCTATAGCCGCAGTGCCTTGAATGTCGTCGTTAAAAGTGCACAGTTGGTTTTTGTAGCGAGCCAGAAGTCGAGCGGCATTCGAACCGGCAAAGTCCTCCCATTGCAAAAGAACGTGCGGCCAGCGCTTCTTCACGCTGTTTACAAAAACATCTACGAAAGCGTCGTACTTTTCGCCGCGAACCCGATGATGTCTCCATCCGATGTAAATCGGACTCCTTAACCTGTCCTCATTATCCGTGCCGACATCGAGCAGAACCGGAAGGCAATGCTCCGGATGAATGCCGCCGAGCGCAGTGTAAAGGGCCATCTTTCCGATCGGGATGCCCATGCCTCCCGCACCTTGATCGCCGAGCCCCAGGATTCGTTCACCGTCACTGACCACGATGCATTTCACACCGTCGTAACGGGAATGACTCAGTATCTGATCGATACGATCTTTGTTCGGATAGCTGAGGAACAAACCCCGCGGCTTTCTCCATATCTCACTGAAGCGCTGGCAACCCTCACCCACAGTTGGCGTGTACACCAGAGGGAGCGTCTTTTCGATATTGCGCAGCAAGAGCGCATAGAACAGCGTCTCGTTCGTATCCTGCAGGTCGCGGAGAAAGGTGTATTTATTGAAGGAGTTCGGTTGATGCCGCAGTGCTTGAATCCGGCGCTCAACCTGTTCATCAAGACTCCCCACATGCGGGGGCAACAAACCGTGCAGGTCAAATACGTCGCGTTCGTGGTCCGAGAAAGCTGTTCCCTTATTGAGACGTGGAGAATTGATCAGATCATATCCCGAAACAGAAATCTGGTGGGCATTGTGGCTTGCTGTCTGCTGAAATTGCTCGTCCATTTCCATGCCATTCTACATTCAATTGCGCTGCATCCGCTTCGAAGCCCGCGCCTCAGATACTGATGTCAGCCGGAACCTGATCTCGAACATCCACGCTCGCGGTGTGAGCATAGAGTACGCCGTCCCCGAACCGCGGATCTAGAGGATGGCCTTCGCAACGGTGAACTTCCGAGGACAGGCCTGGCCTGATCGAGGAAAGCGGGGCTTCGATGACAGAAATCGTGGACATAAAGTGAACCCCTCCCTTTGACTCCCCTCCCCAAACTGGGCGGGCGAGCTCATGTACCAGAGTTATGATGCGTACCGCTCCACCGCCAAACCCATCGCATTGCCGCCTCCAAGGCAAAGCGCCGCGATGCCTCTGTGCACATCGCACTGAATCATCGAGTAAAGCAGGGTCGTGAGAATTCGCGCGCCGCTAGCGCCGATCGGATGTCCGAGAGCGACCGCACCACCGTTCACGTTAACTTTGTTGAGATCGAGTCCGAGTTCACGCGTGACTCCGATCGCCGCCACGGAGAAGGCCTCGTTGATTTCGTAGAGGTCAACATCTTCGTTCTTCCATCCTGTCTTCTTCCAGAGCCGACGCACGGTTTCAACCGGTGCCATCATGATCCACGCGGGAGCAATGCCACTGCTGGCTTGGGCTACGATCCGCGCCATCGGCTTCAGCCCGAGCTCCTTGGCCTTCGATGCTGACATGAGGACAAGAGCTGACGCGCCGTCAGTCACGCCCGGTGCATTGCCGGCGGTCACAGTCCCATCCTTCTTGAAGGCGGGCTTCAGACTGCGCAAAAGCTCAATGGTCGAGTCCGCGCGCGGCGACTCATCCCTGCTGAACAACCCCGGGGATGCCCCTTTCTTCGACGGCAGTTCGACGGGAATGATCTGATCCTTGAAGCGGCACTCGTTCATGGCGCTCACCGCCCTGCGATGCGAGTTGAGGGCATATTCATCCTGCTCCTCGCGGGTGATCTTGTACTTCTCGGCGACATTCTCGGCAGTGTTGCCCATGTGGTAGTCGTTGAAAATGTCCCACAGGCCGTCGTGCACCATCGAGTCGACCACCTTCTGATCGCCCAGGCGAAATCCCTTGCGCGCAGTTTGCAGAAGATAGGGAGCATTGGTCATGCTCTCCATGCCGCCGGCCACAACGAAGTGCGAGTTCCCCGTCTGGATAGCTTGTTGGCCGAGCGCGACCGCCTTCAATCCCGAGCCGCAGACTTTGTTAATGGTCAGGGCGCTGATGCTGTCGGAGAGTCCGCCGCGGAGAGCAGCCTGGCGCGCCGGGTTCTGACCCAGTCCGGCGGAGATGACGTTACCCATGATGCATTCATCGACGCTGTTGAGATCGATGCCGGCGCGCCGGACGGCCTCACGCACGACGATGGCACCCAGTTGCGGCGCGCTGAAATCGGAAAGCGAGCCCTGAAATTTCCCAATCGGCGTGCGTACCGCCGATACGATGACAACCTCTTCCATGAAGGCCATGGCCTGACTCCTGAGAGGAATCTGCAAGACAATGTTAAGAGAACTCGGGTCTCCACTTGGGCCCCGATGGTCGACATTGCAGCTCTGGTTTCTATCTTGAACCGGGTTGATTGCATCATCCAGGCGGCGGCGTGTCTGCTCAGAATTGCTCACTCTGCGGAAGATCCCCGCCGAAGCACGGCGCGGCGGATTGTGGTGCGGCCGTGGTTATCCGGAGCTTGGGTGTGAGACAGATCCGTCCGACAGGACGCAAGAGTAAGGAGGTACTCTTCGCGCTGAGCCATCGCACGAGCCGACTGTTTGGGAGCATGGCCGATGCCACGCAGTTGCCGAGTGTGCGCCGAGGCGCATTCCAAGATCCGCCGAAGGCGTTACCACTGCCATACAGAAGTCGGTCGAGCCTGACCCATCCCCGAGCGCTGGTATTTCGCTTCCACCACGCGCGAAGTCGAGGACGACGCGTGACTCCACCTGGCCAAGCTCGAGGCGGTCGAAGATTTGGTTGATCGAAGACAAAGGCTGGAGCTCAATATCGACCTTAACCTTGCCTTCGGCGGCAAAGGCGAGCGCTTCAGCCAGATCCTGGCGGGTTCCAACGAATGAACCCCGGGTGGTTATGCAGTTCGCCACCGCATCGAAGCGTGGAATCGGGAACTCGCCTGGCGGCAACCCGACCAACACACAAGTCCCGCGCTTCCGGGTCATGCCAACTCCCTGCTTAAGATGCGGCCGGAGAGGGCGCCGTAATCAGAACCCCATGAGTTCCCGACCAGTCTCCTTCTTCAAGGTGGCTGGCAAGCGAACTTGTTGATGCGAGCGCGCATGATAGCGGACGCTTTCGCGACCACGGCCGCTCACTCCGCAAGAGTCCTGTGCCGCCAGGTCTTGAAGCAGGTTGCGGCGCTGTCAAGTGCCATCTCGAGCTGCTTGTCGGTGAGTTCCTCGAAGGTCTTCAGGGTCCTCCCGTCATAGGGGTTAACGCTTTGGTAGGTCATGGCTTCATCCTATTTCTAATTTCATTGTGAGGGATCCGGATCATGTTGTCGCAGTTGTTCACGTCTCGATGATCACGTTGAATCGCGGCTTTGCTGTCCGCCTAAATGGAAAAGCCGGGCAGTTCTGCTCACGAAATCTATTCTCTTTGAACGAGCGCGCCGGCGTCACAGTTGCCATGTCGAGGTCCAGCTTTCACGCTATTCGCCAAAAAGTGAGCGAAATGGAACAGTGTTAATTCCGCCATCGCGGTATAAACATTGACTGCATTCTCAAGCTGTGGGTTTTTTTCTATCCGATTTCGTTCGGGGTGGAATATTCGTAGGCGGGTAGTCGCGCCATTGACTGTCGAAACCTAGCACCACTGGATGACGCAATCGAATTGTTGCGGAGAAACGTCACATGGCACGCACCGTGGAGATCACCGACTTGCTGCTGAGAGAAGCGCAACAGAGCTTGCTGGAAACCAGCATGGCCCTCGGTGACTTGGTCCCGGTGTGTGAGGACCTCGACAATGCGGGCTACTGGTCGGTGGAGTGTTGGGGCGGGATGGCATTCCATTCCTGCATACGCTTTCTCAATGAAGACCCCTGGGAGAGGTTGCGGACTTACCGCAGGCTGCTCCCCAAAAGCAGACTGCAAATGCTTCTGCGCGGACAGAACCTGGTTGACCATCGGAACTTTGATGACTCAATCGTCCATCGGTTTGTCGAGAAGGCGGCGCTGAATGGCATCGATGTCTTCCGCATCTTCGACGCATTGAACGACGTTCGCAACCTGAAGGCCAGCGTTGAGGCCGTGAAGAAGGCCGGCAAGCACCCACAGGGCGCCATCTGCTATGGGCCGAGTCCGGTGCACACCATTCCGGTGTTCGTGGACCTAGCGCGGCAGATCAAAGAAATGGGTTGCGATTCCATCTGTGTGCAGGACGTTGACGGCCTGCTTAAGCCACAGGCGGCCTACGATCTGGTCATGGGGATCAAGCAGAAGTGCGGAAACGACACGCCGGTCAGCGTCCACACTCATTCGACGACGGGCGTGACCATGGTTTCGCTGATGAAGGCGATTGAGGCGGGATGCGACATGGTGGACACAGCCATCAGCTCTTTGGCGCTGGGCCGCGGGCACAATCCAACCGAGAGCTTGGTAGCAATGCTGGAGGGAACCGGTTATGACTCCCGTCTCGACATTGAGAGGTTGCATCGCGTCAACCAGCATATTGCCAATATCCGATCGCATTACGGGGAATTCTTCAGTCAGCCCAAGGCTGTTGATACGGATATTTTCCAGCACCAGATACCGGCGGCGCTCATCTTGAATATGGAATATCTGCTCAAGGGCCAGGGCATGCCCCAATTGCTGGATGGAGTGTTGGCGGAAATCCAGAACGTCCGCCGGGATGCGGGATATCCTGCGCTAGCCCGCCCGGCCAGTGAAATCCTCGGCACCCAGGCAATGTTTAATGTTCTGCACGGCAAGTATGAAGTGATCACCAGTGAATTCGCCGACCTGATGCTCGGCTATTACGGCACAACGTTGGGAGAAAAGGACCCGGGGGTGGTTGCCAAGGCGGCCATCCACGCCAACAAACCCGTCATCACTTGCCGTCCGGCCGACTTGCTGGAGCCATCATGGGAGCAGAGGAGAACCGAGGCCCTGGCGCTCGGCTGCGATGGCAGCGATGAAGATGTTTTGACCTACGCCATGTTTCCCAAGACGGCAGCGCAGTTTTTCCAAACCCGGACGGCAGGCCCGAAAAGCAGTTCTATTGGTAAGGAACCGAGTGCAACCAAGCCCAGACCCGAGCCGGCGCCCGCAGCGGCCGCGAGCGGCAATGCCAGGCTGGGAGAATCGCGGACCTACATCGTTAGAGTCAGCGGTGAGGAACACCAAGTCACGGTGACACCGGCGCAGTAAAAGCAGGGTCCGCGCCCGGGTCTTAGAAATTTAACCGTGCTAGGAAGGTCCAACATGGCGATAAGAACCCTAAAACCGGCGAGCGCGACCATGAAAGCGCGAACCACCGAACTTCGCGAGAGACGGGCGAAGATCAAGGAGGGTGGCGGCAAACAACGCATTGAGAAGCAGCACCAAGCGGGTAAGCTCGCTGCGCGGGAACGCATTGACAAACTGGTCGATCGCGAAAGCTTCCAGGAAATTGGTCTGTTCGCCAGGCACCGTGCCACCTACTTTGGCATGGCAGACAAAGATCTCCCCGCCGATGGCGTGATCACCGGATGCGCTACGATTGATGGCCGCCTGATCCACCTGGCCTGCCAGGATTTCACGGTAGCTGGCGGCGCAGCCGGAGAAGTGCACTGCGCCAAAATCACCGAGATGATGAAGCTTTCCATGAAGACGGGAAGCCCGTTCATTTTCGTGAACGACTCCGGTGGCGCGCGCGTGCAGGAAGGCATCGACAGCCTGGCGGGTTATGCCAGCGTGTTCTACAACAACGTAATGCTTTCCGGGACTGTACCGCAGATTTCCATTATCTGCGGACCCTGCGCCGGCGGCGCAGCTTACAGTCCGGCGCTGACTGACTTCATCATTCAAACCAAGCGAGCCCAAATGTTCATCACCGGTCCTCAGGTCATCAAGCAGGTAACGGGAGAGACCGTGACGGCGGACCAGTTGGGCGGACCCGCAGCCCAGATGAATCGCTCTGGCGTCGTTCACCTCATCGCCGAGGACGACGATGGAGCGCTCGCTCTCGCCCGCCGTCTGTTGGGCTTCCTGCCCTCGAACAACCTCGAGGATCCGCCGCGGCTGGCCTACCTCCTGGGCTTGGAAGACGATCCCGGGCTCAATGACTTGCTACCGGCGGAGCCTAAAGTTGCCTATGACATCCGTACCCTGCTCAGGCCCTTGCTCGACCATCGGGACTTCTTCGAAATCCAGCCGGGATTCGCCCAGAATGTAGTGATCGGCTTCGGGCGCATCCAGGGGCGCACGGTGGGAATCATCGCCAATCAACCCTGCGTACTCGCGGGTGCACTCGACATCGATGCCTCCGACAAGATGGCTCGCTTCATTCGATTCTGCAACGCTTTCAATATTTCGTTGCTCACTTTTGTCGATGTGCCCGGATTTCTTCCCGGGGTTGAGCAGGAGTACGGCGGCATTATCCGTCATGGAGCGAAAATCCTGTTCGCCTACTCGGCGGCCACCGTCCCGAAGATCACGGTCGTGATACGCAAAGCGTACGGCGGAGCCTACATCGGTATGTGCTGTAAAGATCTGGGGGCGGACCGTGTGCTCGCTTGGCCGACGGCGGAAATCGCCGTCATGGGGGCCGAAGGCGCTGCAGAAATCGTTTTTCGCCATGAGATCGACTCCGCCGAAAACAAGACGCAAAAGCGGGATGAGCTGATCGAACTCTATCGCAGCACGTTCGCCAATCCCTATGTTTCCGCTGGCCGCCGGTTCGTGGACGACGTAATCGAGCCCTCGGAGACCAGGCGATATCTGGCCCTGGCTCTAGAGGCGTTGCACACCAAGCGCGAGATTCGTCCAGCCAAGAAGCACGGGCTGATACCCCTGTGAGGCCCTGAGGAGCAAACGAAGTGGATTTCCAGTCAAGCCGCCCATCGCAGCAGGTCACGCCCAGGACATTGTCCGTGATCGCCGCAGCCGTCACGGAGTTTCTCGGCAGGAAGGTCCGGATTCGCTCCGCAAGAATGCTGCAGGTGCCATACGCCGTCGCCCGCTGGGCAGAGAAAGGGCGTGTGACGGTGCAAACTTCGCATAACATCACGCAGAGGCAGCGCTGAGCCGACGGCGAACGCTGAAATCACGGAACCAAGGGAAGTCCGGGAGAGGAGCGGGCTATGAAACTCAACATCGCAATCGACGGGCAAATGTACGAAGTCGAGGTTGAGGTTGCCGAAGACGATGATCACCCGCGGATGCTTGACAATCGCCCCACGCCGGCGGCGACCACCATTCAATCAGTCGTATTGCGCACACCGCACAAACCGGACTCTTCCCTCGATCCCGACGATCGCGAAGCCAAACTGTGCCGCAGTCCTTTGGCCGGAATCGTCGTGCATGTGCCGGTAGCCGCGGGACAGTACCTGCAGGAACACGACCTCATGGTTTTACTGGAAGCGATGAAAATGGAGACCGCCATCACTGCGCCGGTGGAGGGAAAGCTGAAATCGGTGAATGTCGCGCCGGGAGAATCGGTGATGGTAAACCAGGTGCTGGTCGAATTTGACTGACTTCGCTCAGCCGAGGCGATCCTGAACCCAGCACCCGGTCGATGGCTTTTATTCAATATAGGTTGAGTCTGTGAGGTTCCACGCCCCCGTTATCTGTGACAGCATATGCAATTCCTGCTGCGCCGCGAAAGCCGCTGAATCCTCGTAAAGTCCGCCGCAACCCTTTGCGCCGAGTTGCCGCCATCCTTACGCGCGCTCTCGACCAGACTAGCTCGGTCAGGTTCCTATTACGACGCCGCCATCGACGGAAATCACGGCGCCGTGAACGAAGCTCGCCTCGTCTGAAGCAAGCCAAAAGTATGTGTTGGCCACCTCTTCAGGCTTACCTGGCCGTCCCAGCGGTGTTCGCGCCACCATGGCTTCGAGGACTTTCTCCGGCATCGCCCTCACCATATCTGTCGCAATAAATCCTGGAGCCACGGCATTAACGCGAATCTTGTACTTGCCCAGCTCCCGCGCCCAGGTCCGCGTCATACCGATCACACCGGCCTTGGAAGCCACGTAATTAGTCTGTCCGAAGTTCCCCAGGAGTCCCACGACGGAGGCCGCGCACAGAATGACTCCGCCCCCGCCCTTGATCATATGGGGCACCGCCGCGCGGGTCACCAGGAAGACGCCCTTCAAGTTAACCCCGATCACCGAATCCCAGATCTCCTCGCTCATGATTGACGCGGGGCTGCCGCCGTTCCACTTCACCAGTTGCGCGTCGCGAACGATGCCGGCATTGTTGATGAGAACGTCAATGCGACCCCACCGCTCGACAACCGCAGCGGCGGCGGATTCGACCGCGCTCGCGTTGGTGACGTCAACCGCTTGAAAATGAAACTCGCCCCCCTCGCACTTGATCGCGGATTCGAGTTGAGGCGCGGTCTTGCCCGAAACATCCCAAGCGGCGATTCGTGCGCCCTCCTCTGCGAAGCGCAACGCGGTCGCACGTCCGATTCCAGCCGCGGCTCCGGTGATTACGACAACTTTTCCACGCAGCCCACTCTTTCTCGCTGGCTGCCGCTTTTCGCGGACGACGGTCGTGTCCAAGGGGGTGAATTCAATTGGCGGAGAAGCATCGGGAACTGTTGAGTTTTCAGCCGGGTGAGGAACGCTTTCCGTAGCAGGGTCTTGCTCAGAGCGACGCATTGATGCTCCTGGTCATCACATTCTGTTGGGGGAAGAGCCTTGCTTGGGGCAGAGTCAAGTTCGTTGTCCTGACTGGGTGAGGGGCCCAAACACAGAGTAGCGGTTTTGCCGCACTGCGTCAAGCTTTGCGGCGAGATTTTGACTTCGGCCTGCCCTTCTTTGGTGCACGTTTGATCAGCAACGATTCCAGCTTTTCGAGTCGCCGCTTGAGTTCGCCCACCTCGCTGGCTTTCGCCTGGGTTTCGGAGGCCGCTGGCGGCGGGTCGATGTGCGACTGCGGGCCTCCAATTGTTCCGTTATTAGCGCCCAGAGGCTGGGCCCGGCGCCCCGGTTGGAATTCGAAAGGGTTCATCGGTGGCGGCAATGCGCGGTAGACGCTCTGGTACATATCCATCATCGCTTTTGTGTAACGCAAGGCATTCTCCTGCGTTGCCCTGCCGGAAGCGAGGACCATCTGGCGCAATGCGTCGAGAGGAAAAACGGAATCGGGTGTCTTGGCTTCCTCCAGCACAATCTGCGCCAGGATCAGCCGGGTCAGGTCTTTCCCTGATGCCGCGTCGACGATCCGCACGTCGTAGCCGTCGCCCAACAGTTGGGCAACCTGGTCCTGATTGATGTATTGACTGGTTACAGTGTTGTAAAGACGCCGGTTCTCGTATTTCTTGATAATGAGGGGCTGAGGAAGATTTCGTTTCATTTATTTGCTCTTGACACGCTGCCAAAGAAGAGTAACATTAGCTTATGTTGCAGTGCAGCATAACTTGCAACATTAATTATAACACCGTCTTTTCAAAAAGGAGCAGATCATGCGAAATACATCCAAGTCAACCAAGAAAGCTGCAGCAGCCGTTAATCCTGAATTCGTGGACACCTTCTCTCCACTGGTTCTCAACAGCGTTGCGCGGGTCGCCGACCTGCAAAAGAAGACCCTGGACCTCGCCGCGGAGCAGACCGCCGAATGGATCGGGGCCTGGAAGCAGGCATTCAGCTACTTCCCGGTAACACTGCCCACGTTCATGTTCGATGTTGCCGGCCACGCTGTCCAAACCGCCATCGAAACCCAGAAGGGTGCGATCGATTTGGCGGTCGAGCAGACCCAGGCCGTCACCGGTATTGCCAAACAGCGCGCCCAGGCGTACTCCAAGATCGCCGATGGCGTTACCGCCACCATCCAGAAGTCGGTTGCACGCTCGGTGGAAGCGCAGAGGCAGCTCCTTGAGTTTGCCAGCGAGCAAAACAAAGCCGTTTTTGAATCCACGAAGAAGCAGCTCGGCTCGGCAGCCGGACCGGCCTCTGTGGTCGTCGATACGTTCCACCGTGGAACGAACGCTGTCATCGAAGCGCAGAAATCGTTCCTGAACATCGCTTCCCAGCCGTTTGCGACCGCCAAGAACTAACGGTGGTCGAGTCAGCGCGAGCAGTCCAAGGATGCCGACCGGGTGTTAAAAACGCAGGCGGAGTATCCTTGTGGCGGAGTATCCTTGTGACTGTCTCTGGTGTATCGTTGTGCTGAAAGGAGGTCCTGAGTGGCGGAAGAGCCAATCCACGATGGTAAGCCGTTTGATCCGATGGAACCCTGGCGGGAGGTGCGCGACGTCTATATGAATGCCTGGGGCAAAACCATGGTTGATATGGTGAACACCGAAGCCTATGCGCAGGCCACGGGCGCGATGCTCGACACCTATCTGACGGTTTCTGCTCCATTTCGCGAAGTTCTCGAAAAAGCGATGCTCAAAACGCTCGAGCAGCTGGCCATGCCTTCCCGGGCTGACGTTGTCGCGATTGCTGAGCGCATGACCAACATCGAGATGCGCCTGGATGACCTAGATGCCAAACTGGACAATATTCAGCGGTTGATTGTGCAGGCTGGCACCGCGTCGCGTCCGCATGCGGGGCGAGCTCCGCAGCCAAGCGGGAAGAAGCAGACGACCAAAGCGAAGCAAGCCCAGAGGGGGAAAAAGTAGGATGGCAGAAGATACGGTTATCACCGACCCAGTCACTGCCGCTGCAGACCGGTTGAAAACGCTCACCAAGGTGATGACCACTAAAGCCGCCATTGCCCAGACCCCGAAGGAGTTGGTCTGGACGCTGAACAAGTCGAAGCTGTACCGCTACATCCCCGTTCTTCCAAAAGAGAAGCGCCATCCGATTCCTCTATTGCTGGTTTTCGCCCTGATGAACCGGCCTTACATTCTCGACCTGCGTCGCGGTCACAGCTTTGTCGAGTACATGCTTAATCAGGGCTATGATCTCTACCTTCTCGACTGGGGAGCGCCCGGGCCAGAAGACAAGAACTTGAGGTTTGACGACTACACGCTCGATTACATGCCGCGCGCGATCCGCAAGCTCAAAGCAATTTCAGGAGTGAAAGAGTTCAGTCTGCTGGGCTGGTGCATCGGAGCAATCCTCACAACCATCTATGCCGCTCTGCGTGGCAACGAAGGCTTGCGCAACCTGATCCTGCTGACCGCGCCCCTGGACTTTTCCAACAAGCAGGACCTGACCTTCGCGCGCTGGACCGACGAGCGTTATTTTGATGTGGACAAGGTGCTCGCGGCGTTTGGCAATATGCCCGGAGAGATGATCGACTACGGGGCCAAGGCGCTCAAGCCGGTGGAAAACTATATCGGGAACTATGTGAAGTTATGGGACAACATCGATGATCCTCGCATGGTGGATGGCTGGCATGCGATGAACACGTGGGTGACCGACAATGTGCCTCTGGCCGGAGGCGTCTTCCGCCAGCTCATCGTGGACCTTTATCGCCACGACAAGCTTATGCGCGGTGAGCTTGTGATTCGAGGCGAGCGCGTCGACATCAGCCGCATTCACGCCAATCTGCTCACCGTGATCGCCGAGGGCGACCACATTACGCCGTCGTGTCAGTCTGAGCCCGTCATGTCGAAAGTCAGCAGCGCTGACAAGGAACTGTTCCGGGTCAAGGGTGGTCACATCGGGATCATGGCAGGCAGCGGAGCCAGCAAATTCACCTGGCCGCACATCGATGACTGGCTGGCTCCCCGCTCTCAGTAAGTTCAACACTGCTCACATGTGGTATCCGCCGTTGACGTTTAATTCCTGCCCGGTGATGTAGTCCCCATCCGCGGCCAGGAAGGCGGCGGCCTTAGCGATTTCCTCCGGCGACGCGAAACGTCCCAAAGGAATCTTGGCCTTGATCTGCGCGGCAATCTCTTCCGGAATGGCGTCCACCATTTCCGTAGAGGTGAAGCCAGGAGCGATGGCATTGGCGGTGATGTTGAATCTAGCCATTTCCAGAGCGAGGGTCTTGGTGAAGGCGATGATGCCGCCCTTGCTGGCCGAGTAGTTGGCCTGGCCAAATGCGCCCATTTGCCCGACCACCGAGCTGATATTGATGATCCGCCCAAACCTCTGATTGATCATGGCCGGCAGGGCCGCGCTGGCGCAATAAAATGTGCCGTTCAGGTTGACGTTGATCACCGCTGCCCAGTCGTCGTCGGTCATCTTGCGCATGCTTCGATCGCGCGTAATCCCAGCGTTATTCACCAGGATGTCAAGGCGCTGCCATTTTTCAAGCACTTCCTTGACGATGCGCGCGGCCTCGCCTTTCTCGGCCACGTCGCCCTGGACGAGCAGGCACTCGCCACCTAGATCGCGGACTTCATCGGCCGCGCTTTCGGCGTGCTTGACATCCGCCCGGAAGTTCAGCGCCACGTTCGCCCCACGGCGTACGAGTTCAAGCGCGATCGCGCGTCCAATGCCGCGGGTGGCCCCGGTCACCAGCGCGACCTTACCCACGAGCGACGTCGGCCGGTAATTTCTACTTCCATTTCCATCGGCAACGTTTGCCATGGCACGACTCCTGTCTTCAGAATTGCAGCTCACAATCGCGGGATCGACCCGCATGACCACGTAGCCTCCCACCGCGCCGGCGCCGAAGCCGGGCGCGAAAACCCGCATGGGACGGTCAATCCTGCCTTCGCGCACGGCGTCATGCACGGCCATGAGAATACTCGCGGACGAGGTGTTGCCCACCCGTTCGATGTTGAAAAAGATCCGGTCACTTGGAATCCCGGCGGCCTCGGCCAAAGTTAGCACCATGTTCTTGTTGGCCTGGTGCGGGACTACGATGTCGATCGCGTCGATGAGCGACCCACCGCCACCGTTGGGGTTCGGGAGCTGCGCCAACTCACCCATCATCTGTTTCAGATAGCGCGTCACCAGGGCCTTCACCTCCGGTCCGTACACCGTGATGTTGTTGTCGAACTCGGGGTTGGGCCAGATGATGGAGTTCACTTCTGACCATGGACCGCTGGCGTAGGTTTGGAAGATCTCGATATCAGAAGGAGTTCCTTCCGGCGCGGGAGCCACCACCACGGCCGCTGCCCCATCACCGAAGATCATGCGGGAGGTCCTCACCGTCCCGATCTTGTCGGAGAATTTCTCCGCACAGACGAGCAACACCGGCCGATTAATCTCTTGCAGCAGGCGCACCGCTTCGGCGAGGCCATAGGGCATGCCCGCGCAGGCGGCGACGATGTCGCACGAAGCATGGGTCTGCAAGAGGCCGAGCTCCCCCGAAAGCCAGGTGGCAATCGATGGAATGAGCTTGGTGCTGGTGCAGGTGCATAAAAGTACGGCGCCAATCTCCGCCGGCCGCCGGCCGGACTTCGCCAGGGCCTTCTTGGCCGCAAGCAGGGCCATGTCCTCAAGGGGCAACTGGGTGTAACGCCGTTGCTCGATGCCGGTTTTCTCGCTGATCTCCACCGCACTCATGCGCGACCAACAGTAGGCGTGGTTGCGGATGAGGTCCGCATTGCTGCAGGTCAACTCACCTTCATAGACGGCAATGGCCTCCAACCGGGGAAGAACTGCGAAGCGCTTGCTCACCTCGACCGGAGGATACGACTTGATGGGCTCACTCAAGGCCAACGTGTCGGGCCGGAGGGTCGGGTGCTGTCGAACGCGGGGTCCCCAATTTTCGTCCTGTCTTACTCGCTTGATGAAACGGAGCACATCCTGGCTCCGAGGGTAGAATGCAACTACATAATCGTCGTCCTTCAGCTTGCCAACTTCGATTTGCGTGCTGGTCGATGGGTCCCAAGGATACTGGTTGTGCAGGATCATGCACTGCCGCATCAATGCCTCCAGTTCGGGCACGGGATGCAGGCAGTCGATTACATCGTCGAACGTATAGCGAAGATGATCGGGGTCATACATCAGCAGCTGGCGGGTGCGGTTCGCAGGATCTGCGAGCGCCTCTGACACCGTCGGACGGAGAGGGCGGAGTTCCCCACCGGAGCTAAGTCGGTTGCGGAAAACATTCAGCAGAATGCTGAAACTGCGGTCCTCCATCTCCTCGTCCCACGACGGAGGCAAAGCCCGGTACCCCGCCTCGATCGCCGTGGCGATGGCGGACGCATCCCTCGGCTTGTATACCGGCAGAAAGACATCGTCCCGCTGCCGCGGGAAATCTCTCCAGCGAGTGGGGCGTTTCTCGTACATCGTAAACGTGTAACGATTCACCCAGAAGCGGTTCAACGCCAGGTCACGGCACAGCTCATACCGGCTCTTGTATTCACCTGCCCGCACACGCGCCGCGATCTCTATGTCCGTTGGAGCTTTTTCCCCGAAGTCCCGCCGGATAACTGCGGCAAATTGCTTAAGCGTCTTAAATACGGAAAAGTCCAACTCAGGGAAAAAGTTGCCGGGGAAGACGATTCGGTCATGCGAGTTGATAACGAAAGGTTTCAGCAGCATTCGCTACATTCTTTCTATGGAGCGGTCGACCCCAGTCGGCCAATTGCTCCAGAGTTCATTCGGGCCCGACCAAATTCGTCCGGCGGGCGCATGTGACCATTCGTGACCGCAAAAAACGACCACTGCCACCCGAGGTTAACTACAAAGACCGTTATGAATGAACGTCCGCCCCCAGGTTTAGTCTGCGGCCATAGTGCCCGGCAAGCCAGCTAGGCCCTGCCCCGGCTCACTCACCCGTTCCCTTTCGCCGACATCCTGCAACCGCAGATGTTTTGTCTCCGGCGAGTACCACAGGCTGAGGAAGGTCATGGCCGCGCCAATCGTCAGGATGACCGCTGGCGATAACCACATGTCCTGTTTTTCAATCGCAGCAATAAAGGGGATCTTGTGAGCCCACCATACGTAGACGCTAAACCAGGCTCCCAATAACGCTCCGGAGGAGTAGCCGAAGCCGACACCCACCGCGCGTCGGCTGGTCGGGAAGCGTTCGCACAAGTAGGCTGGAACCACCCCCCATGCCAGCTTGAGCATTGCCGCCATCACGGTTCCCACCACTGCCATCCACAGGTTTCGCTTGATTGCCGCGTGATAGAGGACATAAAACACGGGAATTCCGAATACGACGAGAAAGACGCAATACCACTGGGTAAGAATCTTTCTTCCCGTTCTGTCCGACAGCCAGCCGTAGAAGTTGTAACCGAGGAAGGCCATGAAAAGAGCAAAGCCGTAGATCAGGCTGTAGGTCGTGGTGCTGAATCCGCGGCCTTTCAGCGTCAGGAGGTTAGGAAGAAATCCGTAAACCGAATAGTCGGTGAGGAACAAGCCGGTCATGAAGAAGAAGACCTGCAGGAAGTCCCAGACTTGGGGAGCTTTGAACAGGCTCAGGAATGGGGACTTCTCGATCTTCCCCGCTGCCTTGGCCTTTTCGAATTCAGGCGATTCCTGGAGGTTACTTCGGATATACAGCGCCAGGAAAACTGGGATAACGCCGGTCATCAAGGCGATGCGCCAGCCAAACGCCGCCATGGCTTCTTTGGTGGTCAGAAACGAAATAAGTGCGAACACGAGTGAGGCAAATACGTAGCCCAGGGGGAAGCCTGATTGAATGAAACCGCCAATGACGCCGCGCTTCTTTTGGGGAGCGTATTCAATGGCGAACGTGTGGCCGACCGCGTATTCGCCTCCGAAAAAAATGCCCATCAGCAATCGCAGCACGCAAAAAATCACATAGGACCAGACGCCGATCTGGGCGTAGGTTGGAAGAAATCCTCCCAGCAGGGACATCACCCCCACGCCACCGATCGTTAGGATCAGCAGGAACCGCCTCCCGATTCTATCGGCATAGGCCCCAAAAATCGCTGAACCGATAGGCCTTGCGGCCATCGTAATCGAATAGGTGAATAGAATGACGATGTACTGCCAGGCTGCGCTGCCCTTGGGGGACAAGAAAACATTCACCAGGATCGGCGCCATGACCAGGACCATCGCCATGTCATACGCATCCAGCATAAATCCCAGAAACTGGGAGGCCATCGCCATCTTTGTTTGTTTCGACAGTGGTTGTTCCGTCATAAGAACTCCTGCCTATAAATCAGGCCGCAATGCGGGCTAGACCTGGATGATGTAAAACTATTCTCTGATGTCTCGCTGCGCAGAGTCGCGGTATCGCTAAAGGGCTAAGCGTGAGCCTCTCACGATTCGCGATTTCACCTTTGCCGCCACCGTTCTTCCCTGGCACATCGCGCAATCGCACCCCTAAGCTTTCTTCCCTGAGCGATCGCGTCAGGAGTTGTTTAACCAAATTGATTACACCATGAACAGAGTTGCGCCCGCGGGATACCCACTCTGACTGCCGCCGGCTCAGGCTTTATCCGGGGAGCATACCGGGTTCAGCGGATACAAATCTGGTCAGAAGTGCTCACCCAGCAGATTATTATCGCGGCTGCTCAGCACCGAGGATGCCTCACCCTTTGAGATGAAGAAGCGACGTCGGATCGGTGCCTTCGGCACCTGTCCAGGAAGGATTGAAGTCAGTCCCACGAAGCCTTGCCGCACACAACAGGATCTAAGCCTGGCCTACCTCCCTCGGAGTGGCGGAACCTTCCCTGGAGAGATTCACAGGAAACCGCACGATGCCTTCACGTATACCGGCCGCGGCGCAAATCCAGGTA
The DNA here is from genome assembly GCA_049515395.1 of Candidatus Sulfotelmatobacter sp. Lineage (GTDB taxonomy): Bacteria > Acidobacteriota > Terriglobia > Terriglobales > Acidobacteriaceae > Sulfotelmatobacter. The sequence goes on along the minus strand of JBEKUD010000084.1, from coordinate 2,340 downwards.
ATTGGTGCCGAGGTCGATCATGATTTCTCCTGGCAAGCGGGAAAGGTTGCAAGCAACCTCTGTGCCGCCATCTTGCTAGATCACCACTGTCTCGTGGTACTCGCCGTATACCCGGCGCATGGCGTCGGAAATTTCGCCCACCGTGGCATCGGCTTCGACGGCTTCAACGATCACCGGCATCAGGTTGCCAGTACCGCGCGCGGTATCTTCGACGGCCTTCAGCGCGGCCCGCCATTTCGCGGGATCACGTCTTGTGCGCAGCGCACGCAGGCGCTCGACCTGATTGCCCTCCAGCGACTCGTCAATGTGTTGCAGCGGTATCGACTTCTCCTCGTCAAGCTCGAAGGCGTTCACGCCCACAACCATGGCTTCGTGGCGATCAACCGCCTGCTGATACTGGTAGGCAGCGTTTTGGATCTCCTGCTGCACGTAGCCGCGCTCAATCGCCTTCAGAACGCCTCCCATGGCCTCGATTTTGTCAAGATAGCCACGTGCCCCCGACTCAATCTGGTTGGTCAGCGACTCTACATAATACGAGCCAGCCAGGGGATCGACGGTCTGCGGCGCTCCCGATTCGTAGGCGATGATCTGCTGGGTGCGCAGGGCGATGCGCGCCGATTGCTCGCTCGGTAGTGCCAGCGCTTCGTCAAAGGAGTTGGTGTGCAGCGACTGCGTCCCGCCCAGCACCGCCGCCATGGCCTGCAACGCCGTGCGAGCGATATTGATTTCCGGTTGCTGTGCGGTGAGGCTTGAGCCGGCAGTCTGCGTGTGGAAGCGCAACATCCATGACTTGGCTTTCTTGGCTCCGAAGTGATCGCGCATGATGCGGGCCCACATGCGGCGCGCGGCCCGGAATTTCGCCACTTCCTCTAGGAAATTGCTGTGCGCGTTGAAGAAGAACGACAGCCGCGGCGCGAAGTTGTCCACATCGAGACCGGTATCGATCGCGGCCTGCACGTAGGTCATGCCGTTGGCCAGCGTGAATGCCACTTCCTGCAAGGCGGTGCACCCCGCCTCGCGCATGTGGTAACCAGAGATGGAGATGGTGTTCCACTCGGGTACGATTTGGTTGGCGTAGGCGAAGATGTCGGTGACGATACGCATCGCCTGCGCCGGCGGATAAATGTAGGTGCCGCGCGCGATATATTCCTTCAGCACATCATTCTGGACTGTGCCGGATAGTTTCCGCACATCGCGTCCGGTTCGCCGCGCGGTCACGATGTAGAGCGCCAGTAGAATCGAAGCAGTGGCGTTGATGGTCATCGAGGTAGAGATCTCCTCCAGGTTGATTCCCTGAAACAGGCGCATCATGTCCTCAATGGAGTCAATCGCCACTCCGACCTTGCCGACCTCACCCATGGCCAGCGGGCTATCGGAGTCGAGACCGATTTGCGTGGGCAGATCAAAGGCCACGCTCAGCCCGGTGGTGCCCTGGCTCAGCAGGTACTTGTAGCGGCGGTTGGACTCCTCGGCGTCGCCCATGCCGGCGTATTGCCGCATGGTCCAAAGTCGACCGCGATACATAGTGACCTGCACGCCGCGGGTGTAAGGAAATTGTCCGGGATAGTTGAGGTCGCGGTCGTAGTCCCAGCCCTCGAGGTCCGCTGGGCTGTAGAGAGGATGAACGTTGATGTGGGAGGAGGTGCCCCGTTCGTCCGTCAGCTTGGTGGCGGCGGTCTGCTTTGTCGCGGGCATGGTTGCCTCCGTAAATAGAGATGACTTACAACTATCCCCGACCTACCCCGAGCGCTGGTATTTCGCTTTAGCCCGCGCGAAGTCGAGGATGACGCCTGACGCTGCATTGCCATCCTCGACCGGTCGAAAATTTAGTCGATCGCAGACAACCGCTGCAAATCGATATCGGCCTTGACCTTGCCTTCGGAGGTAAGAACGATCTGTTCAAGGTCGTCACACCTCTTCATGATCTTGCCCTCATAGGCTCAATGCTTTGGTAGGCCGCGTCCTCTAAACCTCTTCGTGCGGGATCTGCATCATCTGTCGCAGTCAGCTAGGCATTATGATCACGTTGAATCGCGGTCCTCGCAGATTGTCTCTCCGCGGAGATGCCGAAGCTGTGCAGTTTTGCTCACGGATGGCCGAACGGTCCGCAGACGGGAGAACTGTGGTGTTCGGTGAACGAGCGCGACGGATTGGGGACAATCTCGTTCCCGAATCCATTACGATCTGGCTCCGTGGTTAGAGCCACTGTGAGCCGCATCATTCCAATAAAAATCGGCGATCTGGTCAGCTACGATACCAGTATCGGCGTCCGCCAGATTGCTCAACACCACGACCGTCAGCTTGTCATCGATGTAACGAGAGATGTGGGTTTCGAAGCCC
>JBEKUD010000083.1:0-22379 GCA_049515395.1 Candidatus Sulfotelmatobacter sp. | reverse complement strand
TTTTGGAGGGCGATTGTGTTCGGCCTCACTCCAATACGCGGAAGACGGAAGGAAAGGAGCTCAACTCGACGAAATTTTCTTGATTGGCTGGAGCGCCTCACGAACGTGGCCACTTCAGTTCGCTCCAAACACCGCTATTTTCAATGGATTTTCAATGGATTGACTTTCGCTCAGGGCGGAGTTATGGTGTCCGCCAAAACCGGCGACCGCCGCAGCCGGCCGAGGGAAACGTGAGTCCCGAGCCGTCCAAGGAAGTTACGAAGTTACTTGCCAGTTGGGGCCAGGGCAATGCCGAAGCTCTGCAAGAGCTCATGCCCCTCGTATATGGCGAACTCAGGCGTTTGGCTGCTTCTTATCTGAGGCGCGAGCGCAGCGACCACACACTTCAACCGACCGCTTTGGTTCATGAGGCCTATCTGCGTCTCGTCGAGCAGAAAGACGTCCAATGGCGGGACAGGAGTCATTTCTTCGCCATCACCGCGCAGCTCATGCGGCGGATACTGGTGGACCACGCGCGAACTCATCTAGCTGAGAAACGTGGCAGTGGAGCTCCTAAAGTTCCGTTGACAGAAGTGATTGTGATGTCGCAGCAACGGCCCGCGGAACTCCTTGCGCTGGACGAGAGTTTGACTCGTCTGGCTTCGCTCGATCCTCAGCAAAGCCGAGTAGTAGAGCTGCGAACCTTTGGCGGCCTGACGGTGGAGGAAACGGCTGAAGTGCTTGGGATTTCCCCGGCAACCGTGAAGCGGGATTGGAGCATGGCCAAGGCGTGGCTATCACAAGAGATCCAGAAAGCACAAGGCAGTCGTGAACCCTGAAAAATGGGATCGTATGAAAGGACTTTTCGCGTCCGCGCTTGAGCGGGAGCCAGCCGAACGGAGCGCATTTCTTCGCGACGCGTGCGGTGCTGATCAGGCATTGCTCGTAGAAATGGAGGGATTGCTCCTTTCTTACGAATCGGAGAAGAGCTTACCGGATGAAGAACGTCCGGGAGTCTCTGTTGCAGGCCAGAGAGTCGGTCCCTACAAGTTAATTCGTCGCATCGGCGTGGGCGGCATGGGTTCGGTGTACCTAGCGGTGCGAGCCGACGACACCTTCAACAAACGCGTCGCGATCAAACTTGTGCGCCAAGGAGTTGATACCGACGCCGTTCTGCGCCGCTTTCGTCTGGAGCGGCAGATACTGGCTCCGCTCGACCACCCGAACATCACGAAGCTCCTGGATGGTGGTTCCACCGAGGATGAACTGCCCTACTTCGTAATGGACTACGTTGAGGGCACGCGGATTGACGAGTATTGCGACAGCCACAAGCTCTCTATCACGGAGCGCATCACGCTCTTCCGCGAGGTTTGTTCGGCCGTACAATATATCCATCAGAACCTGGTGGTGCACCGCGATTTGAAACCCACCAACATCATGGTTACCGCCGAGGGCGTACCGAAACTTTTGGATTTCGGTATTGCCAAGCTGCTCAAGCCTGAATTCTTCACTAGTTCGCTCGATGCTACTTTGGCGGAGTTCCGCCCCATGACGCCGGGATATGCCAGTCCCGAACAGGTGAGAGGAGAGCCGGTTACCACAGCCAGCGACGTCTATTCGCTGGGCGTGATTCTGTATGAATTGCTGACCTCATGCCGACCTTACCAGTTGAAGGGAAATACTCCGGATGAGATCCGTCATGCCGTTTGTGACCAGGAACCAGAAAAGCCGAGCACAACTTTGACGCTGTTCCAGGAGGGCCGCGAGGGCACGAGGAGGAAGTCCTTGACGGCCGAAGTTGTGGCCGAGATGCGGGCAACCGTGCCGGAAAAACTACAGCGGCAGTTGAGGGGAGACCTTGACACGATCGTGCTGAAGGCCCTGCGCAAGGAGCCGCAACGCAGGTACGCTTCGGTCGGGCTGTTCTCTGAAGATCTGCGCCGCCATCTGGAGGGTCTGCCGGTCACCGCGCACAGGGATACCTGGAGCTATCGAGCGGGAAAATTCGTTCGGCGCCACAAGGCGGGCGTGGCGGGCGCCGCACTGTTGATGGGTTCCCTCATTGCGGGGGTATTGGCGACCAGTTGGCAGGCAAGGGTTGCTCGCCATGAGCGAGCGAGGGCCGAACAGCAATTCAATGATGTCCGACACCTCACCACCTCATTCTTGTTTGAATTTCACGACGCCATAAAAAACCTTCCGGGAGCAACTCCGGCCCGCCAATTGCTGGTGCAGAGAGCCTTGGAGTATCTGGGCAAGTTGGCATCTGAAAGCCAGAGAGACGCGGGCTTGCAACGCGAACTGGCCGAGGCTTATCTCAAGGTCGGCGATGTGCAGGGCAATCCCTATGGACCCAATCTTGGAGACACTCAGGGTGCAGCTCGAAGCTATCAGGCAGCCCTCGACATCAGCCAAATGCTGGTGCGAGCAAATCCTAAGGATGGGGAAGCGCGCGACTGTTTGGCCCGCAGCTACAAGTCACTGGCTGAAGTTTTGGCTCATCTAGGTAAGCCTAGTGAAGCGGCCGCCGATCTTCGGCAAGCTGTTGCAATTCTCGAACCGCTGACCTCAGCTAACCCTGACGATGAGCTTCGCTTCCAGCTTGCCGGCAGCTATCAGACGCTGGCCGATCTATTAGGTCACCCCGGGCAAACGAATCTAGGCGATTCCGCCGGAGCCCTGGAGAACTATCGCAAAGCCCTAGCCGTCGATGAGTCAATCCTTGCTAAGGAGCCCGGCAATCAACGCGCTCTCCGCAACGCGACTCTTGTTCGAATGAGAATCGGTGATATGCGGCTGCAACAGGACGATTTGCAAGGAGCACAGGATAACTACCGTAGCGCGCTTGACGCCTTCGAAAGATTTTCCGCGCCCGCTGCAACCGATGTTGAGGTCCGCAGGCTCGTGGTATTCGGTCTTCGGAAACTGGGGGGAGTACAGCAAGAGCTTGGCGACAAGAAAGGTGCACTCAAGAACTACACCCAAGCAGGGGCCATCAGCGAGGATTTGTTGATCGCCGACCCGACTAATGCGCAGGCCAGCATGGGCGTTGTAATCAGTTCGCGCGAGATGGGTGACCTTCTCTGGGACATGGGCGACCGGCCGGGCGCGCTGCTCAAATACCAGAGGGCGACAGATATTCTAGGAAAGCTTTCTGCGGCGGAGCCAGAAAATACCCTGGTGCAGGGACGCGATGCAGAAATGCTGGTTATCTATGGCCAGGCGCTCGCGGAAGCTGGAAAGGTCTCCATGGCGCGTCCGATCACCGCTCATGGCCTAAGCCTTACGCGCGAATTGGCGGCACGCGATGATGTTACGGCGGATGAGATCAGCGAATATGCACTCCACTTCCTCGACTGCAAGCCTGAAGATCTGCGCGAACCTGCGACTGCCTTGAAATACGCAAAAGAATCGATCGCCAAAGGAGGCACTGGCGGCGATTACTTGGATATTCTGGCTCGCGCCTATTTTTCGTCTGGAAATGTCGCGAACGCTATTGAAACCGAGGAAAAGGCTCTAAAGTCACTTTCGTCGGCTAGTTCCAAACAGTCTATCTCCCCCCTTCGGCAAAACATCGAAGCCGATCTGGCGAAGTTCAAGGCCGCCCGACGCTGAAGCCCCCTAAGCAGCGACCTCGTGCATCTTCGCGGAACGGTTCATACATTCCGCTGTCTCAGTTCCGAAGTATCGTCAATCGCGCTGCGGAGATGGGATAAGCAACAATTATGGAGGCCGTTTCGTCCCCAATTCCAACGACGAGATCTTCTCGGACGAGTGGTACTGTGACGGGAAAGGTAATGTGAATCTCAATGGCGGTTACGGATGTTCATTTCTCGAGGATAACTGTAAATTGCCGACTCTCTCCTTGGCCATCGCACGCCCTAGTAAAGGAAAAGACGCGACCCGAACATCCCGTGCCTCCGCAACACCAAGCTGAAAACGCAATCAAAAGCGTGAGGTGGTGGACAACTTAGGTTCAGATCGGGGCTCGCTCTTAGCCGACTTAGCCGAATCGCGGAGGGCAAGCTTAGGAAAAGGTGCTAAAATGCCGGCCGATTGCTCGTTCCATTTCTGGATCAAAGGAGGCCGACATGCGGATTCGATTGGTCAGTTTATCAATCTTGGTGATGCTGTGGGGACAAACGCTAGCGCACGCAGCGGCACGATCAAACTACTATTTGGCACTCGGCGATTCGCTTGCGATAGGGGTTCAGCCGTCGGCGAGCGGAGAGGACGTCAGCACGAATCAAGGCTATGCGGATGACCTTTACGCCTTGTTCCGCACGCGTATGCCCAGGCTCGGCTTGGCCAAGCTCGGATGCTCTGGCGAGACCACGACCACCATGATCGAGGGCGGCATCTGCAGCAGCTACGCTGAGGGCAGTCAGTTAGCTGCGGCGGTCAGCTTCCTCGAAACGCATGAGGTCAGCCTGGTCACTCTCGACATTGGTGCGAATGACATCGATGGCTGCATCAGCTCAACGGGTATCAACGCAACCTGCGTCACAACGGGTCTCAACACGATCGGAACCAACCTCCCTCGGATCCTCGCCGAGCTGCGCAATGCAGCGGGCCCGAACACGCTGATCGTCGCCATGAACTATTACGATCCCTTCCTGGCGGCGTGGACGCTCGGAGCGAGCGGACAGACACTAGCCGTTGCATCACTTCAGGCGACAACCACCTTTAATGGCGTGCTAAAAACCGCGTATGAGGCGTTCTCCATTCCTGTGGCGGACGTCGCCACTGCTTACCGCATCAGCGACTTCACGCTCGTTCCCGTTATAAATCTTCCTGTGAACGTCTTTCTGACACTGACTTGGACCTGGATGGGTGCGCCAGCACCCATTGGGCCGAACATTCATCCGAACGCCGTCGGATACGCTGTCATCGCCGGCACGTTTGCGGAAAAAATCGCACCGCACTAGCATCAGCGCTACTTGAAGAATGCAAGGTAATTGTTGACAACGGGCCAGTTCCTGCTCCTGCGGGAACGCACATCAAACCTAGTCCCCACGCGGAGACGGGGCTTGATGGCCCGTGATCGTTCGGTCGGATGAGTCGTCAAGTCGTCAAGGGAAGCTCACCAGGGAGTGACCGGAACATCCGGGTTGGCAATGGTCGACGGCCCGCCTGTGTTATCGATCACGTTCAGGATGCCACCGAACCCGGGAGAGAAAGACCGTAAGCAGATCGTTGAGGCTTGACTTCGGGAGAGGACCGGGAACCTCAAACGCATTTGCGGCGTAGATGTTCACGCCCCGCTTGAAGAAACTGTAGCTGCCCATGCCATACCCACCGAAGCTGGTTACGTTGTTGGTAACCTTGAAGGCCGCCCAGCCAGCGACCCCGAGAGCCTCCATCCACGCCGCCTGGCTGGGCGGGTCGTAAGGCATCTCGTTTTGGAAGAAGATGTCCGTACCGCCATTGCCGCTCCAGATCACCTCGTACTGCTGGTGGTGCTCGACGAAAAGGCCGTACGCGGTCACGTTGTTACCGGTGACGATCAGGCCGGTGTCGACGGCGTTGTCCGTCCAGCCGACGCCGTTGCCTGTTTTTGTCAACCATCCATCCGGGGCTCGTAAAGCCAGTTGTCGTCCAAGGCGGATCACGAATGGGTTGCTTGTAATGCGCCTTCTTCCCCTCGTTACCCACGGATGAACAGCACGACAGCAATACCCAAGGTAAGCCCCTCGATGAGGAGCGCGTAAGAGGCCAGTTTTTTGCCCAATCAAATCGGGGCCACCAACCGATTAATGCCGATTCCCACAAGAATAAAAGGCGACAACAAGAGCCTGTACAAACGTTGTATAAAAGGCATCAAACCTTGCCGTGCCCCACACCAGAAAGACGGTTGGGACCATAAAGAGACAGGCGATGAAGATTTCGAGCAATGCGTCGCCGCCAGCATACATACCACCATAGGCCTCGACATCTGCGGGAGGATTGAGTTCCTGCAGGTGTCTCTCATAGAGTAAGCCCGCCGCAACCGCCACGACAGCGGCATACCCCAAGGCAATGAACCACAGCTGCACCCGCCAAGAGATAGGTTTCACAAGTGCATTCTACCGTGCGCGCAACGCTCAACCGATGAATCGATTGTGGGCGAGTGGAATCGCCTTGTTTTCAACCATCGTCCGCCTGCCGCTCACTGACTTCCGCGCCAAACGATTGCGTGTGGGTTACTCCAACCGTTCGCAGCTCCTCCATGAATGCAGTCGGATCGACCGCATCGACGAGGAAATGGACCCCCGGTTTGACTCCTCCACCCTCGGAGATCAAGCGCGCAACGGTTGCCACAACAATGGCATTCATCCAGTACTCACGACCCCTCTCGAAGGTAACTTGATGGCGATGCAACACGCCATGCGATCCGCCGCGGCCCTGAATCTCGACGACGTTGAATCCGCCAACGGGTAATGACTGCGCGCGAAGGGCCGGACGCAACATACGGACGGCGAGGTCAATCGGCATCGGCAGCAGCGCGATCAAAGATCCGACTACGGCGGTACGACGGCTTGGCAGGTACGAGTACGCACGCACATCGCAGCCCTTGAACCGGCTGATTGTTTCCGTCATTTCAGGAAGGCTCATCGTTGCGAAGAGGCAATGGCCCATCAGACCTCCGATGTCCTTCTCAACTAGAACCTCAGACACTCTTGCGCGAACCCATTCGCCATTGTGCATGTACCTCGGTCGGCGCCTACCGAAATTTTGGAGATACCAGGCAGCGTCGCGCAGCGCGTTATTCGACCATTCACCAGAATCGCCTACATGGATTGTCATGGACTGAACGGCATCCATATGGGTTTTCGCCAAAGCAAAGGAGTACGCGGGTAGCAGTTCCGACATGCCTGGTAGCCATCCGGCAGACACCACGCACGACAGTCCGCGATCGCCGATCTCCTGCTGGTGCGGCATCATGCCCTCCCGCACGAACGTCAGGCCGGCAACATCGACGTAATGGCTTCGCGTTCTCAGCGCGGCTTGGGCAACCAGATCCTGCAGCTGGCAAACTGGCCCCCCGCAGTTCACCACAATCGAACAGCGACCGCAGAAGTCCTCGAGCGACTGCGCATCGCGGATGTCGACTCGTATCGCGGACACGGTGACACCAAGGTTTGCCGCAACGGCTTCCGCATTGGCGAGGTTGCGGCCCCCGATAAGAATCTGCTTGTCAGTAGAGCGCCGTAGCTCTGTAGCCACGGCTTTCGCGGTACTACCGCAGCCGCCAATGACACCGAAAGTGGTCGGGAGATTCATCTGAGTGCGTGGAGTGTCCGAGCCAGTTTAGCCTTGCAACAGCCGCCCCGTCAGCGATGATTGTCGTTAAGTCGCCATTTCACGCAATACAAAAAGGCGCCCACTTGGAACGATTTTTTGGGGATTTCTTGGCATTTGGCTCGTCCCGATGTCTCTGCGCCTTTCAACAGCTCCGAATTGTGAGTTCTTCGGGTCGCCCCCGACGGGTCTTTATGGTGCGTTGCTTGAGGCCATGTCGAGTCCCGACCTGCTGACCAGCGTCGTTCAGTACGGGTTCGTTTTCCCGTTCCTCTTTCTTGTCGGGTTTGGGAATCCGGTATTGCTCGAGGCGCGAAAGCCTTTTCTTCCAAACCTTTTCCTGCCGGCAGTTCGCAGGAAGTTGGCTTATCTCGGATAATTCCGCACAGCGCACAAACAATAAATGCGTAGATATGCAAATGAGTCTACTTAACACAGGGTAATACACATAAAAGGAGAAGAGAACTTCCAGAACTACTCTGCCAGGAAGGACTTAGCGACGCTGCTCGGACTCTTACTCGAGCGCTCCCAGTAAACTCCCGCTAGCTGACGTAGTAAGCTGTCTTCATTGATGTTCCGAGGATAATCATGTCAACAAACTCCCTCCACGCCGCAACTATTTTCTGCTGGCTTGTCGGTTCAGCGATGGTGCTGCCTGCAACCGCACAAAAGTTAAAGCCGACCACGCCGCCAGTCGCTCAGACGTCCGAGTTTGACCGCCTCCAGCAGGAAGAATTGATTGAGCAGATTAAGAAGCTTAAGCTGGAGAGCCAAGCTCTGTCCCAAGCTCTGTCTCAACCTCCGCCTCCTCCGGCGGATCAATCGATCCCAATTTGGGCAGCTTGCATCGCTGCTTTTGTGGCACTGTTGGTACCGCAAATCACTTCGGCAAATCAGGCCGGCGCGGACCGCCGCAAGGAGATGCGACTTGCCCTGGCTCAATTCGGCGGTAACTGCGCCGCCGCGATTCACCATATCCAGTGGCTGACCTGGAAACCCGCTCATGATTTGGGTCTTACGACCGCGGATTTCGACGCCTACGATAATGCGATGAATCTGCTGTTTCCACAATTGATTGGGTCATTTCTCACGGCCTCGGCCCTAAACCCAAGCCTGTTTGCACAGATGAAAAAGGTGCACGACGAAATCGTCGATACCGATTCAACGATCGGTCAACTTGTCGCTAAGGCTCGAAGCACCAACAACGAAGATCGAGTCAAGCTGACGGAGTTTCATAAGGTCGTCAACAAACTCTGGGATGCTCTTCCGGTAGAGTTCCAGGCTTTCATGAAATGAAAACTCTTCCATGACAGCATTCTCCATGTCCTCCGCCATGAACTAAATCCTCACCTTCTTGTACTCGTCGAGGGCCGTCTCGTCGTTGCATCGGCGTAGAGCTTGGTGGTGCGCGGGGAGGAGTGGGCGGGCATCGTTTGCGCGTGCTCCAGCGTGCCGTCGCTCTAGAAGTGTAGGAAAGTCAAAATTTCGTGCTGGGAGTGAATGTCGGTTTTGGAGCTGGTCGGTGAGCGTTGTGCGTTGAAACAAGTAATGGCGAAGGTGGCTGCTTGGAGGCAGGCGCCGGCCGCACCTTCAGTAGTGGTATCTTTGTGTGGCGGAATCGCGGCAGTCAGAGATCACGTTTTCGGCTATGTTCGGAGTAGAGAGTAGCCTTCGCTCTTATTCGTCGCGCCCATGCGATTGATGACTGGACCCAAGTCATCGAACCTTCCTCGAGGGGCGTGCCAGGCCCACCAGGGGCACGCTCTCTAGAAAGGGCAGAAACCGAGATTGCGTGACTACGGTCACTGCAAACGGCACGCCCCGGCGTAAATTCATAGGCATGAACGTAATAATCAAGAAAGATCGCTCGGCATGGTTGCAAGGGCCTTCGGCAAAGTGCTCAGCCGTTCCAGGAGAACACAAGCACCCCTGGCGGCTGATCCTCTTGGGGGCGCCAGGGGTGGGCAAAGGTACTCAAGCCGAACTTCTGACGGGGCGTCTGGATGTTTGCCATCTCTCGACTGGAGACGTCTTTCGAGCTGCCGGGGAGCGGCTTGACCGTGATCAATCCCCGGCGATGAAGGAAGCACTGGAGTATATGCGCCGTGGCGAACTGGTGCCGGACTCCACCGTGTGGGAGATGGTGCGCGAGCGGAGCAGTTGCATCCTCGATTGCGGCGGCTTCATCCTCGACGGATTTCCGCGCACTCTGGGCCAAGCCGAGTCGCTGAAAGAACTGATGGAGCAGGAGAAGCTTTCGCTCAGTGCCGTGGTGAATTACGAACTGCCCCTGGACGAGATTGTCCGGCGACTGAGCGGACGACGCACTTGCGGAAAATGCAAGTCAGTTTTCCATGTTACGGAAAGGCGGCCGAAGGCCGAGGCCGTGTGCGATCACTGCGGCGGACGGCTCTATCAGCGCGAAGATGACCGGCCCGAGGCCATCACCGTGCGTTTGGAGGCATACGAACGAAGCACCGCACCACTAATCCAGTTCTACAAAGATCTCGGCCTGCTGCTGCCGATTGTCGCTACCGGATCTCCTGGCGAGATCGTAGCGCAAACGATGGATAAGCTGGACGAACTGGCGGCGCAGCGCGGCGACGGTGACGACAGGCGTACGACTCTCCACCTGGCACCCAAACTCTAATTTCCTCCAGGCGAGATCGGCCGGTGATGCAGTGGCATTGGCCGTCGGGTTTCAAAGTAGATTTGTGAGCGAATCGAGGTCTCGATCATGACAGTCAACTGGCTGCGGCAGGTCAAGACATTCCATGGTGAAGGCCAACTGGAAGATCCAGATGGACACTCAATCGGTGTGAGCTACAGTCTTGTCGAGCACGAAGGGAAAGTTGGCGGAGGCCGTGAGAATCTCAATTACACATTGCTCGGAAACAGGACTCTCGAGGGCACCGTCCACGCTGGAAGATTGCCGCTTGCACGCGAATGCGTTCTTCACCTTAAAGATGGTTTTCGAATTAAGGTTTTACTCACAGCTTCTGACGGTCACGTTGCCCACGTGGATTCGACCGGTTCTATCTTCTAGGGCGCCAGCAGATTTCATTCGAAACTCGCTTGAGAAATGCGATAGCGAGTTTACGACAGTAACTGGAGAGGATTGGGCAATTCTGCGGCGACAAAGGCAAGTGACGCAATCGCATTATAAAAGCGGCACTCCTCTTGAACTATAGAAAATCAAAATCTCGTATTCGGCCTGAACAAGGCATGGCGGTGGGTCGAAGCGGTGTCGTCTGTTGGGAGGAGGCAATGGCTATGTGGCGCCAGCGACTCCTACGAACATGGGTATTATCATTCCAACGGGAAACGACCGCCAACTCCTGACACAAACCGTATCGTTCCCAAGTTGTCCAGTGACCTGCTCAACAGCCCGGTCGGCGTTGCGGAGAGACCTCCTTGTGCGGGAAATCACGATCTCTTATTGGCGAAGCGCGCGTGCGCTTCGATGTGATGTTGGGAGTGTGCGCGTTACACAGTGACGAAACGGAAACGAAACCAGGCGACTCCGGGGACGACGGTTTTCGCACGGCAACAGATGGTGATGAGAATCAGCCGGACACACAATTCCGCGAAACGAACCCAACTGGTTCTGCGGACGACGGATTGGGCAAGGACCGTCAAAGCGTCGGACCGGCGGCCGGACCCGTGGACTTAGCCCCAGTCACACGACAGAAGGCGAAGGTCTCCCCTCCGATGGCGAGCGTATGCCAGAAGATGTCGCTGTGGGTGCTGGCATTCACGCCGAGGCCAGGATGGTCGACCCATCTCCGGGTAGCCCCGAAGCAGCCGATCCCCCTGAGGAGGGATGAACTGCAATTACGAAACGAACCCAAGACCGTCTTATTGTCGTGATCCAATAGCGGCTGTCGACCGGGTGGGAGGATGCTCTTTAGTCCTCCCATTTCCGAGGCGATCCCCGTGCCGGTGGGCTGCGAGGCTGCTCCGACGATCTTGCCTACGGTAATTGTTGTTCCGATCAGGATTCTTGAAGCTTACGACGGAACTCAGTGCAAGGATCGAAACCGCTTTGAGCACCCGGAAATCCGACACGTTGCGAGTCACCAGTGGCAGATGATGAACTTCTGCTGTCGCCGCGAGAATTGTGGCGCGCAGCGAGGCAACGGACCGAGCCGGCGCCGACGCGCTCCGATCGCCAATCGCTCCACGCCGTAAAGGAGCTCTCTGCCAGCGTGACGACAACACCTAAGAAATATTGCAGTAAATGGCGGGCCCGATTCTATACCTGGACCCTCAAGAAAAGAGCGTCCCAGACTCAACTTCAGTCGTGGGACGCGAGTTTGAAGCGGATTGAACAGCCCGTACGCCCTCTCCTGTTAACGGTGCTGTTCGATGACCAGCGTAGTTCTACGCGAAGGGATAGGGAAATGGCCCACGCTTGCGCGAGCGGCCACGTCCATGCCATGAGTACCGCACATCCAGTCGAAACGATCGGACGCAGCCAAGAAAGCATCGATCGTGTGAGCAAAATTCTATGAAGGAACCTCGACGCTTAAACCGATAGATGATTTGCCAGTCACAACGAGCTGGAACGTAGCAGGCTGCTGAAAAATTCCGCCTAATCACAGCCAAACATGATACGAGTAGGCATGCGAGGAGAAGATCGTCAGCAGAATCACATGTTTCGCTTATTGATCCCCCGAGATGTTGCGGGCGCAAGGATCATCCGCTGTGCACCATCCGGGACATGGTGGATGAGGTGCTGAGCCGCTTGTCGCGACGGTTCGACACCATGTATGCCAAGGTTGGCCGGCCGTCGATTGCGCCGGAGGAGGACTTGTTGCGGGCGCAGATGCTGTATTCGATCCGCAGCCAGCGGGAACGTTCCTGCCGGATCTGCGCCCTGACTCCGCGGGTAGTGGGGTCACACTAAAGCTCCACTACCCGATCGTGACCTCGAGGACGCGGTGGCTGGGATTCTGATATCCTCCCTCGCATGGAAAACCGCTCCCTCAGCGATGTGGGTGGGACGCCGGGCGGGCTGGGCCACTTCTTGATCGGCTTCGCCATGACTTGTGTTGGAGGCTACCTTCTCAGCAATCAAGTCAGTGTAGTCGGTTCCTACTGGAGCTTCTACGGAGGAAACACGTTCGGCGTCACGCTTTTGCCGATGCTGATCGGAGTGGGTGTACTCTTCTGGAATGGACGAAGCCTTGGCGGATGGCTTCTAACCGTCGCTGGCGCACTCTTTATTCTCGCTGGTGTCATTGCCAATATGCACATCTATTTTCGGCCCACAAGCTTATTCAATACACTCGTGATGCTGATTCTGTTTGTGGGTGGGCTTGGATTCATCGCGCGCGCACTCCGGTCGTATCGTGGCAGAACATCGAGTGAGCACATCGATTGAGAAGGAGCGTCTTCGCAAGACACTCCTGGCGCACAACCATTGCATACAATGGATTCGATAGAAATTCCGTTCGACGAACATTGCGCACGCGTCCAGAGATATCTGGAGGAGGTCTATGGAATCCGCATTGTGACTCGGGATATTCCGGATCCGTTGACCGGTGATCTCGACGGTGCGGAAATCGATATCGATTACGCGGTCAGTCCGGAACAGCGGCTGTTTCTGTTGGCGCACCTTTTCGGGCACACCGTGCAGTGGAATGTGAACCCCGCGTTGTTTGAAATTGGCCGGCGGTATCAACCTCCCGTGAATGAGGATTTGATTCCCGCCGTGATCGCGTACGAACGACAAGCGGCGTGTTACGGGCTGGCCATGCTCCATGAAATCGGCATAACCGACACTGATCAGTGGTTTTGTGACTACACCGCCTGCGATCAGGCATACTTGCTGCATTTCTATCGCACCGGCCAAAAGCGCGATTTTCGCAGCTGCTGGGTCAGCAATGCTCCGCTGATAAAACCGCAGCCGATTCCACACTTTACACCGACACGCCGGGTTTTCCGCATGGATGGAATTGTGATTTAAACGTATTCGGTAGAGCGACGGGCGGCTAGTCCGACGTCTTTCGCGACAACGCCATCAGGTTATTGCTCTGACGGATCAAATCACCGCGGTCCATGTCTCGGTATTTCTTTGGTAGCAGGCTCTTGCTCGTGCACTCCAACACTGCTACCAAATTCTGCAGATCGATTTCGGTCGGGTAGTAGGGTGGGATGAAATCCTCGAGGGCTGCCTTCAAGTCTTCCGTATCAACTGCGGACTTGTTCTGGAGGCTGCTCCTCATGTGGCTGCGCACTAGGACCGCCTCGATATCGGCTCCCGACAGGCCGTCTGCCCTCGCCAGGAAGAACGTCTCCACATCCTCCGGGAAAGGCCTCATCCCGACCTTCCGCTGCATGGCGCGCAAAAGCGCGAGACGCTCTTCTTGCGTGTCGGGATAAAACAGAGCAATATGCTCTTCGGCGCGACCCTGGCGCTTCAGGTCCACTGGTAACAGATCGGGACGGCAAGTTAGGAGAAACCAGATCACCTTGCCTCGCAGTTCTGTATTCCCCATAAACTGCGCGATCTGGGCGAACACTCGATTCCCCACACCGCTATCGCCGGAACTGGATCGGTCCCCGAGCTGAGCATCAGCCTCGTCCACAATAACCGCGATCGGGCTCATCGCTTTCAGTAGGGTCAAGACTCTTTCCAAATTGCCTTCCGTGACTCCTTGCCACATGCTGCGAAAATTCTTCAGGGTCACCGCCGGAATTCCAACTTCGCCGGCAAAGCAGGTGGTGATGAAAGTCTTGCCCGTCCCCACTGGCCCGCAGATTACGTAGCCCATGGGCAGGACATCGGTGTTGCCGGCGTGGATGGCTTTGGCGGCATCCTGCAGCTTCCGCTTAGCCTGGTCATTGCCCGCGACAAACGAGAGATCAAATCGACTCTGCACAAATTCCAGAAGGCCGCCGGACTCGGCTTCGATCAAGTCCTTCTTACGATCCGAGAGAAACTTCAGCGTGAGCGGTTGCCGATTCTGCACCGCATGGGAGATCAGACTCTGCAACTGAACTCGTTTCAAACCAGCTCCCAGCTTCGCCAGAGTTTCATCGTTAACTTCGGAGCCTGCGGGCAATTCCTGATTCTTCAATTGCGAGCGAATAAACTCCAGGCGATCGCCATAGTCTGGCAACGGAATTCCGATCGAAGAAACTCCTGGGTGCTGAACGATGCTCGGGTTCAGTTCGATCTGATTCTCCGAGATGAGACAAATGGTGACATCGGCATTCAGAAATGCCGAATTGCGCGCCCAGCGCTTCAGAATCACCAAGGCATTGCGATCATCGGCAGACATGCCGGAAACATCGCCTGCGGGAGCGATGGTCTCGGCGAAATCGATCACCAGCCCGATTTTCTTGCCGTCGGCGATGCGCAGCCGGAGATAGTTGTCGAGCAGGTTCAGTACCCCATCCGGATTGCGCGGCAGCCCTCCCTGCGAATAGCTGGTGCCGTGAAAGCTGTCGTAGCCTTCAAGCGCGCGGCGGAAGTCGGCTTGGCTGTCGGCCGATCCGAAGTTCAGCCCGCCACGGTCGTAATGTAGAACCACGTCGCGCTGGCCGAAGAGCGCACCGGAGAGAAACTCATCCAGCGGAACGAAGTTGGTGGTTTCCTGACTGCGAAGCGGTACCAGGTCGCGCACATTTCCGTACAGCACAAAAAGAGCGAACGAACGCGAGTAATACTTTTCAGAGAGTTCGCGCGCCCACGCGGGAAGTCCATCGAGATATTTCCCTAACGTTGTTGTGGTCGTCGCTATATTCGAGGGCATCGTAGGTTCGACATCAGGGGTTCGAAATCAGTTCGACATCCGTACACGGTTGGGACCCGAGGACGTGGACGAATCGTCGATCGACATCAATCCGTCCAAGTCCGGCGACATGTCGCTGAAGATCGCTTCTACCTGTTGCACAGTCTGCTCGGTCTGTTCGACATCGTGCACCAGACTGTCCAACCGTTCGCTCACCTGCTGCGGATTGCGCATGGTCACCGATTGATCGCGCACCAGCATCAGCACATCCTCTACCGCAGAGCATTGCGCATCGACAACTTTGCGGTTCTCGGAAATCTTATCGAACTTCTCCAGACGCTTGGTGAGAATCTCAATACGTTTCTTGTTGATTTCCTGCACTTTCGCCGGATCGCTGCTCAGAGCTTTTTGCAGGGAGGCGATCTCGCGCTTGATGCCATCCTGCTCAGTGCTCTTCACGTATTGCTGCTGCTGGGCCGCTGCCAACAAGAGCCGGGCATAGCCACTCAGTAAGCCTTGCAGACGCGTGTCGATTTGCTGCAAAAAGATTTGCGAGGTCGACGAAAACTGCGCGAAGTTGCTTCGGATGGCGCCGCACACTTGCGCGGCATGGACATACCGGCTTTGCATTTCAGCAGGCAAGCTCGCGAGCATCTCGCTCAGCTTCTGTTGTTGCTTCTGCTGTTCCTCGGCGAACTTCCAGGATTTCACCAGCCGCTGAAAGCGCCAGTTTTGTGGAACGATGGCGAGATACATCAGTTCCAGCCCGCCCGCCAGGATAATCGGGAGAAAGCTGCCACTCACCAGTGCAAATACGCCCACACTCACCATGGCGATCCAGTTGTACTGCAGATCGAACGCCTCTCTTACAAAGCTGATTTTGTCTTGCGGCGCGGGAGCACCGAGCGGATCGTCTTCTGGCACGCCCTGGAGATCAGCGGGAGCCATTTAGACACTCACCCGTACCTGTCCGTTGCCGGGAGCTTTGCGGAGACGCCCGAGAACGTAGTTCGCCAACTCGTGAAACTCGTTTCGCTCTTTCAGGCCCAGGTCGCGGGGGCGGTCGAAGGGTACTTGAACGTCTTCGATAATCGTCCCCGGATGCGCACTCATAACAAAAATCCTGTCCGCCAGGTAAACCGCTTCCTCCACGTCGTGAGTGACAAACAAGATCGTGCTGGCGGTTTCGTCCCAAACCTTCAGCAGCAGTTGCTGCATTTCGCTGCGGGTTTGAGCGTCGAGCGCCCCGAACGGCTCGTCCATCAGGATGACCGCGGGGCGAAGCGCTAGGGTACGCGCAATCGCAACCCGCTGCTGCATGCCTCCGGAGAGCGTCTCCGGATAGGCATTTTCAAAACCACTGAGCCCAATATCCTGCACCAACTGCGCCACCGTTTCCCTGCGCTGCTTTTCCGGGACGCCATTGATCTTCAAGCCGTAAGCTATGTTATCAGCCACCGTCAGCCAGGGAAACGAAGTGTACTTCTGAAATACCATGCCGCGGTCCTTTCCGGGACCGTGTACGGGCTGTTCATTCACCAGGATCTCGCCGGTATCGGCCTGATCCAGGCCGGCGATCAGGCGCAGCAGAGTCGACTTGCCGCATCCGGAAGGGCCGAGCAAAACGCGGAATTCGCCAATGTCACGCCCTTCGCGCGAGTACGCATCCTCAATCTCGAAGTTGATGTTCTCGAGGGCGTCAGTTCTCGAACCGTTGGCCGAGACAAACGACCGGCCGACTTTGCTAACTGTGATTTTAGATTTCTTAGGCTCCATATTCCTAAGCTCGGTGCTTGGCCGCCTTCAGGTGTGCGGTAGCGCTCGGAACTGCCGCCCCGCCTCCGGCCAGCATGGAAGTCGCTTTGCGCCAGGGAAAGAGACGGCCTTCCAGAAACGTCAACAGAAAACGAAACAGGAACGCGGCGATGCCGATCGCGATGATTCCCGCATACACGCGATCGAAGTCCAGCACTTTGCGAGCAGCCTCCACCATGTAGCCTACGCCCTTACGGGCATTCAACATCTCTGCCAGTATCACGTAGGTCCAGCCGATGTCATACAGGATTCGGAAGGACGAGAAAATTGCCGGAAGCGACGCGCGAAACACGAGCCACAAGACTTGCGCCTGGTTGGCTCCGAGAGTGTACGCTGTTTCCAACAGAGCGTTGTCTACCCGGTTGACCTCTTCGACGACCACCGCCAACAAATAGAAAAACATTCCGAACCATAGGAACGCAATTTTCTCGGTTTCGTCGATCCCAAACAGAGCGATGAACGCGGGAAGAAACGCGGTGAGCGGCATGGCGCGCATGGGGGCGGCCACGGGGTTGACGAGTTCGAACAGCCAGCGGTAGCTGGACATCAGAATGCCAAGCGGGATGGCGACCACCGCGCACCAGAAGAATGCCTGGGCGATGCGCCACCAGCTCATGAATACGTTGCCGAGCAGATCGTACTCCGTCCACAGCAATTTAAAGGACCGGATCACTCCCAGGGGTGTGGGCAGCAATGAAAAGTGCGGGCCTTCCCAGTAGGGCAATAAGATCCAGAACAATAAGATGACGCTCCAAGTGATAAACGGGGCGACCCATCGGACCCACGGCGGTACATCTTTCCGCATGGTGAACCAATCGCTCATCATGTCCTATCTTTGACTCGAAAAGCTAGCTCGAGGGGTTGGCATAGACCTTGATGTCGGTGCGCCGATTTTTCTCCCGTCCGTCGGGCGTCGCATTGCTGGCAATCGGTTTGTCCGGACCATTGCCCGCCGTCCGAAGTCGCGCCGCAGGAAAGCCATACTTTTGGATCAGGTAGTTCTTGACCTCGTCCGCACGCGCGTGGGAGAGCTGAATGTTGTAAGCTCGACCACCGGTAGAGTCGGTGTTGCCATCGATATCGACAACCGTATTCTCATAGGCACGCATCGTGCCGGCCAGTTCGTCGACGATGGCGCGCGAATCGAGGCTCATGGCGGAAGAATTGGGATCGAAGTAGATGGACCGATGTTGGGTCGCGATCGGAGTCGCGCCACTGGCTGGCTCCTTATATTCGATGGGCGCTTCGCTGGACGCCATGGAGAAGCCGTCGGCCAACTTTTCGACGTAGCGGCGATCCAGGCTCTCTTCCGGATTGAATGTGTGTTTAATGATCATCGATTCTCGATACATGTCCTGGGCCATGCCCAGGATATTGGCATAATCGGAATTCGATCCGGCGGTACCCATGAACGAACGGTTGTCGGCATAGTCGGCAAGCTTTACGCCACCGAGCATGGTTTTCGCGAGGTCCGATGGGATATTGAAATCCTTGACGGTACCGATCAGGTTGTACGCACGCTCCGGTTGTGTCTTGATGAATTCAACGCCTTCGAGCCAGCCTTGGGCAAACTTCAGCAAGGTTTGCGGATGCTTCGCGGAAAAGCTGTCACTCACCACCAGAATGTCGGCGATGAGACGGTTTGCGATCTTTGTGTCGTAGATCTTCTTCGATCCGGGCCGCTTAGCGACCGCGTCGCTCATGTCCGGGTCCCAGGCCACGGCGGCGTCAACTTTTTCCTGGGCGAAAAGAGTGGCCGGCTCGATGCCATCCTTGGTGTGGATCGCCTGATTGAAGATTTCATTGCGCTGCGCAGTGCTCAACCCGGAGGTCTTGAGTCCATTCCACAACAAGAAGTGTGACGGAGTGTAAGGGGCAAAAGCCACCTTCTTACCGGCCAGGTCCTCGATGCTGTTAATCCCCTGCTTTCCAATGACGCCATCGGCGCCGCGTGACCAGTCGACCATCAGGAAGGCATGCGACCCGAATCCTTTTTCTTTGAACTGGGCATAATCTTTGGCGTAGACGTCGGCGGTGGTCAGCATCACGTCGACATTATCTGTAGCCAAAGCGGCAGAGCCCTCCGTCCAGTCATCGATGATCTTGAACGAAACCTTAAGTCCTTTCTTGCCATAGATGGAATCCGGCTGGGTATCGAGCCCGCCGTTGGCCACCAGGCCCCCGACGCAGCCGACCCACACATTGACGCGCACACGGACTTCGGCATCGCTACTGCTCGAAGATGCCGGAAGCAACAGCGGCTTGGAAGCGTCCACCGTCTCCCCGCTACCGGAGACGGTCTTCTTCTCGCCGCCCGTCCACTTGCTGAGATCGATGACTCCGTATCGATTCAGGCTGTAGCCGACCAGGGCTACGCCAATCAGAAAAATAAGAACCCATCCACCTCGCTCAATTTTCACCGCCATACTATTTTCCTCCCCCGCTATCCCACAACCGGGTGCATCTGTCTTCCGATCCGGGCCGCATTGTTCGAACCTAACTTCGATCGCCCCTACAAAGCTCTTTGCGGGTCCTTCGCAGCAATTGTTTTTTCCGCGCCCGCTGGCGTGGTTGCTTGTGGTGCCGACAAGCCCATCTCAATCTTGAATTGTTTTACCAGCTCGCTGGCCTGGAGTTTCTCGGCTTCGTCGTCGATCTTGATCTTCTGCTGGTCGACATTGCTCATCGCCATATCCATGCGGGCTTCGTTGACGGCAGTGGTCTCCTCAATCTTGCGCACCATCTCATCGTGCGTCTGGCTGATCCCGGCGACCTCGAATTGCTCCATCGCGTCGGCGACCTTTTTCTGCCACTGGGAGCGGCGGTAGTCGGCGATTGCGCCCAGCGCCTCCTGCGTCTTCCGGTCTTTCTCGCGCATAAAGGCTTGTTTCACGGCCATCGCTTTGTCGAAGGCGGCTCGAGCAGTGGTAAGTTGGCCCTGATTTCTGGCCAGAGCGCTCCTCGTCTGCTCCAGCTGGGCGGCGTAGGTGCCGGCGATGTCGTCGCGATTGGCCTGGATCGCGGTTTTGACCCGCGCCGTCAGGCTGGCCACGTCGTCCTTGTATTTCGCCTCTTCTCTTTCGAGCAGCGTCACGTTGGCCTTCACCATGGCGATGCTCTCATTCATCCGCGGGACCTGGTCGTTCATGTCGCGGATATTCTGCTGCAGAATCAGCTCAGGATCTTCCGACGCCGAGATGAAGAAACCAATGAAAGACCGCACCACCCTCGTCAAACGTTGCCACATAACCCCTCCCGTTTAGGAACGCTGCGCTGTCTTCGATGGGGGCGGCGGCGCGTTCACATCGCCCGTCGTAATAGGATTTTCGGTGACAAAATAGCCGACCGCCTCGGCGATCTTCTTTTCTTCCTGCTGTTTCTTCAACCGCCAACCGGTAAAGCGTTCTTTTTCCCGTGATACCTCTTCATTATTGCTCTGGATCTTCGCTCTCTGCTCGGTCACATATTTATCAATCTGCGCTTGAATCTCACTGTTCTCTTTATTCTTGCGTGCTTCCAGTTCTTCGGCAGCGCGCTGCTGCACCCGCTCATACCCGTCCAGCGCGCGATCGCGCCGTATCGCATCCTGGATGACCTCCTTAATGTCCACACCCGCGGCATCGAGCGCCACCAATACAGAAGATTTCTTTACGTCCGAAGGCAAATTGCGAAGATGTTCGCTCTCCAGCATGTGGGAGATCTTGAGGATCGAATAGCCTTGCGGGGCGGGCGGGATTTCCGCCGCCTTGTAGATCTCCTCGAACAAAGTCGGATCGGAGATCGGAGTGGTAAATTTCGGTTCCGGGGCTATGCTGGACGCTATGTCAGCCACGCTCTGCGCCGCGCTCCTGGCGGTGGCCGGAGCGTTTCTGGTGTTCGGCGGGACATTCGGCGAGTTTGGCTCGGTACCCGCCGCGTCGTCGACGGAAACGATGTAGTTGTACCACTTCTTGGGCATTCGACCTCCTTCCGAACCAATGCAGCCGCGTAGAACCAGAGTCAAACACGGTGACTCAAAAAGCTAATTCCCACTGGGTCCTTTGTCAAATGTTTTCATATAGTTCCAAGCGCCACTCGAACCGCTCAAGGCCCCATTTGCTATAACCGGTAGCAAGGGGGAGACTGGGTGCCGATGCCCAACTCAATCTAATCGCACATCTTGCTCCTGTTCAATTCAGCTAGAATGAACGCTCTCAACGTTCAAAATGAACACGTTTCTTGAACAGTGTGGCTGAGATAGGAGCGAGCGTGGCTGCGAACGATCTTCCGTCGATACTGAGCCGGGTTGTAGAGATAAAAGCCGAATATGATATTCGATTGCTCGCCCAACAGTTGGGGACGAATTATCGATCACTAATGTACTGGCTGAGAGGCGAACGTCAGCTGCCCGCGGACCTATTGCCAAGGATGTGCGTGCTCCTCAAGAATTATGAGGCCCTTGATTTTCTTGAAAGCCAGGCCGGGCGGGTGGCGTTCAAACTCCCGGATCCGGATGTCACGCTGGAGAGAGAACTTGTTGCGGTTTCCCACCTGATCAGGGAAGTCGGGGAGGCTCTGGAGAGCGTTGCGGAAACCCTCGCCGACGGCATTGTCGAAGAAAGCGAATTGCGCATCACAATCCCCAAGCTTGAAGCTGTGATTCAAGAATGCGCATCCCTTAAGTACCTGTTAGAAGACCTCAGTAAAAAGAGGAAAAAGAAAACGAGGAATCAGCGCTGAGAAGACGATTGCGGGCCTCTGCTCACAACAGACACCGCATTTCATGAAAGGTATATCAATCCCAGACGCGCGCTTCGGATCCTAGAATCGCCAAGAGTACTGATCTCCTTGGGAACAACGGATCCCGCTTTCGGTCGAATTGCCCGGACGCTCAGCGACGCGCCAGAAGTCGCCATCCAGAATAATGACCGTACCGCTATCCGGGGCGATTTCAGTAGGTCGCGGGCAACCCCGAAGTCAGGGACCGACGGGTCCCACAAGTCGGCGTCGGCGTCGGCTTCTGAGTTCTGTAGCTGTATAGGCGTTGCGGCAAAGGATCTATGCCGCCCAAGCGGACGACATAATAATGATAAGGATTTGCTGGCAGGAGGATGCTCCTTAGCCCTCCCATCTCGAGTCGATCCCGCGCAGGGGCACGCCTCTGGGACGATTCTGCCACCTATGATTGCCGTCCGCTCAGGATTTTGTGAGGCTTATGGGGCGCGCAGTCTCTTACGTCCAGGGATTCAATGCCGCTTTAAGCACCCGATCATCTTGAAACGTCCTGAGTCACCAGCATCCGCTGATGAACTTCTGCAGTCGCCGCGAGAAATGCGTCCATTGCGCCGATCGGATGTCCCGTTGCCTCGCTGCGTGACACCAACGGCGGCTCGTCAACGATTCAGACACACTTGCGCCACGGCGTATGCATAAAATTGCTCTATAAAGGGTCGTATTTCAATCTCTGGCCCGCGTCCTGTCGGACAGGTAGTCAAGCGGTGCCGCTGAAGATTGCATCTACGGTTAAGCCCCACTTTTCCAGGAGCCATTCGGGAATGTAGACGCGATTCTTGTTTCGCTCGC